>JBBQAC010000144.1:0-11623 GCA_038315915.1 Phormidesmidales cyanobacterium
AAAAGCCCTGTACAGCTGATAAATCAAGATTGGGAAAAGTCAAATTCTTCGGTCATTGCTCTTGCTGCATAACGTTGCCCATCACTCGCCGCAGGTAACCTCGAACGCCTACAGATAGTCTCTCGGCAATCGGGTGCATAGGCATTGTTAGGCAGGGATTTGCGCCGACTCATAGGATTGAATGAGAATCTCAGCAGGAATCATTAATTCTTGGTTTAACTTCCGAATCATCTTCAAAGTTAAGGTGCGTTTACGAGACAAGATTTCAGACACTCTGGCTCGACTACCCAGACATGTCTCCAAATCACGGCGAGACCAACCACGGCTATCCATGTAGTATTGGATTGCCTCAATCGGATCAGGTAGTTCAACCGGAAAATGTGTTTTCTCGTAAGCTTCTATGAGGGTACTGAGGATGTCTAGCTGATCGTATTCAGGTGTATTCTGGACAGCATCAAACAGCGACTCAATCTCTTGAAGAGCTTCTTGATAGTCAGTTTGAGTCCTAATTGGGCGGATTTCCATATATCAACCTCAGTTCAAATTATTTCTGCATTGACTTTGTCATACTCAGCATGAGTACAAATAAAGCGGATAAAAACAATACCAATGTCATACCGAATTGCCACAATTAGCCGATAGGTATTGCCTTTGATATTGAAAACGACACGATTGTTCGCAATGATGCTGGCATTACCATGAGCGGACTTAACATCGACTGGATTCTGCCAATCAGCATGAGACGCTTCGTAGTACCACGTTTTCACTGCCTCTTCAGCATCGGGATGAGATTCCCAGTAATTTCATAGTTTTCGCCGCATCTCGATTTGAAAGTCTTCAAACCCCAAATCTTCATAAAGCAATTTTGCTGGTGAATTGCGCAAGACGTTGAGGTTAGCTTCTGTACAGCCCTTGTCTCGACCCCATTTGAATGCTGCTTCTATGAGCGATCACCCAACTCCAGATCGACGATATTCAGGAGCAACATAAATTGCGTGGATATGCAGGGATGATTTTGGTAGAAATATAGGATGTAGCTCGGTAATTCTGGCTTCGAGAATGCCAATCAGTGGACTGGATGAGGCGTTTAATTCGGCGGCAAGAAAAAGGTGATCGGGAGATTCGAGTTGTGATTGGATGGAATCTCGAAACCCGTTTGAAATGGAATGTGGGTTTTGCAAAACATGACCACCGAAGGATGCCATTTCATCTAGCATTGCCTGAAGAAATTCAACGATTGTATCGATTTCCTGATGCGCAAGCTTTCGGATTTGCATACTCGGAATATTTACCTCACAAAACACCTGCCTAATGGCAAAATGTAGCGGTTCTGCCTGACGTTCGTGTTGAGCGGTTGCCATTAACTTCTGAGACCACACCAAGAGCTTTCTTCAATTCGCTCCAACACGGTTGTTATGCGTGGCTTTTGTGCTGTTAGCCACCAGATTTCTGGATTGGCTTAGATATGTGCTGATGTAGAATCTTCCACGTTCCGTCTATTTTCTTAAGACAGAAAGTAGCTCGCACCAAATCTTGAAACGTGAGCCCATCTGGCATCATGCCACCGCAACGAATAAAGCAATGTGCAAAAGCAAGATCGGTACTCGCTGTTATGGATAAATCCTCTAGATCAAACTGCCCTTCGCTCTGAGTTTCAGGCTGCCAATCATCCCAACTTCGGCGATAAGACTCAGCGCTTTCATATTTCATCGGCGGTAGAACGTCAAAGATCACAAGATCAGGGATATGATTCTTGAGAATTTCGTCTTTACGGTTCTGCTGCGTCGCCTTAGCCCAGTCTTCGAGAACCGCGCGAACCTGAGTCTCTGCCGCATTCATTTCACTCATTTCCGTTCATCCTCTATTGCTAGGGCTTACCTTAAAGACGCATAACAATTTAATATACAGAAACTTTCCATATATCTCCCCACATAAGGTAAATACCCCGAAACTTTCCATGTATTTGCCTCATAGAGTAAATCACCCCCAGCTTTTCGTACACTATCCTTGCTCAGGAGGATTACCCCCAAAAATTTCCGTATAATTTCAGAATCCTATACGGAGATTGACGTGTGATATCAATGGCATCCCCAAAGTCCGTAGCTTGATTGGCCATGTCCTCTCAACCTAAATTGCTCGATCAAGTTCGGGACGTGCTGCGGTTGAGGCACTATTCTTACGAGACAGAAAAAAGTTATATCCATTGGATCAAGCGCTTCGTTAGCTTTCACCAAATGAAACCGCCTCGGGAGATGGGCGCTGCTGAAGTAGAGGCATTTCTGACTCACTTAGCGGTGCAGAAACAGGTTGCGCCCTGGTGACTGACGCTTTTGCAGAATAACGCTCTCTTTCGCAGATGCATTGAGTACTTAAACTTCCGATTTACACGGCAGTCGGCTGAGGAAACCAAGGCGACTGCCGCGAAAAAGCCCTGACGGTGGTTTACAAAACCCGTCAGTACCCTTTAGTATTAGAGACTGTGTCATAGAAATAAGTCGAAACGCTGCCTCATGGCTAAAAAAAGTATGGTTGCGCGCGAGAAGAAGCGCCAAAAGCTCGTTGCAAAGTACGCCGCCAAGCGTGAAGCTTTGCTCGAAGAATTTGATCAGGCTCCTAACCAGCGCCAAAAGCTAGAAGTTCACCGCAAAATTCAGCAGTTGCCGCGCAATAGTGCGCCTACTCGCTTGAACAATCGCTGCTGGAAAACGGGTCGCCCCCGTGGTTACTATCGCGACTTTGGCCTGTGCCGCAATGCGCTGCGCGAAATGGCTCACCAGGGATTGCTACCTGGCGTGGTTAAGTCGAGCTGGTAGCTATTTGCTAGCCAAGACAGAAATGTGAAAGGTGTCTTGCCTATGGGTGAGGTACCTTTTTTCGTTGTTTTTGGGTCGCTAGAGATGGGTATCAACGCTGGTCATCAGAATCGCTGTTGCCGCAGCAGCGCTCGATACCCAGACTATCGAGCAGCAGATCCCCGACGGCGTTGGCAACTGCAAATTCGCTGTAGAAGCTCTTGGAAAAGTCGTAGCCCTGCATCTCAGTGAGAATGGCGAGCACGAGGGCGTTTAGATTGTTTTCGCCTTCCATCCGCTGCCGTACAAATACCTGGGAAGCGCGGGCGGCAATGTGCTCATTAATGGTCTCTGGCAAAAACTCTTCATTGAGCCATTTGTGCAGCATTGCCTGGAGCCACTGTCCTTCTCTGACGACATCTTCTGGCGGCGGTAGTTCAATAGATTCAATGGGTTCAGCGCTGTCAGAATTCATGTTTGAGGCGTCAGGATCGATGGAGTCAGCTTCTGTAGAATCAGAGTTGTTACAAGGCTAAAGGGTTACGAAGGATCAGCGCATGAAAATTGGCATTACTTTACGTGCGGTGACGGGGTGCTTTTGGGTGCCTGTTGGAGAAAACTTTAGCCTACGATGATCGTATGGTTTATTCTGTGCCGCAGATACTTCAGTGCTATGCTCAGGGCTATTTTTTGATGGCCGAGGAGGATGGCCACACCCTCAACTGGTACTCCAGCAAAAAGCGAGCGCTGATTCCGCTGGACGAGCGGTTTCGCTATCCTAAGTCGTTGCAGCGAGTGCTGAATCAGGAGCGATTTTCACCGGCAATTGACCGGGCTTTTGAAGCGGTGGTCGAGGGCTGTGCTGACCGGGAAACGACCTGGATCTCCGATCAGCTCAAGGAAGTTTACTACCGGTTGCACCGGGCGGGCTATGCCCATAGCTTTGAGACCTGGCAGGGGGACGAGCTGGCAGGGGGCTTTCTGGGAATTGTGATAGGCGGTGCTTTTATTGGCGAGTCGATGTTTTATCGGATTCCAGAGGGGTCCAAGGCGGCGATGGTGATGCTGGTAGAGCATTTGCGATCGCGCAACTTCCTCCTATTCGATGCCCAAATGACCAATCCCCACCTGGAGCGCTTCGGCGCTTTTGAAGTCGACCAGGCCGTCTACGAAGCGACCCTGTACGAAGCTATTCGACGACCCTGTCAGTTTGCTTGAGGCTGATTGGTCTTCCGCTCAGGCGTCTATCCGAGTCAGCAGCACCGGGCAGTTGGCATACACGCGCACATAGTCGGAGAGCGAGCCGCCTAGCAGCCGGTCAATGTCGGGCATTCCCTTGGCAATGGTCGGACGGCGATCAGGCGATCCTAAGACCAGCAGATTGACGTTGAGCTGGTCGGCGAGTTCGCAAATGCGCGCGCCCGGCTTGCCCTCGGGGGCCACACAGCGATACTTGAGTCCCATGCGGCGTACCTGCGTGATGGCATCGGCTAGGACGGGGTCGTTTTCGGGGCGATCGCTCACGACGTCCTCTAGTTTGCCACTGAGCTTAGAGATCGAATGCACCAGAATAATTTCGCTGCCTTCGATATCGCGAGCTAGGTCGGTGGCAACTTTCAGGCTCTCTTTAGCAGAGTCTGATTTATCGAGGGCGACCAGGATGCGCTTGATGGGGGCGATCGCGTACAGGTCGTCTTTTACCAGCAGCATGGGCCGCGACGATAGCTGAAACACATACTGGCTGACTGAGTTACCGATGATAGCCTTCAGCCCCTGAAGCCCTCTAGAGCCCATCACAATCAGGCCAGCATCAATTTCATCGGCCACTTTGCTGACGATATCTTTCGGTTCGCCTTCACGCAGCAGCGCATTCACCCGGCTGGGATCAAGGTTCAGCTCATTGACCGCCTCAGCCAGCGTTCTACCGCCTTTTTCCCAGCTTTCGGCCATCGCCGTCGCGGTAGACTGCGAGGGCACGACATGGAGGATGGTAACGCGCGATCGCGCAATCCTCGATATCTGCATCAGCATCTTCATCATGTCTCTGGTGTTGCCAATGCCAGAGTCGGCGAGCAAAATATTTTCAATCATGGAGACATCAACTCCCTTAAGTCAATCTCTATAAACTTTAGAAACAAACCAACACCAATACACGCAATCAGCAACAAACCGATAGAAATCAACAAAAACAGAAAGCTTATGAGCGCCCCCTTGCCTGCATGGTTTGAATATCCTATTCGGGTGCAGCCCCACCATACGGACTATGGCGGCGTCGTATGGCATGGCACCTATCTCACCTGGCTAGAATCAGCCCGGATAGAATGTCTGCGAGCCGCCGGCATGTCCTTTGAGCGCCTGATTGCTCAAGGCTACGATTTGCCGGTGGTCAGGCTCGATATTCGCTACCGGCACCCGCTCACGCTGGGCAGCGAAGCCAGGGTCAAAACTCGTCTGGCACCAATCACTGGCATTCGCCTCAACTGGCTGTACGAAATTGAGACCGTTGGCCCTGAGCCGCAGGTCTGTCTCACCGGTCAGGTAACGCTGGTGACGGTGAATGTGCGCGATCGCAAAATAGTGCGTCACCTCCCGGCTGAGATTGAAGCGATCGCCCGTCAGATGGCCAACGCTTTTGAACCTTTAAAGTAATCGGGCCAGGCCGCACGATAGTACAATTAACAGTACAAAAAAGTCTGCCTGTGGATAAAACTGTGGATAAACCGGGCAGCAGCCAATATCTGTGGAAGAGCACGTCGGCCTCGATAAGACCGCCAATATCCTTCAGCGGAATAGTTCTACCGTAAAATCGTGCAATCGAGCCGCTGTAATACCCGCTACAGAACGCACAGGCAAACTATGGGGCACCCCCGAAAAGCCTCAACGATAGAAATTTACAACTCTTAGTATATTCGCCGACTTCTCCACAATCTTTCCACAGGTTTTCCACAGATTACTCGCAGGTTTTCCACAGGCTATGACGTGAGTAGGTGATTCCACTCGCTTCTGTGGATTAGTCAACGCGCCAACAAAGCTGACCTCATTCAGCAAAGAACATAAACTTATATGACAAAAAACATAGTCAAATCTACCTTCTGGGCAAACGTAATTTTTTAATAAAACGACCTGTCATCTTTCAGAGCATTGCTATTTCTAGAGACATGTCCCACAATAAAAAACACCTCAGCGGAACGCTTTGCCTTTGCTGACTTCAAGGCCACCCAAGAAAAGGGATTGGAGAAGTCCACGTATAGGAAAGCCGTGAAAGTTTGTCGTGAAAAGAAATGAGAAAAGGAGCCCCCTTAGTGCAGCAATCTGTTAGCTTGTCAGTCGAAATCCCCGAAGATCTTCACCTTTCCGTTCAGCACTATCTAGATATCCATTCTGGATGGAGTCAAGACCGATTGTTCTGTGCCGCAATCTCACTGTTTTTGATGCAAAACGGCGTCACTGACCGCCAGATCAGCCGTATTTACTTAGATAGCCTGTTTGGTCAGCAGTCTGAAAGCAAAGAAACGATGCGCATTAAAAACTAAATTCACCAAGCGATAAGCGCTACTAAAAACATTTATATCTTCCGTTGAAAGCAGCTTAAAAAAGATAGAAATATTCGGCAAAGAAGCTATCAGTTATTCTTTAGTAAAGTCGCTGATAGCTGATAGCTTTCTTTAGCCTAATACGGCCTAATACAGTGATATACGCATCAAGAATAGAGCCGCAAAGTGCCTTTATCTCATGCGCTTGATGAAGTAAAAATCAGACTATTTCCCAATTGCTTTAACCAGACCAATGCCACCAAAGTACAGGAACAAAACTGCTCCCCCCAGCAAGCTTTGAGTGATTGGATCGGTCGAGGGCGTCAGTACCGCCCCCAAAATGGCTGCGCCTAGCAGAATATAGCGCCAGCCAGAAAGCATTTGCTTGGAGCTAACGATGCCGAGTAGTCCTAACAAGAGCTGGATCACGGGAATTTGAAAGGCGAGACCGGTACTGAACAGCAGCAGCAGCACAAACTCAAAATAGCGGTCGATGGACCACATTTGCTCAACGACATCAGCGCCGTAGTTGATAAAGAAGTTGAGCGCCGCAGGCACCAACGCGATGTACGCAAAAGCCAGCCCCGCAAAAAAGAGGACGCTGGAGCCGATCACAACCGGTGCAATCAGGCGGCGTTCGCGGCGGGTGAGCCCCGGCAGCACAAACTGAATAACTTGATAGAGGATAAATGGGCTGGCTATTAGCAGGCCGCTATAGCCCGCCACTTTGATCGAGACGAAAAAGTATTCGCCCGGTGAGAGCTGGAGAAATTTTGCGCCTTGAGCCGGAACTTCTAGCAGCTCGACAATTGTCCGAACGCTGGTAAAGCAACCGACCACGCTGATAACAACCGCTATCAGGGCGTAAAAGATCCGTACTCTCAATTCGTCGAGGTGGTCGAACAAAGACATTTCAACATCACCAGGCACCTCGTCCAAAAAGGTTTCACGGGCCTGCCCGTCTGGCACCGAGAGGTTGGCAGGCGTTGCCGTCTCAAGATCAGCAGGGGGCGTCATAAGCGGGTCATGTAGTAAGGGTTCAAGTTCAAAGAGCGGTTAGAGTCGCCTCGCAAGCAGCGCTAGTAGCCAGCCTCAACTAGGGAAAGGTTTTCTCTGCTGGCTGACCGGGCTCACCCATGACGGTAGCTTCTGCGCCATTAGCAGATAGCTGTAAGGCACCCGGATCTCCAGCATATACGCTGAGTTTTTCTTGAGCTTCCCAGACTTGAGTATCACCCGGCTGGAGCGTACCTTCGAAGATAGGGGTAGGATTCCCATCGGCAATAATGCTCACCCAGGCTTCAGAAGTGGCCGTCGCTTCGACATAAACCGGCGCTGTGCTGACCGGTGGCTGAGCGGCCACTTCATTTGGTGTGGTTTCTGGAACCTCTGAAACTGCGTCAGCGCCCGTGCCTCCGGTCGTTTGCTCGACGGCGTCGGGACTGTTGGCGTTCCCCGGTTGGCGATCGCCCCCTCCAAACAGCGTAAACAAAACCGCTGCTCCTGCCGCCAATACTGCGACCAATCCGCCAATGATCAAGGGGGTTAGATTCGCCGATTTCGAGCCGCTATATTCCACACCCACCGGCTCTATCCCACTGGCTGTTGGCAGCGCTACGCGCGTAGCAGCCTGCGTCGTAAATGCCTCAGGCAGGTCATCATCAAACTGGATAGGGGCTGAATGGGCATTGCTGCTAAGCGGCGTTTCGACTGGATCGAGCTGGGGACTGTCACCGTTGAGACTGTCATCGTTGAGACTGTCATCGTTGAGACTACTGCTGTTAAGCTCGTCGGGGTTAAGCTCGCCGCCGTTAAGGTCACTGCTATTGAGATGATTAAAGTCACCGTCATCGAAACTGTTGCTGTTAAGACCACCGCCATTACGGTCAGATCGGTCGGGGTCGCCGCTGGTTTCACTAGGCCGTTCTTTTACCTGAACATCTGCCAGATCAGCAGTAGTAAAATCTACCGGCTCAGCCGTCTGTGAGGCTGACTCAGTCACTTGAGCCGGTACTGGCTCTGCTACTGGCTCGCCTGCATAGGGAATGCTCGCTGCTTTCAGGTCACCGTCTGATACAGCCGCGACCTCTGCAATCGCAGGCTGCTCAGGTGCCACTGAAGTCTCTGCGATCGCTATCGGCGTAGCAGGTGAGTGTAAAGTTTGTGAATCCGTCAATGGCGGCGGCGTAAGGCGGGTAATTCGCGTGGTTGCGCTGTCAGTTGGGGAGGCAGGACGAGTAGGACGCGGGGTCGAAGGAATCGAGTCAACTGTGAACTGCTGAGCTAGCTCTAGGCCGTTGAGTCCCATCGCTTCGGCGTAGCGACGAATGAATCCCTGAACAAAAATGGGCTCAGGCAGTACGTCTGGGTCGCCCGTTTCAAGCCCGTTGAGAAGCTGAGGACGAATATAGGTGCAAATGGCAATGTCTTCTAAAGACTTTCCTTGCTTTTCTCGATGATCGCGCAAGAAAGCACCGATTTGGGCAAGTTGACTTTGCTGTGGGGCACTAAATTTGGTCACGATACTCCATGAAATCAACGACTACCCCGAATACTGGCATACGTTCAACCTCGGATCTGACGGCAAGGGTGTTCCTACACATCGCACTCAGGCATCTCTATGCTGGGTGAATATACATATATATCATCCTAACAATGATCATCCTAACAAGGATATGGACTGAGAATAGCTGCTAGGTTCGCGGCTTTAGTTTTGTCTGCTTCGCTGATTTCATAAAAACATTGGGATGTTTATAACGCCGCTACCCTGGCCGCTATTTCGGGATTGTAGAGCCGTAAGTAGTTCCAATAGCCGCCGAAGACAGATTCTATATAACCTTTGGTCTCGGGGTAGGGGATTTTTTCGGCAAATTCGTCAGCGTTGGCAAAGCCACCGGCTTCTATCCACTTGGCGACGCTACCCGGCCCCGCATTGTAGCTGGCAACTGCAAATAGAGAATTGTCGTCATATTGCTGGTGCGTATAGTCGAGATACCAGGTACCCATCTCGATATTGTCTTCTGGTAGGTCGAGGGTGTAGCCAGCTTCACCGGTTTGCTCCGCTATCCAAGCAGCAGTGTCGGGCATGACTTGCATCAGGCCGACCGCGCCGACCGCCGATCTGATTTTGGGCTGAAATCTCGACTCTTGACGCATCAGGGCAGTTACCAGCAGCGGATTGAGCTGGCGTTGCTGAGCCCATCCTCGGGTGATTTCCAAAAAGGGAAATGGATAGATAGCCTGCCAGTAGGCAGGTTTTTCCTTGAGGAGTGCATATTCTGCTTTCTCATCTGCAAGGTCGCGCCAGGACAGGCTAGAGACCATAAAGATGCCGTTCAAATTGTCGCCGACGCCTAGCCGTAAAACGCCATCGGTGTATTGCTCAGAGACGGTGAGGGTTTGTGGGTTATCGAATTCGGTTTGCCATTGCGCCCAGGCTTCCTGGTCTTGCTGGAGCAAATACAGCTCTTGGAGGGCGGGTGAGCCAGCGGGTAACGGCGATCGCTTGGGCGGCAGCACAATTTCAGGGGTGAGGTCGCGCACCGTATCAAAGTCACCCACGTTCCAACCGAGATAAACCGCAGATCGCCAGGCGAAGTATGAATCTGGGTGAGTGCGAATCACCTGCTCAAAAGCCTGCTCGGCCACCTCTGGCTGATTCTGGCTGGTCGCCCATTTACCCTGCCAAAATCCAGCTTCAGCCGCTAGCTCATCGTCAGGGGCTGCCGTTACGAGCTGCTGAGCCCACTCAATGGCGCTGGCGTAGTCGCCTTTTTGGGAACTTGCTTCAGCGTTTTCAAAGCGAATTTTGGCAGCAGCTTCAGAGTCAGAATACTGTGAAAGGATAGCAGCCCTGGTCTGCTGAGCGGAGTCGGGGCTTTGGAGCACATCGAGCAAATCGGCGCGGGCAGCGAGTGCATCGGCTGCTTTATCGGGAAAGCGGTTCACGACCTGATCGAGGGCGCTACCCGCGACTTTGGCAGGCAGCAGATCGGCCAGATTCAGCAGGCCAGTCGCGGTCTCTGGTGCTTCTGGAAAGGTTTGGTCGAGCTTTTGGTAAGCAGCGATCGCCTCAGCCCTTTTGCCATCGCGCTCTTTGCCCCGCGCGGCCCGGTACAGGTTTACCGGCGTAGCGGGCGCTTGGCTGTAGGCCCTTCCTGCCTGCACGTAGTTTTCCGTTTCCCAATAGCCAAACCCAATAGCGGCCCAGTCCTCCGGGGTGAGGGCGCTGCTGTACTGGTCGGTAAGCTGGTTGAGAACCTCGACATACTGAGGGTGGTCAAGGCCGTGATAGGCGACGATTTTGAGAAGAGAGAGCCGATCAAAGCTGCCTAAAGCGGCATCGGCTGATTTTGACGGCTCAACAGCCGAGGGGAGATTGAGCTGCTCAAAGGCGATTTCGACGCTGCGCGGATGGCTGGGAATTTCTTCCAGCAGGGTGGCCCAATGGGTGGGCGGTGCGGCTGGCTGACTGGCGCTCTGCTCAAGCTGCCCGAGATGATAGAGAGCTTCGGCGGCGGCGGCACTGCCCGCGTACTCAGTGAGCACTTGATTCCAGGTCGCGACCGCCGTGTCAGTCTGGCCAGCGGCGCGCTGGGCCTGCCCTCGCTTGACCAGTACATAGGGCGCTAGCGCCTCGTAGCTATTTTCTAGCCCTTCTAGCCAGGGGAGGGCGCTGCCGCCCTGATTCTGGTCTATTAGGTCGGTCGCTAGCAGGTAGCGGGCGCGATCGCTTTCGATGCCTTCATTTTGCTGAGCGATCGCCGTTAGTGCGGTGCTGCGAGTGGTTGACGGCTGCTGAGCGAGCTTGAGCACCGCAGAATCTTCTATAGCATTGGGCGATCGCGAAACCACCACCGCAGGCGTCGGGCTAAAAGCGTCGGTTGCCTTTAAAACCGCAGCAATCATGCCGACTGAGAAGGTACTGATGCCTATCAGCGCAATCAGCGGCCACCTGTCCTTGAGGGTTTTCAACATTTTTTAGATGCTCAGCAAAGTCATGCGGGTCAAAGAAACTCGTCTGAACTTAGATCTCAAGCGCAGTAGAGACTTGGATGAACGCTTGGGAAAGCGCCCGAAATCAAATCAATTTTTTTCTGTGCATTCCTTTGCAGTTTTAACAGAAAAATCACCGGGCGGTGAGCGGGAAGTTGCGGGATCGAGCTGTAAAAAATAGACCCCGTCCGAAAGTAAAACCAGGTAAGACAGGAAAAACGTCGGAATCAGTAGATACTATAGAACGGGAATCTTAGATTAAATGAACTTGGGAATGGATTTTATAGCGTCAGATCAATCTTG
>JBBQAC010000358.1:0-3421 GCA_038315915.1 Phormidesmidales cyanobacterium
TTTGGCAATTTCAACCTCGACGCGCGGCAGAATGTATGTGTTGATGATGCGATCGCCCCAAATCCACCCCGCCGCACCGACCAAGGCTACGCCAGTTCCGACACCAGCTCCCACCTTTAGCAACAATGGAGCGTAGCGGCGACGAGGCGGACGAGGATCTAGCAGCGGTTCTGAAATAGGCTCGGGCGTTTGGTCTGGGGGAGAAGGCTCGGGCGGGTTTGACATAAGTGGTCAGGCTTAAGGAGGGCCAACGCCATCGTTAAAAGGCGCATCAACTTTCTTCCACTTGTCACATTACAGGATTTAGAGGAAAGCTTGCTGTTCTTATAGCCTCATATGTAGCAGCAGCGTAAGTTAGATGGATACAATAAAGCTCGATTGTAAAGGCAGCACAAATGACGGATGGATCTATAGAGCAAGCCGTAGCGTACCTACACCAGCGGGATGAGCGGCCACATCCCACAGATGTTGTACAAGCGCTGGTACTAGCAGAAAAGCAAAGCAAAAAAGTAAAGCAGCACCATAGTTACGCGCAGCTTGTCGGCTCCTGGCGATTGGGGTTCGTTTCAGGTACGCAGTTTGTGCGGGTACGTCCCGAGGCAAAACCGGTAAAGCGACCCGGCAAGGGGCGGTTTCTACCAAACCTGACCAAAATTGAAATCACCTATACAGAGACCAACACAGTAGAAAATGCGGTGAGTATCGGGCCATTGCAATTGCGATTGACCGGGCCTACCTGCTTTTGGCCTAGCACCAACAGCTTAGCTTTCGACTTTACCCGCTTAAACACCAGCGTAGGCCCTTTGACCTTGTACAACGGTGGCATCCGTGGCGGCACAGAACGCAATCAAACATTCAAGGCTCAATCTCTTCGAGACCAAGCCTTCTTCACGTTCTTTTTGGTCAAGGAAACCTACATCGCAGCTAGAGGCAAAGGCGGTGGACTTGCTCTGTGGACTCTCGAATATTGAGAGACGTAGTCCGGTTCCTTTGCCAACAGATTTAGTATTAAAAAAATGGATCGAATAGCTTGTCCGCAGTATATAGCGTTACCCGGATGCATTCGGGTAACGCTATTCACTTGGCCTGTTGTTATGCAAAGGTTTTGCCTGCATTACTGTATTCAAGCCAAGTGACCAATGCTATATTGCTGAATGCCTTTGCCGTCGTCCACAATAGACAATTTGATCCAGTCAGCGTTTGTCCATTGCGTGGTGATGGTAATAATTTTGACTTGTTCGCTTTCAGCAGCGGGTTTTATGGGCTGCAATTCGTCCATAGCGTTGCCTATGACATCCATAAAGACCTAAGAGTTAACCCTATACTTCAGGGGATTCAGCCCATGAGAAAGGGCCAGGGAATTGCTTCCTGGCCCTTTCTCATGAAAATCTGCTGAGGCGATTACCGGACGGTATTGCGATCGCTCTCCACTCGAATCGGCTTGATGAAGTACAAGTTGATCAGCCTGGAGCCAATGGCTGTGATGTGAGGAATTTTACGCAGCGTTTGAAGGATTTTATTCTGGCCCGACTTAGCGATGTTGCTGATTGCAGCCGTGTGCTGAGTGCACTCGTCGAGCTGAGCAAAGAACTTAGGATTCTCTACGTCCAGAACAATCGGGAAGAGGCGACCGGCAGACTCATTGGTCTTCTTAATCACTTCAATATCGTACTCACGCGCATCTAAACCTAGCGCAGCGTAAAAGCCCTTGCGCTGAATGTCGTTCAGGTACATGGTGGCGAATACCGACAGCAGGAAAAACCGGCACCAAAGCCGCGCTTTGAGATCGTCAAGGAACTGAGGCTGAGACTTCATCACCGCTGCAAAAAAGTCGCCGTGACGGTTCTCATCCTGACACCAGTTGTCGAAAAAGTTGAAGATAGGGTAAATGGTATCTTCAGGATTTTTCTCCAAGTGACGGAAGATGGTGATGTAGCGCCAGTAGCCAATTTTCTCAGAGAGATAGGTGGCGTAAAAAATGAATTTAGGCTTGAAGAACGTGTACTTTTTACTCTTAGTCAAAAAACCGAGGTCGAGCTGAAGGTCGAAGTCGGACATCGCCTTGTTGAGGAAGCCAGCGTGCCGGGCCTCATCGCGAGACATTAGATCGAAGCCTTCGGCCAAAAGCGGGTTGCGCCCTTTGAGCTTGCGAGCGAGTTCTTTGTAGAGTAGGAAGCCGGAAAATTCAGCGGTGCAGGAGCGCTCCAAGAATTCAACGAAGACCTGACGCTTTTCGCCTTGAATGTGATCCCAAGCACCATCGAACTGCTCGTTGCGAACGAAGTGGTGGCGGTTGTAGTCAGCATGAAATTCGGCAATGATCGCCTTGAGTTCTGCTTCGTTGTTAGAAACGTCCATATTGGCCATTTCTTCGAAGTCGGTGGTGTAAAAGCGGGGCGTGAGGATGGAATCCTTAGCCGGTGCTTTCACGCCGGGACGGAGTTCGTCAAACTGATTTTCTGACCGATTCTTGGGGGGTTTTGTCGCTACCATTGAGTTCTCTATCCAACGTTGTCCGCAAAGCTTTGTGAACATTAGTATATCAAGACTAAAGCTTTGTATCTGCGGTTTTTAAGAATTGAAACATTTTAGCGTTACCGATCAAGGCGTTCTGCACAGATCGGATTAATCGCTTTGCGGTTTCTCAGTTTCGGTGCCGTCGGCGTCGCTATCGGTTTCTGGTCTTTGCTGGGCTTCGTAAGCAGCCAGTTCGCGGGCGACAACGGTCTGAATTGCTTCGTGGCTGGCGACGCCTTCGTAGGTGTAGCGGTCATAGCCGCCCCGTTCTACCAAATTTTTCAGATAGGTGACCCGGTCTTCGGGGTTAGGGTGGCTAGAGAGCCATGCCGGGGCGCGCGGGCGATTCCCTTGGAAGGCTGCGCCATCGCCCACCTCATCATTCAGCGTGACCATAACGTTGTGCAGACCATCGGCAGCGTATCCCCCCGCCGCCAAAATTTGGGTGCCCACAATGTCAGCCTGACGCTCCATTTGGCGAGAGTAGCCGCTAATAAAGACATTGTTAATCAGACCGCCGTAAGGGATGTATTGGGCCACGCTGCTGCTGAGATTGCCTCGGGTGGCAATTTGAAAACCGTGGGAGAGCACGCTGTGAGAGAGTTCGTGGGCCAGCAGTCCGGCGAGTTCAGCTTCAGAGTGGGTGTTGAGAATAGCGCCCGCATTGACGAATACTTTGCCGCCGGGGAGGGCAAAGGCATTAAGGCTAGGATCTAGAATGATGAAAAATTCGTAATCCAGATCGCGGCGACCAGTGACAGCAACCAAACGGCTACCCATCCGACGGATATAGCCGAGGGCTTCCGGGTTCTGCAACATCGGTAACTGTCGCTGAATCTGGGTGGCATACTGGTTGCCGATCGCGTTTTCTCCCTGGAGCAGCAAAATCGCTGAATTAGCGGCG
>JBBQAC010000060.1:0-19052 GCA_038315915.1 Phormidesmidales cyanobacterium
GAGACCTGGCAGTCGCAGCGCAATATTGTCAATCGCTATTTTCAGCAGTTGGGCTGGCCGGAACTGCGGGCTGTCAACCTCAATCAAAAGCTTTGGTGCGATCGCCCCTACGGTCGAGAGCACGACTTCTTAGGCGAGGCGTTTGAGAATCGTAACCGGCTTACAGGAGAGGCGATCGCCCGGCTGCTGCACAGCATCGTCGGCGGTGTCTCAGTCAGCAGCGATCGCTCCCAGCGAATGATGACTCTACTGCAACGCCCGACTCCTGTAGCCCAGCAACCCAGTTCCTTAATCGGTGCAGGACTGCCAGATACTGCCAGAGTGTGGTCACAGGCAGGCATCAGCCACCCAGTAAGACACGATGCCGCCTATATAGAATCAAAAGACAGCCATCCCTATTTGCTTGTAGTTCTCACCGAAGGTGAGGAAAACAGTGCAAACCCAGAAATAATTCCTTTTGTGTCTGAGCGTATCTTTGCCGCCGCGCAGCAGCGTTTTGAAAGCGGCATGTCGGGGCTCGATGGCTTGAACCCGGACAGTGCTTAGCACTTTGCGAGCAAGTTAATAGAGCTGTTCACTCTTACTCGAATCCCACAGACTTATCATGCCAGTCCGGAGAAATGCTATGGTAGAAATGGCTCGGACTCATGCAGTCACAACGCCCAAATCTTGTCAGGACCGGAAGGTAGCAGCAATACGGGATGCTTGTGATAGGCGTGGAATCCGGGCCTTTTTAGTGACTGCCTTTTTGTGGCGATGGACGGTTATTGCCGGTAGTCATTTCGGCGTATTTTTTCTATCCTGTAGGCACGCTGTGTTTGAGTAGCGCTCAGGTAAAAGGAAGAGAAAACCATGGCAGGCTTTGGCAACTTAGTGCAAAAAGCATTTTATCTGGGGGTGGGCATTGCCTCCTACGCGGGTGAGAAAGCAGGGGGTGCCCTCGGCGACCTGCGCGGTCAAGCGCAAAAGCTGGTCGATGAACTGGTCGAGCGCGGTGAGCTAACCGCCGAAGAAGCACAAAGAATGATGAACGACATGGTGGCCCGGGCAGAAGCCACCGCTGCTGCTGAGACGACCGCGCGGACATCGGAGCCAACCGGGCCCCGCCAGATCCAAATTTTAGACGACAGCGAATCGCTTACCGAGGAGCGTCAGGCGGCGGCACTGCGACAGGAAGTGGAAAACCTGCGCGAAGAACTCAAAAAGCTCAAGTAAAACTACTAGAGAAAAGCCATGGATGAATGGTTCAAGCAGCTACAGGAAAACCTGAACGAAGCGGCCCAGGGGTCTACCCAATGGCTGAGCGAAGTATCCCAGCAAGCTGACCAAGCGGTTGAAAAATGGGTCGATGACTCTCTAGATATCCTGCAAGAGATTGAGCAAGAAGTTGGGCGTGAACTTGGCCCCACCTTCGCTCAGTTTAGTGACCAGGTCGATAGCGCTCTGGATGCTGGCTTGGTTTTGTTTGAGCGGCAGGTCGGCCCTTGGATTGAAAACACGACAGCGCCCCTGGTCTGTACGGTGACTCCCTGGCTGCAAAACCATCCCACCTGCGTCGGCTGTCGCAACTACCACGGCACTCAATACGGCGACGATATGCTGGTATGTGGAATGCACCCTTACGGCCCTGATGGTGACGCCTGCGAAGATTGGGCGTCAGTATGGCCGACTGAGAACGATCAATCTAGCAGCGGATAAAAATGTCCTACCGGCCCCTGTCCTTTGCCTATTGAAAGCGCATGATGCAGCGCCTGCGTGACGTAGGTTTTGGCAGCGCGGGTGGCAGCGAGCGGATCTAGCCCTTTGGCCAGGTTGGCTGCGATCGCACTTGAAAGCGTGCAGCCCGTTCCATGCGTGTTGTGTGTCTCTACCTGTTCGGTCGTCAGCACGGCCATCTCCTTGCCGTCGAACCACACATCTACCCCCCGCAGTTCGCCTTCAAATCCGCCGCCTTTGACGACGACAGCCGCGCAGCCAAGCGCCTGAATCTTTCTGGCCGCTGTTTGCATATCGGCCAGGGTGGTAATTTCCATTTGGGCCAGCATTTGCGCCTCGTAGCGATTAGGCGTCAGTATCGTGGCCAGCGGCAGCAGCCGATCAGAGAGCGCCGCCATTGCCCCCGCATCGATTAGCTTGGCTCCTGTCCGCGAGACCATCACTGGGTCTACAACAAGCTGTGCAATCGGATGCGCCTTTAAATGAGCAGCCACCGCTTCAATAATTGCCTGGTTGAGCAGCATCCCTGTCTTAGCTGCCTGTACCCCAATATCGCTGGTCACCGCTTCAATTTGGGCAATCACAGCGGCGGGCGGCAGGGCATCGACGCGGGTCACGCCAATTGTATTTTGAGCAGTGACGCAGGTCAGGGCGCTGGTTCCATGCACCTGATGGAATGAAAAAGTCCGCAAGTCAGCCTGAATGCCCGCCCCACCGCCACTATCGGAGCCAGCGATCGTGAGCGCCACGGGGACAGCCACCGCCTTAGCAAAATGGGACATAAAGCGCTTCTGGCTACTCGAAAATTATCTACACAGCCAAAGCTGGGCATTCCTACCTGTATCGAATACCAAACTCCGGTCAGCGACTACCGATTGCGCCGCCGCTGTAAGAATTCGGGAATATCCAAATTAGGCGAAATCACTGGCCGATTGCTGGTCTCATCGGACTCCGTCTCAGCGTCAGCATTGCTAGGCGGGCTGTCGAACAGGCTGCTGCTAGCGGTGCGCTTCATTGGCGTGACCCGGCTGCTGGTCATCGAAGGAATGCTGCGAGCATCGCCGCTGAAGCCAGTTGCGATCACCGTAATGCGAATTTCGCCCTGAAGTCGATCGTCGATTACTGCGCCGAAGATAATATTCGCGTTGGGATCGACCGCTTCGTAAATAATCTCAGCGGCCTGATTGACCTCATGCAGGGTCAGGTCGCTGCCGCCAGTAATGTTGAAGACAACACCGCCAGCACCGTCGATGGAGGTTTCCAGGAGGGGAGAAGAGGTGGCTGCGATCGCAGCTTCCCTGGCCCGAGACTTACCAGAACCCACCCCGATACCCATCAGCGCCGAACCCGCATCGGCCATCACCGCTCTGACATCGGCAAAATCAACATTGACCAAGCCCGAAATCGTAATGATATCTGAGATTCCCTGGACGCCCTGCCGGAGAATATCGTCAGCGACTCGAAATGCCTCTTGTACCGGCGTTTGCTCAGAAATTACTGAGAGCAGCTTGTCGTTCGGAATAATGATCAGCGTGTCTACACTGGCTTGCAGCGCGGCAATACCGCTTTCAGCCTGAGCTGTGCGCCGCCGCCCTTCAAAGGTAAAAGGCCGGGTGACCACGCCGACAGTAAGTGCCCCTGCTTCTTTGGCAGCTTCGGCGACCACTGGCGCGGCCCCCGTACCGGTACCACCGCCCATGCCAGCGGTGATAAAGACGAGATCGGAGCCTTCTACTATCTGAAAAATTTCGTCGCGCGATTCTTCCGCTGCTTTTTGGCCGATGGACGGGTTGCCGCCTGCGCCCAAGCCCCGAGTCAGCTTTTGGCCTAGCTGCATCGCATTGGTGGTCGATGAGTAGGTCAACGCCTGCGCGTCTGTATTGACCGTCCAAAACTCAATCCCGGCCAGCCCGCTGTCGATCATTCGATTGACTGCGTTGCAGCCGCCGCCGCCAACTCCAATAACCTTGATCTTGGCGACGCTGCTGGGGATAATATCTGCGCTCATCGGCCCTTCCGCTGACAGTGCACTGCCATTATTACCTGTAGTAGATGATTTTACACCTGACCCAGCATTCGCATAAGAGTTTTTGTGAAGGGATGCGTTGTTCATAGGGCGAGCTGATGATATCTATGTGGGCAATTATGTATGTTTGAAGTCGTCAATTAAAGCTGTCAGAATCTTCTCTCGGCCCTGCTGAAGCCAAACCCAAGTAGTTCCCAACAAATGTTCTTCGATAAGAAATTATAAGGTCTAAAGTAAAATTTACTTTGTCGGCAGTATAAAAATGTTCGAGTCCAGCGCCAGATTCCAGCCCGTTTTAACTTTGGCAGATATGGATTTAGTCAACTATAGAGGAACTTGCTAAAAAAGCCAAACTCTGCGTTCACAGCGCTTTTGGTATTTACTCGGCGGTCGGGGCGGGTTTGCTGGCTGCTTGCAGAATTTCGACCACCGGATTGTCGGGGTCGTGGAGGTCAATAAAGGCGATTTTCTTGGGATCGATTTGGGTGCTGATCTGTCGCATCCGATCCAATGCCGCCATTTGGTCATCAAAGCGGTTGCCATAGGGGCCAAGGTGCACAGCGCCTAGCTCACTCTGCAAAATTAAGTTGCTTGGCCGCGTCCAGTCGATGGCTATGATTTTGACCGGGCTGCGCTGCACGCTCTGAAAAATTGCTTGCCAGGCCGTTTCGTAACCAGGGCGCAGACCCCTGACGCTCAGGGGCGGGGAACTGACCGAGACCCCCAGATCTCGAAAGCTGTTGCGCGGCATCCAGTAGCCCTCCGCATCGATCAGTCCCGGCTCCTTGAAAGGCTCCGGCTGATCGGCAATGACCTCAACCGGGCGCGTGGTATCTGGAACCGTTACGGCTACAGGCACCCGCTCGACTATGCGCACGCGCAATCCGGGCGGAATCAACCGGCGGCTGACCACTGCGCTTTTGATCGGGGCGTAGGTTTCCAGGCTACTGGCAAGGTCATCGGGTTTTACATTGAGCAGCGACTGAGGGTAGGGTACCGGCATCAGCCCTTGCACCACCTGATCGCTCAGCAAGTGATTGTCACTCACCTCTAGCTGGTCACCGCTCTTGATGAGCCATATCGGAGAAGTTGCCAGCCACACAGTGCCAGCTGCCAGTGAGGTTACCGCGAGCGATCGCCAAATAGCTTGATAGACTTTGATCCGTCGCTTAGCACGCAGATGCTGTCTGCGCCGAATCAACTCTTGAGAAGACGGTGCGGAAGCAGGCGCAGAATTAGAAGGCATAATCATTCGCCAAGAGCGCGACCCCGAACATTCGCTATTACACACAGTGACAGCAAAAATACCACAAGTGCCCGATCAAAAAACCTCATCTCCTCCTATTCCCCATTCCCTTGAAGATCCCACTGCCGCTGCAAAAAGTCGAACCATTGCTTGGCCATCTCACCATCAATAAATGGAATACTCAAGTGGCGACCGTTTTTCAGCGTAAATCCTAGAGCAAAGCGTCCCTTCTCCGGCAGATTATCAATATCTGCGGCTGGCTGAGCATTCACTTCAATCACCGCTTTCTCCACCTCCGTCAGGTTGAGCGTCAGAGCTTCGACGACACCCTGACGGGTCGGTGGCCCCCAGGTCAGCACATCGCCCTGTTGACCCAGCGCCGCATAAATATCGTACTTAGCCCGCTCAAACTGCTGCGCCCATGCTTTATATGCCTCAACCTTGCGATATTCATTCCAGCCCGCCCAGGCCAGCCCAATAAATAGAGCCAGTAGCGGTAGCCACAGCAAACCATGCACCATCGCTTCTTTCCATTCCTAATCAAATATTAATTCTTGCAATTGAGTGTAAACTCTTACAACGAAATCGAGCCTACGCTACTCTCAGCTTCTCATCATCATGAAAGATAAATGTCAGTAGTTGCCCTTGCCAGCATACTGACCAGTAGAGTAAGGGTCACTATCCGCCATTTATCCATTTATCTTTCTTGGAGAGGGTATTCATGTTGCCTTTACTAGCTGCCGTCGGAACCGTTCCTCACACGACTTCGTGGGGCCCAGGGGTTGCGATCACCATGATCATTTGCAACGTCATCGTCTTTTTTATAGGCAAGCAGGTCATTCAAATACCCGATGCGGATCCGGCCTCTGGCGTTTTCTTAGGGCTTGGTTTGCCTGCGCTTTTAGGGGTTGCTAGCCTGGGTCACTTGGTCGGCGCGGGCGCTATTCTAGGTCTAGCTAACCTGGGCGTGCTCTAAAAAAGGTCGCCTTTGATCCCTTAGGAAGCCCGGACGCCATCAGCTCTCAATTCTGCCCTGAGGAGTTTGAGCTGATGGCGCTGGGCTTTCAGCAGTTAAACGGCGCGCCTTCTTTGAATGCCCGCCCCCTGAGTGTCAACGCGCTCTACCTGCGGCTACTGAACGATCACTGCTTTGAGCCGCTGACGAAATTCCCCTTTGGGATGCCCGCCCTTGACTTCGCCGATCACGCTGAAGTCACCCTCTGGATCGTCACAAACAATATAGGTAGGCCAGCCCATATTTGCTTTGTCAGGATATTGCTCCAGCAATACTTTGCGGTACCGGCGGTAAGTTGCGGTATCCTGCATTTTGATATCGATAAAGTCTAGATCTAGCTCTTTGGCCACTTTTTCGTCGTAAAAGGACATTTTGTGGCAAATCCCGCAGTCTTCAGACGAAAATTTGAGAACAGCAAGCGGCATGGAGCGTACACTTAGGCGATAGGACTCTTCCATCTTCCCCTGCTGCTTTCATGATTGCAATCTACCCTGGTAGCTTTGATCCGATTACGCTGGGTCACTTAGATATTATTACCCGCAGCAGCCCGCTTTACGAGCGTGTGATCGTAGTCGTTTCTCGCAATCCCAGCAAAGATCCTTTGTTCACCGTTGAGCAAAGAATCGCGCAAATCGAAAAGGCGACGAAACATTTGGCCAATGTCAAGGTAGATAGCTTCGATGGATTGACGATTACCTATGCTAAAAGCTGTCAGGCAAAGGTACTTTTAAGAGGGTTAAGGGTGCTTTCGGATTTTGAGAAAGAACTCCAAATGGCGCATACTAATAAAACTTTGTCAGATGATATTGAAACCGTCTTTTTGGCAACCTCTACAGAGTATGGCTTTTTGAGCAGTAGCCTGGTTAAGGAAATTGCTAAGTTTGGGGGGCCAATCGACCACCTCGTTCCAGAGCACATTGCAATTGACATTGAAAAATGTTACGGCAAAAGCTTACTTTGAATAATAATAGGGATAGTTTCATTGGTTGGCTGACGGCCTACCGGGCGTCTATTTTCTGAAGGTCTTTCATTTAAGAATTTTGTGAACACTTCTGCAAACGGCGAATACTACAAGAATCCGGCTTCCGAGCGCTTCAATATTCAGCAAGAGCTGGATCGAATTGAGGAGATTGTGCTTGAGAGCCAAAGGGTGCCTCTCTGGGGGAAGACGGCAGTTTCCGAGGATGAGCTACTTGACCAGCTGGACGTGGTGCGGGTGAATTTGCCAGCGGCTGTCCAGGAGTCGGTGCAAATTGTCCAGCAGCGCGAAGAAATCCTGATGGAGGCTGAGCAGTACGCTCAGGAGATTATCACCGCTGCCGAGAAGCAAGCTGCAGCGATTCTCAATGAAATGTCGATCATTCGGCAGGCCGAAGCGCAAGCCGCGCAGCTCAGAGCACAGACCGAGCAAGAGTGCGATACGCTACGTACCCAGACGATGAACGAGGTTGAGCAATTGCGCGTGCAGGCCCGTCAGGAATGGGAGGAAATGCGCACCCGGACAGTCAACGAGGCGCAAACCATTCAAGAAGATGCCGATACCTATGCCGATCAGGTACTTGAAAATATGGAGCGGCAGTTCATGGAAATGCTGCACATCCTGCGCAACGGTCGCCAAAAAATTCAGGGCGGACAGTCGATAGATACTGAAAACACCACGCCGGGTACTCAGATCAATCCGGCAACAGGTACGGTACGACCGGTCAGTCGTCGGGAAGCTGCGCCCAACCGGTCATCGTCCTCTGTACAGTCGCGCAACCCTCGTCAGCCGCGCCCATGATTGGCTATGTCAAGGGATTGCTGGCCGACAGCCAAAAGCTGCCGAATGGCCGAGTGATTGTCACAGTAGAAGCCAGCGGCGTTGGCTATGACTTGCAAGTCAACCCGAGGGCGCTGAGCAGCTTGCCTCCGATGGGCGATCGCGTCCAAATTTTCACCCACTTACAGACCCGCGAAGATGTGCAGGTACTGTTCGGCTTTAGCAACAAAGCCGAGCGCGACGTGTTTCGGCTGCTAATTGCCGTTAGCGGTATCGGCCCGCAAATGGGCATGGCGCTGCTCGATACGCTGGGGATCAACGAGCTGGTTCAGTCGGTGGTTAATGGCAATGCTCGGGTGCTCTCGCGGACGCCGGGTGTGGGGAGTAAAACCGCCGAGCGAATTATTTTGGAGCTGAAGAGCAAGCTCAGCGAGTGGCGGCAGCATTCTGGCATGGTTGCACCCACTGGTGGGCCAGTCTCAGCGGTACAGGAAGATGTGGAGATGATGCTGATGGCCCTGGGCTATACCAACAGCGAAATTAGCAAGGCATTGGTAGCAGTGGGCAAGAGCAGTACGCTGAGCAAAAGCGACAATACTGAAGACTGGATTCGGGAAGCGATCGCCTGGCTAAGCCGCTGATCCTCTGAGCAAAAATGAGCAAAAAAATCCCAGATTCAGCGGTAAGGTCTGAATCTGGGAATCACGCAAAATACCTCGGGGGATTTTCCCTATCTTGAGCCTACTGTGCAGTCGCAGGTGCAGCTTCAGGTGCTGGCGCAGCCTCGGGAGCTGGCGCAGCAGGCGTCTCATTCGTAATATTCACGTCGGGTACATCGACTTGAACGTCAGGTAAGCTGACCGGTGCTTGAGGGCTCTCTCTTTCGATGACGGTGGTTTCTTTCTCGGTGGTGGTTTCCTTTTCAATTTGAGGAACCGCGACCGGTACGATGCTGCTGCGATCGCCACTCATAAAGTAAAACGCTGCACCGACACCGGCTGCTAGCAGCGCAATGATCAGACCGAACACCAGACCGCTGGCGGCGCTGTCGTTAGCTCGCGACTGGACAACAGCCCGATCTTGATCTCTTAAGTTGTTCTGAACATAGTGTTCGTCAGTACGGCCATTAACGTAGCCGTCGCGCTGAGCGATTTCTTCGGGTGTAGCCGGTCGGCCCTGGACACCACTGATGTTTGGGTCGGACGGATTGTTATTATTAATAGCCATGTTTATTACTCTCCAAGTTGATAGTATCAAAGCTAATGAAATCGATGAAACCCTGCTTTGACGGCAGTGTAGATATCTCTGAGCGCCAGTCCTACAAAACTAGAAATGGAGCCTTACAATAAACAGCCTGCTCTCATAAGCTCAATCTGGCTAAAGGAATACAGAGAAATTGCACTATAAATTATTGTGCCGTTATTGTTAACTTGAAGCCATATTAACAAGACCGAAAACGATTTCTTTATCCCTCAAGATAGAGGTTTACTTATTAGCTATTCATCAACATAATATGTTGACTAAGCGTAAGTTTCGCTATTAAAAAGCTAGCCTCTCGTCATTCCGAACAGCGGGTATCAACTTAAGCCGGGAAAACCCTTACGTGTAAAGGCTTAGGCCGATGTGCTTGAGCAGACTTTCTGGGTAGAGGCAACTCAGTATTATGGCTGAGCACCCACTCAAACAGGTCAGGAAAGTCATGGCCAAACAGTCGCTGGGCAGCGGTGGTGCCATCGGCGCGTCTGAGGTCAAAGTTGTGAATGATGGTAAGCGTCTTCAGAGATTGGGGTGAGAACCCTCTGGTGACATGGTGACGTTGGGAGAGATAGCCGTTTCTACCCTCAACAGCAGAAGAGGTGCGCTGATACTTGGCACACATCGACTGGCACCAGAGTCGCCAGCGTTCTTGTTGCAGGGCGTTGTTCTGAGCGGTGCTGGGATGAGCGATTAAGGCATCGAAGGCAGCACTAGCGGCGGTTAGATAGCGCCGTTTGAGGTTAGGCTGTCGGGTTTTATCAGCTTGCTGCGTCCAGTAGACCCAAGGCAACATGGCGGTGAGCACCCAGTTTTGAGTCTCGACCGCAGCGGTCTCAGCGGCCAGCGCTTGAAGGGCCCATTGCCACCAAGCCTGAATGCCTCGGGCTAAGTCGGGAACCTGTGCTTGAAAGGTGACAATGGCTTTGTCGACTGACGTTGCGCTGCCCGGCGGTGCCCAGCCCGCCAGTACAGCCAGGGGAGCGGCTAGCGCGGTGGTCAGGGCTTCTCCAAACTGCCACTGGGAGGTCTCCAGGGTGAACGGATGAACACAAGTCGTAATCGTCTCTAAAGCCTGGTGATAGGTCTGTTGGGTTTGCTCAGCTTGCTGCTGTTGCGCCACTGCCTCACTCAGTTGTGCTGACAAGCTTTGACGCTGACCCACGTCCGTTGTTTGAGCCAGTTGCTCAGCGTACTTATCCACTTGTTTCTGGGCTTGGCTGAGGGCTTGAGCCAAGCGCTTGCCGAGGGGCCGTCCCAGGGCCCGCATTGCATGGAATAAGTCCGGCACACTGACGCAGCCGAGGCCCGTGAGCGCTAACTTGACCAACGCTCTAGCCCCGTCGCTGACTAAAAAGTGACAGTGCCACCCGCTACCCTGCCACCAGGATTGAATCTGCGCTGACCAACTACCGTAGGTGCGGCTCTCACTTTTGACTTCGGTGAAAATAAATCCGCTGGCCAACTCTATCAGCACCAGTATCGGTAGGTCGAAAAACGTTTCGTCCGCGCCCACACAGATACCCTGACCGGCACTCGGTTGACAGTGCTCTGATTGGGCTCCCTCGTAGTCAGCAATGCGCTTGCACAGCCTCCCTTTAAGCCCTCGCAGCGCACTGGGCGAGACCCCCACATGGGTCTCTAGATGGATGGCCTTAAAGAACCTCGATAGACTTTCAGCGCCTACACCTTGTTGGATGCCAAAGTAGTACACCACCGCGACGACTAACCGGGCTAGCCAAGCGTAGCCTGTAGGCGTTTCCCAAAAGCTCGATTCGCCATATTGGTTGCGGCGGGCGATGCCTTGCTGATGACGATGCACGCTGCTTTTCTTCAACCCTGTCGCTTCAGCGATATCCTCGATTCGCTGCTGTGCATTGGCAGCTATGCTACCAGCCACTTTTTGACACCGTTCTCTTATAGTTAAGTTCATCGGGCTCTATCTAAATTGCAAGAGCACGATACAGGGCTCTGGGCGTTGCCGCAGAGCTTTTTCTATTTCTACCAGGCTATGTGCTATTTTTTACGCTGATGCCAACTTAGCTTTTCCCGCTTTCAGTTGATACCCATCACCTTCGCCTTTTCCGCCTCCGAAATCGCCTGCGCATAGGCATCCGCAATTCGGTCAATCTCGCTTTCAGGCGGCAGCTCTTGAAACAGCCGCTTCTTTAAAATCTGGTAAATTTCGTCGCTGCCCAAATCAACCGGCGTAATCTTCTTCGACTGCCGATTAGCCTCCTGCTCAAAATTATCAATCGCCCGCCGCAGATCCTGAGAAGCCTCACGATAGCTACCGCTCAAGTCAGAAACCACAACAAAACAGCGAGGTAATTCTAAAGCCGCCGACAGGAGGGTAGACAGTGCATAGGTCGTCACCTGGGCAAGATTGCCATCGCCTACTTTCTTGGTGACAGCATAGTCAAAGTAAGGCGCTAGCTCATCGAGCAAAATCAAAGTAGGCTCATCGCCAATAAGCTGCTTCCAAGCCAACTGATCAGGCGCATCAGCGCCATCTTTCCAGTAAGCAGAGAACTCCTCTCTCTTCCCAAGCTGATTGGCAATTTCACCCCAAATATACTCTCGGTACTGAATCCTACCGGTCAGGGCGACAATCCGAGCATCCGAAAAAGGCGCTTCTTGAGCTAGCTCAGGAACTTCCTTCCGCCTCAAATCATCATTAGTCGCTAACAAGCCCAGCGCGATCATCAAATGGGTCTTACCCCCACCCATCGCCTGCACCAAATGACACACGGCTTGATCAGAGACCCCTGCCAGCCGCCGCAAACCAGTTTGCAGCAGGCTACTCATGCCTCTAGTAACATAGTTCTTCCTAAAAAACTCCGAACCGTCTCCCGCTTGCCCAATCACATCCAGCAAATTCTCAACCTGCTCTCCCATCGCGTAATTGAGCGCCATAGGATGGGGCTGACAGGCATCTCTGACGGTTTTTAACACAGGCAGTTCTTTCCTAGAAAAGCTTTTAGGTTCAATAAGGACAATAGCGCAATTCGCTCAAATCACCTCTGTAGTGTGCCCCTCTAGACAGTTTAAACAAATTTACCTGCTGAGAAGGTCAAGACCGAAGGGAACGCAGCCATAACGATATCGGATAGGCAGTCAGCCTGAAGTAGATACTTTCATTCCATTCGGCTAAGATTTTGGCGATGACAGCCGCTGTCAGGAAACCGTCACCGCCCCTGTCCAGTTTTGATCGACTTTCATGCCAACAGCGACATCGACCTTTAAGTGAGCTATCAGCCGCAGGCCCAACGCGGTCTGCTCGAAAAAGTAGCCCTGAAAGAAGAACTAGAAAAACCTAGTAAACCGCAAGATCGATTTGGTTAGCAAAAAAAGTCATAGAAAACAGCCGCAACTGGATTCGCCGCCAAAGTATTCTCAGCTCAGTTGAGGTCATCTATGTCGCGTGACCCACCTGCTCTGATAGACATCTCTCGCGCCAGCCAACTGATCAATCAATACATCGAAGGCGTTGAAGGACTTGTTGCCCAGTTTGGTTGATGTGGGATCGTATTCCCCACAAAACCCAACGGTCTGCAAAAGTCCGCAGATTAATCCTACTGACTTTTGAGGCTCTCGCTATTCAGGACGTTGATTCAGCCAAGCATCCAGTGCCTCTAGACTGGTGAAGTCGAGGAGCGCTTCGCTGAGTTCTTCGGAGGCTTCTATTGTGAGCGCTCTGATAGCTTCTACGCTGCAATCTGGCAATCTGGCGAACCGCTTTGTTAATTGCCGAATGATAAGGCTAGTAGTTGCCGACTCGCGGCCTTTTTCAAAACCTTGCTCCTGACCTTCTTCAAAGCCTTCCTGCCTTGAGGTATCGACGACGTTGTTGAGATCTCGGTAGTACTTCAGGCTGTCTTCGTAGGCATCTTGTTCTTCAATGGAAAAATTAGCGATCTCAGCAACCTCAAAAAGCTGCTGAAAGGCGTCTTCTCGCAGCGTTGCGGGCGGGTCATCCAAGTCGGGTAGGTGTCTCAATAAAAACAGCCACTTATCGAAATGACTCTCCAGCTGATCGACTGTTTTCGTGAACTTAGGCAGCTCTATGTAGATGAACTTGAGCTTGTCGTAGAAGACCTGACACTTCTCATTCTTCAGCTCAACGGTATGTAAAATCGTGTCATCGTCTTTGTGGTCGTCAAAAACAAAGTCTAAAACGCCGACTGTGTAGACGGGCGCTAGCTCAAAGTTCCATAGTCCTTGCTGAGCTTGCTCTTGAATCGGAAAGGTTGAGTAGTAAACGCTTCGATCCTTGAAGAAGTTCTGCTTTGCCTTTTGAATTTCGACTATAAACCGTTCGCCGCTTTCGCTTTTGCAGTAGATGTCAAAAATCGCTTTGCGATCCAGCGCGGTATTGCCAACGTTTTCGCTGTTGCGATAGCTCAAGTCGCTGATGCTGTAGCGCTGCGGCAAAATCACGTTCAAAAAATCAATCAGCAGCGCTTTGTTCGGCTCCGTGCCAAACAGGCGCTTGAAGCCAAAGTCCGTAAGCGGGTTGATGTACCTGTCTTGAACAATACGACCGCGACCAATTGCCATGGCGATTTTTACCTTCGCTTATGAACTCAGGGTAGCAAAGAACTCCGGTATCGAGGACGGGTGATCGCACCCCAAACCCCAGCCGAGGCGATCGCCCACAACCCAACGAAGTCATGGCGATATTGACCCGGCGAGTTGGGTTGGGGTAGCCTCGCTCATCTCGTTTTAGCCCAGTCTTCTAAACCGGCGATCAGCCCCGGCAGGGTATATTCTTTTGCTTCAAAAGTCACCTGGCCGAGCAGCTCGCGGCAGTCTTTAGAAGTCTGGGGGCCAATGGAGGCGATCGCCACCCCCGCTAGCAACTCTAGCCAGCGATCGCCAAACGTCTGCGCCATCAGCCGCGCAAAATGTCGCACCGTTTTAGAACTGGCAAACGTCACCGCGTTGATAGATCGATCTTCAATCGCTAACCGGGCAGCAGGCGGTATAGAGTCAGGGCAGGCCGACTCATAAGCAGCCACTTCTGTCACCATCGCTCCCGCCGCCGTCATCTCCTTCACCAGCACCTCACGGCCACCACTTTCCACCCGAGGAAACAACAGCTTTAGCCCCGCCGGATTTTCAGGGAAATGAGCAATTAGAGAATCTGCTACAAAAGCAGGCGGCGTAAAGTCTGCGGTGAGCCCGCGCTGCTTTAGAAAAGACGCTGTTTTTTTGCCCACTACAGCAATTTTCAGCCCTGCCAACGCCCGCAAATCTTTACCCTGATGCAGTAGCCGATCCAAAAAGAAATTGACCGCATTTGCCGAGGTGAGTATGAGCCAGTCAAACTGGTTGAGGTGGGCGATCGCCTCATCCACTGGCTCCCAGGTCACGGGCGCGCGAATCTCCAGCGCGGGCAAATCGATTACGCTGGCCCCTTTATCCCTCAGCATTTGGCCAAACTGACTGGCCTGCCCCGAAGATCTCGTCACCACAATCGTTTTCCCTGCCAGCGGCAAAGACGTTGAGGGCACAGCCAGATATGCCCGCAAACCCACCACTTCACCCATCACTATTACGCAGGGCGAGAGCTTAGCTGCCCCGACCACCTGCGGCATACTCAGCAGCGTCCCTGTCCAAATCTGCTGTTCAGGCTGACCGGCCCAGCGCACAATCGCCATCGGCGTTTCCGGTCGTTTGCCATGTTGGATCAGGGCAGCACAAATCGCTTCGACATGCCGCCCGCCCATCAGCAAAACAACCGTATCTAAACGGGCCAGTACCGTCCAATCCAAAGCGTCCAAATCGTGCGCCGTAAACACGCCAAATCCTCGGCTTAAGACCGGATCAGTTAGTGGAATCCCGGCCAGCAAAGGCGCTACCAGCGCTGAAGAAAGCCCTGGCACCACTTCAAACGCACAGTCAGCGGCCTTGAGCGCCGCAATCTCGACGGCTGCCCGACCAAAGACGAAAGGATCGCCGCTCTTCAGCCGAACCACCTGCTTGCCTTCCTGGCAGAGCCGCACTAACAGCCGATTTATCTCACTCTGCGGCGTACTGGGCCTGCCGCCTCGCTTGCCCACGTGCCACTGCTCACAGGTTTTCGGTAGTAGCTGCAACAGCCCGCTATCGATCAGCGCATCGTACACCAGCGCATCGGCCCGGCAGAGCAGTCGCCGACCATACACAGTAAGATAGCCGCTCCCCCCCGGCCCAGCGCCCAGTAAATACACCTTGGCCACACCTACCCCCGATTCCGACATGAGCTAACTCGTCAACGCGTCGCCTCTATTTTGAAACATCAGCGGCATAGTTTCCTGTGCAAAAGAGCGATCGCCGTTTAGCGATTGGTTGCATAGTGTTAGGTTACATGTTGTTGAATGTAAACTTGTGAAGAATCATTTTGACCACAGGCGCGTTTTCAGCAAGCCATATTAGGATGGGTTCATCTGACTAAAGAATGCAGTGCATTTCATCACTCACACGCTGCCTACTTTAAAGGTAGAGATCTGCTGTTCAGCTTGACCTCCAAAAATCGGCTTCCTTTCTACGCAATCAGCCTTTAACCGCCGACCCTTGTACAGGCAAGTCTCGCAACCCCTTTTGCAAGCAGCAGTTCTCGAATACTCAGCTCATACGCCCGTTACGCTAGATCATTACCTGGCAATGTGAACGGAACAAAATTGCGAGACTTTTCACAGTCAGGGTCTTTTCACCGCCGCAAACACAGTGCCGAGTGTTTTGTGATCAAGCTGTGATAACAACTGGGCAAGTTCATCCTGGCTATCATCGCTGAGGGCAACACTCACCGGATCAATTGCCTCAGATGACATTTTAAGGAGATTTTCAGTCATGGCATTTTTTCAACGACTCAACAGTGTTTTCCTATATTTGGCGGAGGGAGCCTATCGAATCTTTAGTCCTCACGATGATGCCTATCCAGCAACAGGTATGCAGCCTTACACCGGTGAGCCCTATTCCAAACGTGTCAGTGCCTGGTAAGTCCGGCTAAAAGTCTCCTATTTCAAACTATTCAGCAATCAGGAGAAGTTATTTAAGCAGTTTGAACAGATAAATTCACATTCTTTTATCCAGTAAACTACAAAAGAATCACAGACAAAAGGCAGGCGAAAAATCTCGTCTGCCTTTTGTGTATGCTTACCGGCGCTCTAAGAGGTCTTTATGTGGCGCTTATTCACACTGCTATCGACTAAGCTTCTACCGTTTTTATCTCGGTAGCTTTCTCCTCGCCTATTGTCATCTCATTTATGACCAGGGCAGAAAGGGCGGGGATAGAATCATCCCCAGTGATCAGGCGAGCCCCCCGCTGACTGGTGAAATAGTGCCAGCCCCACTGGAGCATTACCAACAGCTTATTGTCGAACTCGATGAGATAGTAGATATGTACAAAGATCCAAATGATCCAAGCAGGAAAGCCGGAAAGATTAGCAAAGCCTAAGTCAGCGACGGCCTCGTTGCGTCCGATTACGGCTAAGCTGCCGTTGTCTTTATAGTCGAATGCACTGACTGGCTTGTTGGCTACCCGGCGGGCGATCGCCGTGGCCAGGTAGCTGCCCTGCTGCATGGCCGTCGCCGCCGTCCCTGGCAAAGGACTGTCGCTCTTATGCGCATAGTGAGCCAGGTCACCCGCAATAAACAAATTGGGGTATCCAGGTACGCTCAGATCCGGCTCTACAATCACCCGGCCAATCCGATCTATCTGTGCGCCTGTTTTGTCGGCGATCGCCTTACCCATCGGTGAAGCTTTGATTCCCGCTGCCCAAAGCACTGTGAAAGCCTGTACCTGCTCCTCGGTATCGCCGCTCTTGAGCGTGACGGTATCGCCTTCGATATTGGTTACCAGGGTTTGGGTGCGCACTTCTACGCCCAACTTTTCCAAAGATTTCTTGGCCGCAATTGAAAGATCTCCAGGGTAAGGCGGTAAGACTCTATCCATCCCTTCCAACAGCACTATCTTGGCTTCACCAGGGTTAATACTGCGAAAATCTTCCTTGAGCGTTTCATAGGCCAGTTCGGCCAAAGCGCCCGACAGCTCTACACCCGTCGGCCCAGCGCCAACAATGAAAAAGGTCAGCAGCGCTTCACGACGAGCCGGGTTGGTCTCCTTTTCAGCCGCCTCAAATGCCAGAAAAATTCGACGACGCACTTCCAACGCATCTTCGATGGTTTTCATGCCAGGAGCGATCGCCGACCACTCTTCCTTGCCAAAGTAATGATGGCTAGACCCAGTCGCCACAATCAGGCTGTCATAGCTGACCGACTCGCCATTTTTCAGCAAAATGGTTTGGATATCAGGCTCGATGCCGGTCACTTCGCCCATCAGCACCTGTACATTCTTTTGCTTGCTGAGCACGGCTCGCAAGGGGGACGAAATATCACCAGCCGATAGGCCACCTGTTGCGACCTGATACAGCAAAGGCTGAAAGAGATGGAAGTTGCGCTTGTCAATCAGCGTCACCTTGACAGCAGCCTTACCCAGCGCCTTTGCCGCATACAAACCGCCAAAGCCGCCGCCGACGATCACAACATGGTGTGGAGCCTTCTGACTGGCGGTAGCTGGGGTTGACGCGGGTCGGTTCTGAAGAACTGCTGTCATAGTTAGCAACCGAAGGTTATACAACTTAACTTAACTAAAGTTTATAACTCTGACGGCGTTTTTTCGCCAGTACCCATCGCCCACTTTATCGAAAATTGTTGAGTCGTGGGCGCTGTATGGTAGCAGCTTTGCCTAGAGCATCGGGATTCGACCGGTGGAAAACATTTTGTAGCCAATCGCCATCACCATGAACGAGAGGAAAAACTCCCAGAGACTGGTGGGATTTAGAAGGGCGCGGCTGCTCGCGAAAACCAGCAAAATGCCAACTGCCGTTGAGACCCAACCAATTGCTTTGAACTCATCGGGCAAAAATACTAAAGAAAGCACGCCTAGCGCCAGACACAGAACTGAAGCATCGGCAGCAATGCCTCGCCACCAATAGGGAGAAACATTCGTCGTAAAAAAGATATTGTGGCCCAGCAGATAGATGCTGAACATGAGCAATCCAAAGCCGACAAACTTGACAAAAGTGCGCATGAGGATAATCTGAAAGTTTTCAAGATCTAGAACACCCAGATGCTATGACTGAGAAGCTAGCGGTAATTGCTGAGCTTGCGCTAGCTTTTCTAAGCGGTGTGTTTGTACATCCCCATTTGTTACGAATTATCGCTGAGTAGCCCAGCCAAAGTCACAGCTCAGCAGGCGTGCGGAAAAGAACGCCTCACAGAGTGACTACTCTCAAAAGAACTCTGACGCACTTGTCTATATATTGAGGATATTTAAGACATAGGATCTTGCGCGGTGAACAGTGCGCACTGCTTAACTTATGACTGCTGACTCACAAACAGACATTCAGGTCTTTTATCCGCCTAAGCAGCGACCGCTGATGATTCGGCTGGTGCAAAGCGTGACGGCTCCTTTAGCGCGGCTGCTCTATAAGTTGCGGATATCGGTGCCGGAAGCGCATGTCGGCAAAGTGCGGGCGGTAGACGATGCTCGCCTGGTTTTTGTCTGTAACCATCCGACGATGGAGGATGGCATTAGCCTGTTTGCCCTCTCAGCCCGATTGGGTGAGCTATTTCACTACGTCGTTGCCTACGAATCGTTTAAGGGGTTGATGGGCTGGTTTATTCAGCGCTTGGGGTGCTACTCCATTCGGCGGGGATTGGGCGATCGCGCCAGCATCAGTCAAACGCTCAGCCTGCTCAAAGCGCCTCAGTGCCGACTGGTCATTTTCCCCGAAGGCGGCTGTTCCTATCAAAACGACACCATCATGCCTTTTCGCCCAGGGGCTATTCAACTGCCGCTGTCCGTCCTTGCGCAGCTCGCCAAAAAGTCGTCCCCTGAACAAGTGCCCGATTTTTATCTGGTGCCGCTCAGCCTGAAGTACCGTTACCGTCAGCCTATGCAGCGGGTAATCGAATCCACCCTAGCCCGACTCGAAGCCGCACTAAACCTGTCTTTGCAACCCGCTGAAAAAGCAGCTCAGCTCGATGA
>JBBQAC010000029.1:0-24708 GCA_038315915.1 Phormidesmidales cyanobacterium
CTGTTTGGCCATGACTTTCCTGACCTGTTTGAGTGGGTGCTCAGCCATAATACTGAGTTGCCTCTACCCAGAAAGTCTGCTCAAGCACATCGGCCTAAGCCTTTACACGTAAGGGTTTTCCCGGCTTAAGTTGATACCCAAAAACTCGATTCTGCATAGTGATGACAGCAAGCCATCCCTTTGAGCCTGATTCATAAGCTATCGGCTACTCTAATACTGACTCAGCTTTATGATCTAATTATCGAGCCACCTTACTTCCTGACCGTATCCTGTCTAATGTTCCAAACCACTCGCCGCCGCCTCGCCCTCTGGTACACCATCGTCACCGCCGTTTTACTCCTGCTCTTTGCCAGCGGCGTGTATGTGTATGTGCGCAGTACCCTGGTCGAACGGGTAGATGACACGCTCAATCACGTAGTGGAAGTGGTGCAGCGATCGCTCATCATCGAACCCAGCCCCGATCCCAATAGTCAGACCGGGCTGCTGACCGCGACTGGCATGAGCGAGCCGCCCCAGCAGGTCAATATCGAAGCCAGTTTTCGCAATAGTAATGAAGCCAAAGAAGACGACCATATCGACCTCGAATGGTTCAACCCAGCCGGTGAATTAGTCTGGACAACCTTTGCCAAGCCTCACAACATTTCTCTGCATGTCAACCCCGAGGGCGAAACCGTCACGCCCCCGGACGGCATCGTCCTCCGACAGATCACTCAGCGCGTGCAGTCGGGCTCTCAGCTTTTAGGCTACCTGCGCGTCAGCCATCCCTGGTTTGAAGTGTCAAAACCCAGCCGTCAGCTCATTATTGATCTGGCTCTGGGGATTAGCGCCATGCTGGTCACGGTAGCCTTTATTGGGTGGCTGCTCTCGGGGCTCGCGATCGCCCCAGTCAGAGAGTCTTATCAGCAGCTCAAGCAGTTCACCGCCGACGCTTCTCACGAACTGCGCAATCCCATCGCCGTCATCCAAACCAACGTCCAAGTAGCACTAGCCGATCCTGACGAACAGTTTCAGCGCAGCCAGCTAGAAGTCGTAGAGCGCTTAACTCGCAGGCTCGGCAGACTCGTAGACGATCTTTTATTTTTGGCCCGTCAGGAAAGCGGGCTGGTTCAGCTCAGGCGCGATCGCCTCGACCTTTCGATCTTGCTGGCAGAAGTTGTCGAAGAACAGCAGGCACTTGCCCAAGACAAATTGCTCACGCTCACCTACTACCCCCCCACAGCGGACGTCCCCATTCACGCCGATCCCGATCAGCTCACCCGCCTGCTGACTAATCTTATTGCCAACGCGATTCAGTACACCTCAACTGGCAGCATTGCCGTCACGCTCCTCAGCACGCTCAGCCAGGTCACTATCACCGTACAGGATACCGGCATCGGCATTTCGCCCCAGGATCTCAGCCGAATTTTTGACCGCTTCTATCGCGTCGATCCCGCTCGCAGCCGTAGTGCCGGGGGGTCAGGGTTGGGACTGGCGATCGCCAAAGCCATTGCCGATAACCATCAAGGCCAACTCGCCCTCAGCAGCACCCCCAACCAGGGCACTACAGTCACCCTGACGCTACCGGTTAAACCGCCCGCAGGCAAAGCCCTCACCACGCAAAAAACAGCGCCCGAGCGATCCTATCTCACCCCAGCACTGCCTGCAAAAAAATATAACGCCTGAGCAAACCGCTGACTTACGGGACAGAAACCATACTCACATCCGGGCCAAACGTGCGTTCTTCCGGTATGCCAAGCTCACCCATCGGCTCCGCCTTCGACTGGTTGTAAGAATACATCACGCCGCCCGCATTCCCGACCCGGATCGTAATCGACTGATTTGCCGCCCAGGAACGAGTCTCCCCCTGCTCCAGGATGGCCTCAAACTCAGTCGTGCCATCGGCGACTACCCGCACCCACGACTGGCCGGTCAGCATCAGGTCAACCTCGACTGGCCGAGTCTGCGCAGCCTTAGGCTTGGGTTTTGCTGCCACGGTAGCCGTTGGGCTCGCCTGTTTATCTTGCTTAGGCATCAGTTGCTCAATTGCCGCCGGATCTAATATCGGCTGCGCTGCCTGTGGCTCGCTGCGCTGCAAAAACGCAGACAAAGCGCTCACCGCTGCCATAATCAGCAATACGTATGCCCCATACAAATGCAGCGGTCGCAACTGCGCAGCCGGTGAATCCTTCCAGGAACTGCGAGGCGTCTGCACGACAGGATGGGTGAAAAACTGACTCGCGATCGCCTCTCCATCCAACCCTAGTGCAATCCCATATCGCCGCAGCAGCGCTCGAATGTAAATCGGCTCAGGCAGATCGTTCAGCTTGGCCTCCTCCAGCGCAGACAGCAGCTGCTGACGAATCAGCGTCCGCTGCTCAATGACTTCTGGCGATAGCCCCTGCTGCAAACGAGATTGCTTGAGCTGAATGCCAATGGATCGCAGCTGCTCTTGCTGAAGTTGCTGGGCGGTAGGTTCTAAATTGCGAGCTTTCTGCTTCATGAGTTCGGCAAAGGGAGTTAAGACTTATTGTTGAGCAGTACTCAGGCTTTCACGGTATCAGCATGAGTAGTTTAGTGTTAACGAGCAGTTAGCACGGTCGCCGGGAGGGAAGCCTCGCACTTAAGCTGAGAGACCTCTTTATCCGTGAGTAAACGATAGCGACCACTTGGTAAATCTCCAAGTTCGAGTGAGCCAATTTCGGTTCTATGCAGGGCTGTCACAGGGTGTCCCAAAGACTCTGCGACACGGCGAATTTGGCGGTTGCGCCCTTCGGTCAACGTCACCCTTAAAAGGGCTTGGTTGGCGGGGAGCCGCTTGACCAGTTGCACCTCGGCAGGCAGCGTCTTGCGATCCGATAGTATTACCCCATTTTGCCAGCGCTGAAGGACAGCCTCTGTCGGCAAGCCCTCGACCCGCACCTGATAAACTTTGGGCATTTGGTGGCGAGGATGGGTTAGCTGATAAGTGAGCTGACCATCATTCGTGAGCAAAAGTGCCCCCGTCGACTCCGCATCCAATCGGCCCACCGGATGAATTCCGGCTCCGCTACGGTGAGAAGAATCGAGCAGATCCAGTACAGTCTTTCGCCCTTGAGGATCTTTACAAGTAGAGACAACGCCTCTGGGCTTATGAAGCAAAAGATAGACATAGCTAGGCGGCTGACCAATTCCTACACCATCAACACAGATACAGTCGGCGTTCGCATCCGCTTGCTGACCGATTTCAGCAATTTCACCGTTGACTGTAACCCTACCATCTAAAATCAGCTTTTCAGCCTGACGACGAGAGGCAATGCCAAACTGAGACAACAGCTTTTGTAACCTTGCGGTCATAAATGCAGCAAGCTCCCGCCGCTAAAAAGTCCCGCATACTGACGGAACGCTATCCTGAAGTGCAGCTTTTGATTCGCCGCTCTAAATAAGTACTTACTCATCCTAGCGGCCCTATCCGGATATTCACAGGCGAAAGATATCAGCAAATCATGCTCAATTGTACATATTCATTATGACAGATCTTACAGATCTATTTAAGTATCAAAACTATCTATGCGCCCATTATTTTCCAGCCCAACCTTGAGCGCGAACTAAACACCTGCCTTCACCAGTCGCTTACTGGGCAACCACACTCGCAGACATCCACCGCCGGTCTCAGGATCGTTCCGGGCCTCCACCCGCCCCTGATGTGATTCTACGATCTGGCGGACAATTGCCAGCCCCAGCCCCGTACCACTGCTAGAAAGTTCTGCCATCTCAGCTGTGCCTGACTGAGCAGAACTTTCGAGACTCTCCCCCCGGCTCCGGGCCGGATCTGCCCGGTAAAAGCGGTCAAAAATGTGAGGCAAATCTTTGTCAGCGACGCCTATCCCTTCGTCGATCACTTCAATTAAAATACTCGGATCTTCACCAGTCTTGCCTTTGGCTTCTCCGTCGGGCGATGATCGAGTTGCCGTGCTCAAACGCACCTGAATCGTCCGCCCAGGAGGGCTGTACTTAACCGCGTTACTGAGTAAATTGAACAAGACACGGTGCATCAGGCTCGCATTGATATTCGCTACCATTTGCTGCGGCCCCTGATAGTCCAGATCTACTTTTTTGAGTCTGGCTAGGGGCTCTACGCTTTGCCATGCCGCCTGAATAAGGCTGACCAGATTGATGTTGCCCGTGTCTTCCAATACAGATGGGTGCTGTTCTAAGCTACTCATATTGAGCACATCGTCCACGAGCTTGCTCAGCCGAATCGTCTCCTTGATCAACCGTTCTACCCAGATAGCGGCTTCTGGGGCCACCCGAGATTGCAAGGTCTCGGCAACCAAGCGAATCGAAGTAAGCGGGGTCTTAAGTTCGTGGGCGACGTCAGAGATCCAGCGATCGCGCTGCTGCGCTAGTCCTACAGCTTCCTGCCTATTTTCTAAGAAGATGCCGACATGTCGGTTGCTAATGGGCAGTCCATAGCCCTGAAGCGGATAAGCAGGCCGCTCTAAATAGTTAAACGGATCGGTCGAAATCGAATTGAACGTCCAGCGCGCCTGGCAAATCTCCTGCGTCTGGCGGGTTTGCTCTACTAGCTGATCGAGTTCATAGGAGCGCACAATTGCCAGCAGCAGACGGGGCTGCTCATAGTCGCTCTGCTCAATATCTAAAAATTCCTGAGCCCGCTGATTGCACCAAAGCAGGCGATTCTCCTCATCAATTTGCAGGTAGCCGATGGGTGCATCTCTAATAAGCTGTCGAAAGTCGTTTAGCTGTTCATTTAAAAGCTCTACCTGGGCGCGCTGCTCTGAGATTGCGCTGGCAATTTGAGCGTTATACCCCAAAGCAGTAATCGGCGGGTGATCTTCTAAACGACTGAGCAAACGCTTGAGTTTGGCGTCATCACGTCGCCGGTAAATCCAAAGTATCGCAAGACCAACCGTTAAGCCGACGATAAATCCCAGCACGTATCTTGTATTCCCCCATAAAGCGGGCACATACAGCGCAGTCGGTTATGCACACGTTCAACACTATGATACAGCAATAAAAAAGGCGCATTCAAAAGAACGCGCCCTCAATACTATAGAACTATCAATCTGTACAGAACTATCAGTCTGTACGCTGACGAAAAAGATGCTTAGAGGAATTCTTTACATTCCCTACAATCCTTTTGCGTCGGCAAACAGCGGGATTTCAAGTACGACTAGCGCACAATTGCTCCGCGATACTTCAGGACATCTTTGATCTGACGGGCAGGCACGTTAAGCGCTTGGTGCATGTGGTAGGTTGCGCCGCGATAGTGGCCGATTTCCTGAGTGTCGGTTACTTCGATAGCGGGCTGAGAAGCGTTGTACTTGACGCCACGGTAAGAGAGTTGCATGATATTCGCCTCAAAAAAAGTGTGTAGGTTGAGAGGCGCGTTCCTTCGGAGTGAGTCAATCCCGTTGTCGGGCTGACCGATCCTACTTCCGTCTTTCGTTGACTGGCCATGGTTGAGTTGAGTCAATTAGCTAGCTGTCGGAAAGATGAACGCTTTTGTTTCTGTATTCAATGTTACCGTTTTTTGAAAATAATGACAATAGGTATAAAGACGGTGTTGTCAAAATAGGTAGCGATTCAGGCGTCAGCGCTGACAGCCGCCTGAAGGGTTGAAATGGGCGCTTGGTAAAAGTACTGACGGCGAAAGTTTTCTTCCTGCACGGCGGCTAAAAAGCGGCTGAGAGCCTGGTTTCGCTCTGAGGAATCAGGCTCCTCGGCGGACGGCTGATGTTGCAGGCGAATATCTATCGCCGAGCGGTGCACGGTGAATCCGGCTTGTTCCAGGGCGGCAAGTCCGAGGGTTAAGGTGCGATCGCATACTCCCAATTTTTCACTCAACCGCTCGGAGGTCACCGCTACCTGCTCCCGGCTGATGTACTTCGCCATGCCAAGCAACGCCTTCCACTTATCTAGCGGGTCAGCGGCGTCGGGGAGTGGGTAGGCAAGCGCCAAAGGCTGCTGAACCTGGTTGGCCTGATGTCGCCACAGTAAAAGTTCCTGCCATTGGGTAGGACAGGTGCTCAGCACCAAATCTGTCGCTGAGAAGTCTGTCTTGACTGGGGTGGTGCGCCGATCTAGCAGCCAATCGGCATTGTTTGTCAGAACGGTTGTGGCTTGGGCTGTTGGCGATCCAGCCATCGCACTGGGACGAATGGCAATCAGCCGAATTTCGTACTGGCGGCTTTTAGGATGGCTGTTGTAGTCAAGTTCGGCGATGACATCCCATCGACCAGGCGGCAAATCGTCTTTATAGTGGCCCCACCACAGCCCTGGAAACTTAGCCTTGCTGTCGTCGCAGAGCTGAAAGCTCGCTTTGATGTAGCCGACTTTCCCGCCTAACCGGTCTTTTAGCTTCTGATGCCAGACGTTTTCAAACCAACAGTTTTTAATCAGCAGCTTCGGCACCGGATTTCCCATGCCGCAGGGCTCTAGTAAATTGAGCTGCGCAAAGAGATCGCGGCCCAATTCAGCCACCGTCACTGTCAGATCGGCCTTTACCGTTGGCTGGCTGAGCCGCCCGCCCATTTTTTGACGAAGCTGCTGATTGATCGCGGCAGTGAACATTGGCAGGTCTTTTACTGGCAGGCTCAGCCCTGCGGCAAAGGGGTGTCCGCCAAAGCTGGTGAGTAGCTGTGACTGCGAATTCACTAGGTCGTAAAGATCAATTTGATTGACCGAGCGGGCTGATCCCCTTGCCAGTACGCTGCCGTCTTCAGCCGGTGAATCAAGCGTGAGCAAAATTGTCGGCTTGCCGTACTGCTGCGCTACTTGCCCTGCGACCAGTCCCAAAACGCCAACCGGCCACTGGGGATCGCACAGTACGATTACGCCCAGCGTCGAGAGATCCCAATTTTCTAGCTGGTGGGTCACCTGCTGGAGTACATCGGCTTGCAGAGCCTTACGACGAGCGTTTGCTAACTCCGCCTTTTCGGCTAGTTCCCGGCAGCGCGCCGGGTCTCGACTGGTCAGCAGCTCAACGCAAAAGCTGGCATCGCCGTAGATGCGGCTGACTGCATTGATCCGAGGGCCAAGGCCAAAGGAGATATCGGTGGGGCGATCGCCCGCTCGCCGACAGAGCTGCAACAGCCGCGCCACCCCCGGACGCACAGGTTGCTCAGTTTTCAAGTGAGTTTGCAACTGCTCGATCCCAATCTGTGCCAGATATCGGCAGTCTCCTGTTAGCTCGACGAGATCGGCAATTAGGCCAATCGCAACTAAATCGACCAGCTCACTCAAGGGTCTGGTCGGCACTTCGGGCAACTGCTGGTAAAGGGCCTCTATTAGCTTGTAGGCTACAGCCACACCCGATAGATGAGCCATGGGATGCTCAGGTGACAGTGATCGGGGGTTCACAATCGCCACGACTGGCGGTCTGACCGCCGGTAGCGTATGGTGATCGGTCACAATCACTTCTATTCCTAACGTCAGCGCGTGCTCAATTTCTCGGGGATTGGTACTGCCCGTATCGCAGGTGACGATCAAGGTCACGCCCTCAGTTGCAAGCTGATCGATCCCAGCAACTGAGAGTCCGTGAGATTCTTTCAGGCGGTTAGGAATAAAGTAGCTGAGCTGGTTGGGATTGGTGAAAAACTGTCTGAGCCCGTCCCACAAAACGGCGGTGGAAGTCACCCCGTCGGCGTCAAAGTCGCCCCAAATCGCGACTGTTTCAGCCGCGTCCCGCGCTGCTGTCAGCCGATTTACTGCCCAGTCCATTTCCTCGCCAAAGTCAAATGGGCTGGCAGGCTCATAGTCCGCTGCCTGCAAAAAGCCCCTTAGCGCTTCAGCCGATCTCAGACCCCGATCCCATAGTAGCTGCGCTCCTGAAGCAGGCGCAGATAGCCCTGAAATTTGCTCGACCGTTTTCATCCAGCTTTCACTTGGGCGAATTGTCGGCGCGATCTGCCAGTCTGTAAGGAGCTGAGCTGCCGGGTCTTGGGCCATAAGTACTCAGAAAATGAATCTCTAACCTAGCATTTTGAGCGATCGCCTGTTACCGCAGTAGATCTTCAGAGTGAATCCTTTGAGTGAACCTCTCGGATACAATGGGCGCAATTTACAGAAAGGACAACAGTGATGAAGCTAGGCGATTGGGTCAGTCTGCTGTGCTTTGCAGCAGGTCTCTATATTCTGTGGCAGATCAGACCGCTCCTGCTGTTGTTTTTTGCGGCGGTGGTGATTGCGATCGCTCTCAACAGCCTTACCCATCAGATCCAAAAGCTTAGCGTTCCGCGTCGCTTTGCCATCCCTATTGCGATTTTTCTTGCTGTCGTCATAGCAGCGCTCTTTACATTGGGGATCGTGCCCCCTTTCGTAGAGCAGTTCCGGCTGCTGGTGGAGCTACTGCTGCGCTTCTCTCAAACGCTACCGGCCCGCCTCGAAGATTTACAAGCCAATTTACCCGAGCGAATTCGCCTGCCCGAGGTCAACGACTTTATTGACTGGCTCTCCTCTCCCGATTCTGGCGTTCGCGACGTTTTTAGTAACTTCTTCTCGTTTTTCAATTCCTCGCTACAGGTTGCCCTTCAAACCCTGTTTGTCGTCGTGCTGGGGTTAATGATGCTGGCCAACCCCTCGGCTTATTTAGAAGGTATTTTGCTGCTTTTCCCTTCGTTTTACCGGCAGCGCGCCCGAGAGATTTTCGACAAGTGCGAGCTGGCACTGGGTAACTGGCTGGGCGGGATTATCATCAGTTCAATCTTTGTGTTTAGCCTGAGCTTTGTCGGGCTGCTGATACTGGGTGTGGATCTGGCCTTTGCCCATGCGCTCCTGGCGGGCATTCTCAACTTTATTCCCAACCTGGGGCCGACCTTAAGTATGGGGTTCCCGGTGATAGTAGCGCTGCTGTCAGAAGACCCCTGGAAGGCGATCGCTGTCGTTATTCTCTACATTATTATTCAGCAGGTCGAATCTTACTGGGTCACCCCCACAATCATGGCCCATCAGGTTTCGTTGCTACCGGCCTTTACCCTAATTGCCCAAATCTTTTTCGCCAGCGTTTTTGGCTTTTTGGGCCTGCTGCTGGCCCTTCCCCTCACCGTCGTAACCAAAACCTGGCTACAAGAGCTGCTGATCAAAGATGTACTCAACCACTGGGATCTCGCTCCCAATAGCCGCTTACACCAGGCCAAGCTAGCCTTAGAGGCTCAAGCAGCCCCCGTTCAAGCCAGGATGACGGCAACAGACACCCCGCCGCCTGCGGAAACTGTACCAGTGCCGCCTAAAAGCTGAGATCGAGCTTGTAGCGATCGCCCGATCTCGTTTCGTCAGGGTCAAATAATCGGAGTGCTATACTGCACGGTCACGCATTGGCCCCCATTGCCCCCTGTCAGCTATGAATATCTCCCTTAAAAAGCCCTCGCCGACTGGTCTGGTGCTGCTGTCCATTGTGTCTGTGCAGTTTGGCTCAGCCCTGGCCAAGTCCCTGTTTGGCGAACTGGGCATGTGGGGGGTGGTCTCTTTGCGGGTGAGCGTTTCGACGGTCATTTTATTCGCGCTGTGGCGGCTGAAGTGGCACAGCCAAATTCGTCAAAATCTGAAGCTAATTGTTGCTTTCGGGGTTGTTTTCGCGGCGATGAATTCTTGCTTTTACGCGGCGATTGACCGCATTCCACTGGGGATCGCGATCGCCCTGGAATTTTCGGGGCCGCTGGGGTTAGCCGTGCTCAAGTCGCAGCGCTGGCTAGATGGGCTGTGGGTGGTTTTGGCTGGGATTGGCATTATCCTGCTGACGCCCCTGAGCGGTTCCAGCGTAGATAGCTGGGGCGTTGTCCTGGCACTGACAGCGGGCTTTTTCTGGGCGCTGTACATTTTGCTCTCTGCGCAGGTTGGCCAAAACCTTCCCGGCATCGAAGGCTTGGCCTGGGCATTGGCCGTCAGCTCGGTGCTTTTGCTGCCAATTGGAATCATTACTGCTGGCAGCACTTTCCTTAATCCCCGGCTGCTGGCGATGGGGGCTGGGGTTGCGATTTTATCGACGACGCTGCCCTACTCTTTTGAGATGGTGGCGCTGCGATCGCTGCCCGTCAAAGTCTTCGGCGTCATGCTCAGCCTGGAGCCAATGGCAGGCGTATTAGCCGGTTTGCTGGTATTGGGCGAGCGGCTGTCGGCGCGATCACTCATCGCCTGTCTGCTGGTTTCGATTGCCGCCGCCGGGGCCGCCAGATTTAAGGGAGCAGCGCCCGCCCTCTAAATACGAACGAATTCAAGCGATTGACTACGGCTTGTCAGCGCTGACTGGGTAATCTAGGGCAAATGCCCTCACGCATGGGGTCGTTTGTGCCTGCAAGTGCTCACCTACCTGCTATCCATTCATTTGTGCTATGTCGTCATTGCCTGTCCTTTCACAACCGATGCCGTCCGAGGCATTTAGCGAGATTTTTCCGCTCTTTAAAGCGGCCAATCCCGAAACGTTAGACATTTTGCACCAGGGCTCTACCTTTAACGAATGTCCGGCAGGGCGAACGGTGCTCATGGAAGACTCCTGGGGCAACGCCATTTATCTGATTATTTCGGGCTGGGCTAAGGTTCGCTGCCAGTCGGGCGATGGCTATGTCACCCTTGCGATTCTGGGTAGAGGCGAATACTTCGGTGAAATGGCTATTCTCAACGAAGCGCCTCGCTCTACCGATGTCGCCGCACTCTCGCGCGTAGAGCTAGTCAGCATTCCAGCCCAGCTCTTTATTCAAACACTCTTTAAAGATCCTCAGCTTCACCACCGGATGCTTCAGCTCATGGTGCAGCGGCTGCGGCACACTCAGACCCGCTTTCAGCTCCGTAACAAAGCACCGGGGATCAAGATGGTCTATACCCTGGTGGGTCTAGCAGATGCCTACGGCGAAAAGCACGGCGATACGATTGAGATTTTCAATATTCCAGAAAGTGACCTGGCAGCGATCGCTGACATCAAGCAAGCTGAGGTTCCTAAAATTTTGGCCAAGCTGTGCGATCGCGGCTGGATCGAAATAGACGCGGCCAGGGACATTATCAGCCTGCGAGATGTCAAAAGTCTGAGGCATCTCTCCAAACTTGGCTAATGCAGCCTCAAGCCCTGTCAATCGGTAGCAACTGGCACATTTTTCTGACACATCTTTAAGTTTTGTAGGGCAGCTTTCTGCTTTTTTGATCACTCTCCTTACAGTAGAGACACCCCTTTCATGTCGGGTTCTACACTACTGAGGCGAGAGACCGTAAATGAATATCCAACCGCCCCCTATTTCACCGCGTCAGATGCACCTGCTGCGGGCCGTGCTTTCGATGGCTTGGGCTGACGACAGTCTGGAGCAAAAAGAAGTCGACGTCATGCTCAGTCGCTTCAGTCAGCTATTTGCGGATGGCCCTGAGCAGAAAAGCTACTTGCAGCAGCAGCTACAGGAATATTTTGTGCAGGATGTACCGCTAGAAGAAGCCGTTGCTAACCTCTCAACCGACGCTGACAAAGAACTGGTGCTGCGGCTCTCTTACGAAGTGATCAACGCCAGCGCTCGCACCCCTGACGAGGCCGTTGTTAACCAGGCCGAAAGCGAGGCTTATCAGAAACTGGTGACGCTGCTCAATCTACCCGAAGCGACCGTGACACAAGCTGAAGCAGAAGCGACCGCATCTCTTGACAAGGGCGGGGACAATGTCATAGATATGTTGGCCTTCAAGCTCCGAGACTACCTCACGACGCCCTAAGCGCTCATCTCCAGCATTCGCACAATCGGCGCTAGCGCATCTGCCTGAATTCCTTTTGGAATTGTGATTTCGGGCGACTTGTCTCGCATGGCCAAATACAGCTTCTCCAGCGTGTTTAACCGCATGTAGGGGCACTCGTTACAGGCGCAGTTGGCCTCTGGCGGGGCCGGAATAAAGTGCTTTTTAGGCACCAGCTTCTCCATTTGGTGAATAATTCCAGGCTCTGTGGCGACGATAAAGCGATCGCTCTGACTGGTCTCCACATACTTCAGCAGCGCCGTTGTCGAACCGATGTAACGAGCATGGCGCAGCACCGCCGCCTCACACTCCGGGTGGGCGATAATTTCAGCTTCTGGATATTCCATCTTAAGCTGAAGTATTTTCTTTTCTGAAAAGGTCTCATGGACAATGCAGCTCCCCTGCCATAGCACCATATCGCGACCGGTCTGCTCCATGACATAGCGGCCCAGGTTGCGATCCGGTGCAAAAATAATCTTTTGCTCGGGGGGGAGTTGGTTGACCAGCTTGATGGCATTTGAGCTGGTGCAAATAATGTCGCTCATCGCCTTGATTTCGGCGGTGCAGTTGATGTAGGAAATGACCAAATGATCGGGGTGAGCCGCTTTGAACCGGGCAAATTCATCCGGCGGGCAGCTATCGGCCAGCGAACAGCCTGCCGCTAAATCGGGCAGTAGTACGAGCTTGTCGGGATTCAGAATTTTGGCGGTTTCTGCCATAAAGTGAACCCCTGCGAAGACAATTACGTCCGCTTCTGTGTTAGCAGCCTGCTGCGAAAGCCCTAGAGAATCACCGATGTAATCCGCGATATCCTGAATGTCTGGCTCTTGATAATAATGGGCCAGAACAACCGCATTCAGGTCTTTTTTGAGTGTTTCAATCGCTGCAAAAAGGTCTTTGGGCAATACCGCCTTTGAGATTGGGGCGCTGGCAGTGGCAAACACGGACTATCCTCTGTAAATATTTCTAATTACCAATTCCTGAGATTTAATTATAGTTAAAATTACCAAAATTGTACAGTCTTTCTTTTCCAGCTATTGAACGCATCCTTTACGATGGATAAAGAATAATGGCGTAGACGTTAGATAAAGCTCACCAGCGTACGTCGCTTATTTAAGAAATAGAGACGGGATAAGAGATAGAGGCAAGGGCAGCAGCAATGACTGAGCGATTAGATCGAATCGAATCACTGCTAGCGGACACCGCGCAGCAGCTAAACCGGACAGCAGCGCAACAAGACCGGACAGCAGCGCAACAGGCGAAGAATACGGAGGATATTGACACTCTTTTGGGCGCGATCGCACTCGCTGAAGCCAGAATAGATAGACTGATGGCCAGGGCTGAAGTCTCCGATCAGCGCTTTGAGGTACTCCGAGCGGAAGCTATCACCGACCGTCGAGAAGCACAGCAGAAGTTCAATGATGCAATCGAGCAGATGCGCACTGACAGAGAGGCGGCAAGGGTGAAAGCCGAAGCCAACAGGGCAGAGGCCAGGGCACAAGCTGAAGCCAGTAGAGTACAAGCTGAAGCCGACAGAGAAGAGGCCAGGACACAAGCTGAAGCCAGTAGGGTACAAGCTGAAGCCAACAGAGAAGAGGCCAGGACACAAGCTGAAACCGACAGACGCAAGGCTGACGAAAGGCACTCGGCGCAGATGGAGGTTATACAGACCTTGCTTCTAGAGCTAACCAAGACTAATGGCAACGTGACCAAGCTGCGCGATCGCATGGATGGCTTAGAGAGAGCTAACTAAGCGACTAAGGGCTGTACGGCTGCGGCCCAAGCGACTGGAGCCGAACGATTGACCACGGTAGTACGGTCAGGCAAATCTGCCGGGAGATCAGCTACCTCTGGCGCTATCCAGACTCCGCGCCAGTCGGCTGAGCTACTTGCATTAGCCAGGGTTGTGAGGTCTTCAGGGCGATCGCTCACCCCCATCACCTTCAGCCGTTGACCCGCTGGTAGCTGACTTTGGTAGGCCGCTATCACCCTTTTCACTGCGGGCACTAAGCCTGCCTGTGCCCCCATCAGCTCAGAAAATCGACCGTCTTCAAGGTGTCGAAGAGCTATCTTAAATCCCATTTCCTCAGCTGCCTGATGCAGCTTTTCGGAGGTGACTGCCTTAGGCGTCATAAACGGCTCGCTGAATTCTCGCGCTTTTGCCCGATGAGCCGCCGCCGCCGAAATCCCTGCCGATCGCTCCAATTGCTCCACCGTGAAGTCGCCAAACCCCTTGAGCGGATGAGAAATTAGGTTTGCGATTACCCGCAGCGCTGCTCGTGCTTGGACATAGGGACAGCCCAGTTCCAGGACGTAATAGTCACCATCCTGCTCGCCTACCGCCGGATCAAAGGGATTATGGTTGACCGGGATGAAAACGCCGCTGCCGCTCTCTGTAATAAAAGGATCGATCAGTCCTAGCTGCTGACGAATGGGTTCGACTTCGGCGCGATCGCGCTCCGTAAACACAATCACCGGAATTCCCTTGGCTCTGAGCTGAGCCATCAGTGGCTGCAACAGCGCATAGTCCCCTGAGGAATTTAGCAGCCCGCCGTCTAGAGCCGTCACGATAATCTGGTCAACCATATATTTGTGCATCTGTACCAATCCCATTATGTAGATAAACTGTAGTTGTCCAACCATCTATCGATCTAGCAGCAAGCAAGCTACGAGGGGAGTGCAACCTGTGCATCAGTCAATGGTCAAAATTGCCGTCATTGGCGATGTCCACGACCTGTGGGAGCAAGTAGATAACGCTGCGCTCAAACACCTTGGCGTCGATTTGGCTCTATTTGTGGGCGATTACGGCAATGAAGCCGTCGACGTCGTCAGGCGCATTGCCGCTGTCGATCTGCCCAAAGCCGCGATTTTAGGCAACCACGACGCCTATTACTCAGCCAGCAACAAAGGCATCAAAAACTGTCCCTACGACCGCGAAAAAGAAGACTGGGTACAGCTCCAAATGGATTTGCTAGGAGACGATCACATCGGCTTCGGCAAGAGAGAATTTCCGCAGTTCGACATCACGGTCGTCGGCGGTAGGCCGTTTAGCTGGGGCGGCTCCAAATGGCGCTACCGAAAGTTCTATCGCGACCGGTTCGATGTCAGAAGCTTTGACGAATCTCTCGATCTGATTCTGACTGCTGCCGATGAAGCCGAAAACAGCATTCTCATTTTCGTTGGGCATGTCGGCCCCTATGGACTTGGCGCACAGCCCGAAGATCCCTGCGGTAAGGACTGGGACGAGCGGGGCGGTGACTATGGCGATCCTGACTTTGCTGAGGCGATCGCGCTCACCCAGCAATCCGGCAAGCGCGTTCCCCTGGTCACCTTTGGCCACATGCACCACAAGCTCAAGAACAACACCGACCGGCTACGACGGCGGATTGCCACCGACTTGACCGGAACGCTCTACTTTAACGCCGCCAACGGTCCCCGCATCGAAAAAACGCCCGCAGGAGGCAGTCAGCGCAGCTTCTCGCTGGTCACACTCAACCAGGGGCACGTCGAATCTATTGTCCTAATATGGCTGAACGCCGCCTTTGAAAAAATCTCCGAAGAGATTCTCTACAGCCGTCATCCGTAGCTGCGCTAAGCTTTCACAGCAGCTTTTCTAACTGCTGACGGATGCGATCCATTTCGGTTGAGGAAGCGTCCTGTATGCTGCCTTGCGAGGTAGGGTCTGGCGTGCTGTCGGGATCCCAGGTAGTACTTTCGACCATTTTTTCGGGCGGCATTAGCAGGGTGCCATCGGGTACATTCACCGCCTCATAGCCTGCGCCCTGGCAAAACTCTTCGATTTCTTCCATTTCAAAGGCTTCTACTGAGGCCGGTGGAAAGTCTTGAGCTTCTAGCAGCCCGCCAAAGCGGAGGGCGTCGTCTTCCATTTCAAACATCAGCACCAGATGGCGTCCTTCTACTTGTAAGGAGTGAATTCCCTCGTTTTCAGTGCGGGCGTTAAACAAAACTACGTAAACAGGCATAACGTCGGCTAGATAAATAGTAGGTATCGATGATTTTACGCTAACAAACGACTGCCCTGCCTGAGCGGTCGTCTGCAATAATGAAAAGGTTTTTCCGGCTCCGCTAGCGCTCACCCTCCTGACAATTCCTATGGCAACCTTCTTACTCGAAGTCGGCACTGAAGAACTTCCGGCAAGCTTTGTTGGTGAGGCTATAGCCCAGTGGCAGGCGAGGCTACCGGCGGAGCTAGCAGAGCAGTTTTTACAACACGATGGGCTGACAGTGTACGGCACTCCTCGCCGCCTAGCGGTACTGATCAGCGGTCTGCCCGAACGTCAGCCGGATCGTGAGGAAGAAGCGAAAGGGCCCCCTGCCAAAGCGGCCTTTAAGGCAGGCAAACCGACTAAGGCCGCTGAGGGATTTGCCGCTTCTAGAGGGGTGAGCGTCGCGGATCTGGAAATTCGCGATACCGATAAGGGAGAGTTTGTATTTGTGCAGCAAACCATTCCGGGGCGGGCGACGGCTGAGCTTTTGCAGGAGAAGGTACCCGAGTGGATTTTTGGGCTCAATGGCGATCGCTTCATGCGCTGGGGTGACGGCGAGCTAAAGTTCCCCCGACCGATTCGCGGCCTGGTCACGCTGCTGGATGATGTGCTGCTGCCGGTGACCATTCAAAATGGCTCTGAGGTTTGCGTGAGCGATCGCACCCTCGCTGGTCATCGTGTCCTCCATCCTGAGCCGGTGACGCTCAGCCATGCCCAGGACTATGTCAGCGCGCTGGCGGCGGCCTATGTCAGCGTCGATCCGGCAGTGCGCCGGGTGATTATTTTGGAGCAGATAGGGGCGATCGCAGCATCAGTCGAAGGCGAGGCCGTAATCAACGACGATTTGCTCGCTGAAGTAGTTGACTTAGTGGAGTGGCCGACTGTTCTCATCGGCAAGTTTGACGATGAGTTTTTGGCGCTGCCCGATCAGGTAACCATCACTGAAATGGAGAGCCACCAGCGATATTTTCCGGTGCGCACGGCAGCGGGTCAGCTTTTGCCCTACTTCATCACAGTTTCTAACGGCGATCCGGCTAAGTCAGAGATGATCGTCCGAGGCAACGAGCGCGTGATTCGAGCCCGCTTAGCCGACGGTCAGTTCTTTTTTGCTGCCGACCGCAAACAGCCGCTGGCCGACTATCTGCCGCAGCTTGCCGCCGTTACCTTTGAAGCCCAGCTCGGATCGATGCTCGACAAGGTTGACCGGATTGTCAGTGTGGCGGCGCTCCTCAGTCAGCAGTTGGGACTGAGCGCAGAGCAAACGCAGCAGGTTGCCCGCGCAGCCAAGCTCTGCAAGGCCGATTTGGTCACTCAAATGGTGGGCGAATTTCCTGAGCTTCAGGGCTACATTGGTCAGAAGTATGCGATCGCTAGCGGTGAACCAGAACCGGTTGCCAACGCTATTTACGAGCATTATTTACCCAAAGGCGCAGCCGATAGCCCGCCGAAGGCAATCGTCTCTCAAGTGGTCGGGATTTCAGACCGGCTCGATACGCTAGTCAGTATCTTTAGTATCGGCAAATTACCCAAAGGCTCCAGCGATCCGTTTGCTTTGCGCCGAGCGGCCAACGCTATTGTCAATATCGTCTGGTCTGCTAGCCTGCCGCTCAATTTGCAGCAGATGATCGCTCAGGTAGTAACCGATTTTGCCGCAAGCCGTAGCGAAGCGGGCCATGAAGTAAATAAGGCCGAACTGACGGCGCAACTAACCGACTTTTTCTCACAGCGGGTGCGTAGCCTGTTGCAAGATTCTCAAAATATTGACTATGACCTGGTCAATGCGGTGTTTGGGGAAGACGCGGACTATCAGGCAAGGGCGCTGACGGATTTGTTGGATGTACGCGATCGCGCCTCCTTTCTCCAATCTATTCGCAGCGACGGTCAGCTCGCCCGCATTTATGAAACCGTCAACCGCGCCTCCAAACTTGCCGCCCAAGGCACGCTGGATACCGAAGCACTCGACCCGACTGGTTTAGTCAATCCTGAGCTTTTTGAGCAGCCTTCAGAGCAAGCCTTTTACAGCAGCCTGCAAAAGCTGGTACCGCAAACCCAAGCAGCTCAGGCGGAGCGAGACTATGGAAAGCTGCTGGCAGGGCTAGTGCAGGCGGCACCAAGCGTCGCCAATTTTTTCGACGGGCCGACCAGCGTTTTAGTGATGGCAGAGGATGCAGAAGTTCGCCAGAATCGCTTGAACCTGTTGAGCTTGCTGCGTAACCATGCGCGAGTGCTGGCAGACTTTGGCGCGATCGTAAAAAGCTGAGGGCGCTTACGAGACTGACCTTCACAATTGGATTGTCTTCATAATTGGATTGTAAATGGCAGACAGTTCGCGGTATAAAAGTAAGCCTTGACGGTTGCTGAGCAGCCTGTTCAGTTAGTGCCTTTTTAGGAAACCGTTCGACTTTTGATCTCATTTGAGCTGGGTAGCCCTTCATGAAAACAGCCCATGTCATCGGCCTTGGCCGCTCTGGAATTGCCGCTGCGCGAGTACTTGCCCGTCAGGGATGGCAGGTCACCTTGAGCGATCAGGGAGAAGCCCAGCGTTATCAGGCAGAAGTGAACCGCCTGCGCAATGAAGGCATTGAGGTCAAGCTCAGCCATGCTTTTACGCCTGTCCCCGGCTTAGACTTGCTCGTCGTCAGCCCGGGGGTGCCTTGGGATGCCCCTGCGCTGGTAGAAGCGCGATCGCTCGGCATTGAAACCATTGGCGAAATGGAGCTGGCCTGGCGGAGTCTGCGCGATCACCCCTGGCTAGCCATCACCGGCACCAACGGCAAAACCACGACCACCGCGCTAGTTGCTGCTATTTTCAAAGCTGCCGGACTACAGGCACCAGCCTGCGGCAACATTGGCTACGCCGCCTGCGAACTGGCGCTGAGCGCTCCGCCCGACTGGGTGATCGCCGAACTCAGCAGCTACCAAATTGAAGCATCGCCTTCCCTATCTCCCACCATCGGCCTCTGGACGACCTTCACTCCCGACCACCTCAGCCGCCATAAAACCGTCGAAAACTACTACCGCATCAAGGCATCGCTGCTGAACAAGTCACAGATCGCGGTGATTAACGGCGATGATCCGCTGTTGCGGAGCAAGGCTAGCGAGCGATCGCCCACCAGCCACTGGACGAGCATTGCTGGTAAACATGCCATTGCGCCCCTCGTTCCCGATACCTATGTAGAAGCAGGTTGGGTGATGCACAAAGGCGAGCAGATTGTCGAAACTAAAGCCCTGCGAATGGTCGGCGAGCATAATCAGCAGAACTTACTGATGGCTGTAGCGGCGGCACGGCTAGCGGGGATAGAACCGGAGGCGATCGCTCAGGGCATTTCCACTTTCCCAGGCGTTTCTCATCGGCTAGAGCATATTTGCACCTGGCGCGGCGTAGATTTTATCAACGACAGCAAAGCTACGAATTACGACGCAGCCGAAGTAGGCTTGCGCTCAGTCGCTGGCCCGGTCGTACTGATTGCGGGCGGCGAAGCCAAAGACGGTGACGACACCGCCTGGATTAAGCAAATTAAACGCAAAGCGACTGTTGTTCTTTTGATCGGGACAGCAGCCGAATCTTTTGCCCGTCGCCTGGACATCGCCGATTACTATTGCTACGAAATTGTTGAAACAATTGATCGGGCGATCGCTCGAAGTGCCGACATCAGCAAAGCGCAGCCAATCAAAACAGTTCTCCTTTCACCCGCCTGCGCCAGCTTTGATCAATATCCCAACTTCGAGATTCGCGGCGACGACTTTCGGCAGGTCTGTACCAAATATTTTGGCGAGCTGTGAAAGTTCGACCCAGCAGTGCTATAGCCTGCTTGCCGCCGCCAGATCTATCAGAATAAGTCCAATGGGAAAGGCCCATAGGTACCATTAACCGCTTCTAGCTCAGATTCTGACGTATGGTAAGTCACCAGTACGCCCCTCGACTCACCGCTGTAGCCATCCAAATACCACGCATTCTTGAGCGTATTGAACTTGAGGAAAACAGCGCCTTCCCGGTCAGCCATATCCACCTGAATCGGTTGACTGAGCGCCGCGACATATCCCTTGAGCGCTGCTTCCGCCTTAGCCAAGCTATCAGCACAAATGCCCAAAGTTTGGTACTCACTAAGTTCGTTGAGCCACAGCAGAGCAGAGCGAACAGCTTTTCGCTGCTCCGCTGAAAGGTCAGCCGGTACGTGAACTAAGCTGATTTCTACCAGCTGCTGACGAACGGCTTTAAGTGTCGCCGTCAGCTCCTCGGGGCTAAGGTCTTCAGCAGACCGGTCGGTAGGCAAATTGGCAATCATGGCATCATTTTAGAGGTCTGTCTTCTCTCCAGCTTACGGTGCTTTGGGGGTGGTTTCGGGCTCACTAAAAAGAGTCCTTTTTGCCCTGGTCGGCACTTCCTCATGACCTACAGCCTGCGAGTCGCTGACATGCCCGAGACCGAGCGCCCTCGCGAACGGCTGCTGGCCCACAGCGCAAAGCGGCTATCGGCGGCTGAGCTGATTGCCATTTTGCTCTCGACAGGTCAGGGGAAAGGCGGTTTATCGGCAGTGGGCCTGGGTCAGTTTTTGCTACAGCATCTGGGCAAAGACAGTCCCGAAGGCAACGGTCTTTCTGCTTTAAGGGAGGTCACCGCCGAAGAACTGGTCGCGGTTTCAGGCATTGGCCCAGCAAAAGCGGCCACTATCTTAGCCGCGCTGGAGCTAGGTAAAAGAGTGTTGCAAAGCCAGCCGCCTAATCTCACCGTTGTCGATGACCCAGGTGTCGCGGCGGCGGCGCTAGGGCACGAGCTGATGTGGCAGTCTCAGGAGCGCTTTGCCGTACTGCTGCTGGATGTAAAGCACCGCATTATCGGCAGCAAGGTAATCAGCATAGGCACTGCAACTGAGACGCTGGCCCATCCACGCGAAATTTTCCGTGAGGTAATCAAACGCGGCGCAACCCGCGTGATCGTGGCCCACAACCATCCCTCCGGTAGCTTGGAGCCCAGCAAAGAAGATATCACCCTTACTCGGCAGTTGCTCAAAGGCGCGCACCTGCTCGGCATTCCGCTGCTCGACCATTTGATACTAGGCAACGGCGACTACTCTAGCATTCGTCAGTCCAGTGACCTGTGGAATGAACCGATGGACTGAATCTGCCCTACGACGCTATCTAGTTCGCCGATAAAACGTGCTAAAGTTGTACCCCAAAGGGCGATTAGCACAGTGGTAGCGCGCTTCCTTCACACGGAAGAGGTCACAGGTTCGAACCCCGTATCGCCCATACCTACAGAAACGACTGAAATTACTGACGCACAGCTTTCAAAAGCTTGTGTCACAGTGGTTTAGGAAAGTGCAGATATTGCTTTGTCAGGAAGTGGCCTTTTAAAGTTTGGTCATTTTTGGGTGACTTTAGCCTAAATTTGACTATCATTTGACTATCAAAGATGAGTACGTTAGTTCGTTTGGATGTACCCCCTTTTGAGCACTCACTATGTACAGCAAAAAATCAGGCAGAGCCCCTAAAGGGTCTGTAGGCGTTGAATCTTTTCGCGGCAGACTACGGATACGACTGCCGCGCCATCTCTATGACGGTAGGCAGAAGTATCTTTCGACCGATTTGGCCGATACTGACATCAATCGGAAAGTGGTTGCAGCCAAAGCCAAGCTGATGGAGTCGGATATCGCGCTTGAGCGCTTTGACTACACTCTTGTGAAATACGGCAAGCCCAAGCCGCCTCAGCTAACCGTGATTGAACCCTTAAAGCTTCAGAGTCTCAAGGTCATAGACCTTTGGGAGCAGTTTGCCGCTGACAAGCGCCCCGGATTGAAGCCTAAGACTCAGGAAAAGTATGACAACCTCACGCGGCTGTATCAGAAGCTGGGGGATGTGACTATCGATGAGCCGTTGATAGTCAAACAAAAGTTGGAGCAGGTTACTACTCTCTATCGCACGAAGGATGGGCTGATGTATTTGGCTGCGGCCTGTCGCTGGGGAGAGAAACACAAGCTGGTGTCGTCTAATCCCTTTATTGGAATGGCTCAGGAGTTGCCCAAATACCGTTATCAAGTTGATCCTAAGCCGAATGCTTTTACTGAAGAAGAGCGAGATCGGGCGATTGAGGCGTTCCGGTGCGATCAGCGTAAGGGCATGAACTATAGCCACTACGCCCCATTTGTTGAATTTTTATTTTGTGTGGGGTGCAGGCCAAGTGAGGCGATTGGTTTGCAGTGGCAACACATTTCAGAAGACTGTGGCAGCATTAGCTTTGAAGGATCGTTGGTACAGATCGGAAATCGCCGGGTTCGTAGCCAAGGAAGCAAAAATAACAAAACTCGGCGGATTGCCGCTTCTGCGCGAGTACAGGCTTTGCTATCGTCGATCAAGCCGGAAGAGCCAAATCCTGATCAGCTCGTTTTTCCTTCGCGAGATGGAGATTCTATCAGCTACCGCAATTTTTCTCGAAGGGCTTGGGCTGGAATCGTCAATTCTATTAAGCCCGATACAACGCCTTACTGTTGTCGAGACACCTTTATCACGATTCAACTCATCAAAGGAGTACCCAGTACAGTGATCGCAAAATGGTGCGACACATCAACCCAGATGATCGACAAAAACTACGCAGATAAACTCAAGCTTTCTCAAATTCGGCCTAAAGATTAAAGCTGAGCGCAGTGGCCTAAAAAGAGATGAAATCGTACTAATCAACAATCAAAAAGGTGATGATATTTGACCCTATGACTGTTGTGTTCTCTTGGTGCGATTGAGCGCCTTACTTAAAAGGCAGCTTGCTTTGTCTACTGTTTTGGTGCCATCGGGTTGGCTATCGTCCGAGGGGCAGAGAGAGCCCTGTCCGGAAATTTTAGCGTTGGCTTCAAGGAAGTGTTTTGCAGAGTAGAATGGCATCAACCGAGTAATGCAGGTTGCACGAACAGGAAATCCAATGGCTACTGATACCCAAACCAGGATAAGCTTTGAGGATTATCTGACCTATGACGATGGGACAGATAATCGGTACGAGTGGATTGATGGAGTACTGGTTGCGATGGCAACGGAGTCTGAATTTAATGAGTGGCTTTCGGCTGCACTCCAACTATACTTCATGAATTCTGGATGGGTGAGACCTCGCCTTGTAAAGCGCTTTAACTGTGAGCTAGAGGTGCCTGTACTACAACCCAAACAGGCCCGAAATCGCTTTCCTGACTTAGTGGTTCTTCGCCCAGAGCACATTGAGCTGACTCAAAAGCGGCTGACGATTCGGTTGGATATGCCACCGCCTGCTTTAGTAGTAGAAGTCGTGAGCCCAGGCAAGGCGAATCGCGACCGCGACTACGAACAAAAGCGGGCTCAGTATGAAGCAAGAGAAATTCCTGAATATTGGCTACTCGATCCGAGTCAAGCGCAGGTCACTGTGTTGACTTTGAGAGAAGACAATTACCATTCAACCGTCTTTATGGCTGACCAGAAGATAGTCTCTTTAGCTTTCCCAGAGTTTTCTCTAACGGCTGAGCAGGTGTTGAATCCGCCAGAATGAAGTAAATCTCTACCGTCTTTCACGGAGCTATAGCTTTCTCTACAGAAAGGCTCTGATTAGTTTTCTCGTTGAGTTTTTCCGAAGCCGGGTCAAAAATGATTGTGTACTGTGCGGATGCGGTCAACTGGCGTAGTGCTCGAAGATGCGCATCAGCATCATTACGACGGCGAAATCTGGCCACTTCGCGGTTTTGCATACTGGGTAGGTGCTGAACGAGGCACCAGGGATGTAACTGCTGCTGGTAAGCCGTTGTAGAGTTATCGTTATCCTCTTGGTGTGGGTTCATTTTTGGTTCCTTCAAACGGGGGCTATTTTTAGAAGACTGAGGCCACCTTATCGAGGCAGTATTTTCAAAAACAGGGCGTGGTGACATTGACTTTTGCTAATACGTGTGAATCAATTTTCCTGGTCACTGTCACAAAGTGCATCCCTTATGTCTGCTGGAATCTGGTCGAAGTGGTCTAGAAGAAAGTCCATTAGCGCTAGATGACGAAGATCTACTGCGCTAGGGCGACGGTAGCTTCGGCCCTTGTGGAACCAGCGGCTGACGGTGGAAACAGAGCGATCGCAAATAGCCGCCATTTCTTCCTGACTAACCTGCCATTTCGCATAGAAAGCTTGAGGCGTCATACCAAGCTGACAATAGCTGTACCTATTAATCAGCCCTTGTTCGTGAGGTGTTAAAGGCCGAGGGCTCATCGAATCGGCTCCTTTTCAAGGGCTTCTAGATCATCTTCCCAAGCAACATCGGTTCTCACCCAAGCAGCACTGGGTGAATCAGCGTCGAGCCAAATCAAATAGCACCATCGCCAGCGACGACAGTGAGGCGCAAAGCCGTAGAATCTGCCGATTACGACGCCCCAGTCGGTGGTTTTATCGTTCGTTTTCCAGCGGAGGCGATCGCCATCCAAAAAGCGAGGTGATTCAACGTCGGGGAAGTCACCAGGAAAGTCAGTCGAAGGGCGCGGCAGGTGCAGCTTGTCCACAAGCGTGGAAGCCCCAAGCGGCGGGTAACGGATAGCGTCTATATAAGTGGCCAGAATATTGCTGTCGAGATGAGTCGCCAGGGCTTGAATCAGAATGGCTGCGAGAGCTTCAGTTTCTGTGGGAGTCAGCGCAGCCCAATCCTGATCAGAGTAAGCATTGATGCGATGAAGCAGGTCGGCGATCACAAAGTCAGCTAAGGCTTGCTGATAGCCCGCTTCGTAGAGCGCAGGAGGGGAAATTGCAGTAGGCCGAGCAGCGCCTCGAGTGCGCCGTCTGTGAAATCTGCTTGAGATAGAGGGATTGGACATAGCACCAAGACCGCTCCTAATGAGAGGGAAGCCAAAGCAATTGACCATTCAATCTGGCTTATCCCACTTTACTCTACTCTAGGGTACTCTACTTTAATCTAGATTACCTTTAATTGCAGCGCTTCGCTTAAACTTGCCTCGAAGCGAGTTGAGGCAGTCTATGACGACACAGAAACGGCAGACCAGTATTTACCTGCCTGACTCTATGCGGGAAGCGATTCAGGCG
>JBBQAC010000076.1:0-16207 GCA_038315915.1 Phormidesmidales cyanobacterium
GCATATTGATGTCGTAGCGCAGCGGATGGTCTTCCGGGAGGACGTCAACCAAGGCGATCGCCGCCAGCAAATTTTTGACGCTGCCCTCAGCCGCGTAAGATTCGGCGCACTGGATCCGCAGCGCTGCTGAGGCCGTCGGCCAAAAAACGGCCCGACAGTTCGGCAAAGTCGGAATCCGAAACAGGCTGACAATCGCCGTTGTCCCCACCGTTCCCAAAATGCCAAAAAGCACTAGCACCACTATCGGCCAGTTGCCGAGCCAGCGTAACCCAAATAGGCCAGATCGCCGCTCTACCGGACTGCGCGTCTGACTTGCCTCGGCTTCGTCTGAGTTTGGCGAATTTAAAAAGTCGCCAGAAAGACCGTCTGAAAACTGTGCATCTGAAAACTGTGCATCGGAAAGCTGTGCATCGGAAAGCTGTGCATCGGAAAGCTGTGCTTCAGAAAGCTTTGAGAACGGGTCAGGCCCAGGCCGAGAAGTCGGATTGCGTATGGGCTGAGAACCTTTGGAAGAAGCCGACGGACGCTTAGAAGCGCTGTGGTCATCGTTGTATTTCAATGCCATAGCTGTCCTAAAGGTCGCGCTAAAGACTTTGCAGATTGCTGGCGTCGACCAGTGGGTCGTTTAAGCAACATCCATTGATTGTAACAATTGACCAATATCAACAATATATTAAGATGCCTTGATGGACTGATTTCCTTGCAAAGGTACCCTATTACGGCAAATTTATAGCGTAGTTAGTCAGGCTAATTGTAGGTGCTCGCATCAAAGCGGCTAGCTGGTTTTGAGTACTTGTACTGGCTGACCAGCGGCAATCTGCGTTTTGCCCTGTGGCACTATGCCTAAGCCATTCGTATTGGCCAGATTGACAAGGTTGCCTGAGCTATGACCGCCTGATGCGGGTTCAAACGCATACCCTGACTCACTTGCCTTGAGCTGTCCCCAAAGGTAAGTTTCCCGCTGCCCGCCCGCCTTGAGCGCTGTCGTCGCCTGCGCCCAGACATAGGCCGGTGACCATGGCCCCACTCCCCCGGATAGCTTGGCGATCGCCGGAGCAACAAACCGCCAAAAGCCCACCATCGCCGACGCCGGATTACCCGGCAATCCAAAGTAAAGCTGAGTTCTGGCTCCGCTTTCCATCGTTGCGACCGTTAGCGGCTTACCGGGCTTCACTGCCACCGCTCGGATATGCAGGGTCGCGCCCAGTTCGGCGAGCACCGTATCGACATAGTCATAGTCGCCGACCGAGACCCCGCCCGAAGAAATCACCATGTCGGCTTGGGTAAGGGCTGAGGCGATCGCCGCGCTAACCGCTTCCCGCTGGTCGCTGACAATGCCCATCGGTACCGGAATCGCTCCCGTCTGGGCCACCAGCGCCGTCAGCGCATACTGGTTGGAATCGACAATTTGGCCGGGATGCAGCGGCTGATCAGGGCGTACTAGCTCACTGCCGGTAGAAAGGATGGCTACTCGAGGTCGCCGGTACAACTGCACGGCGGTTTGCTGCGCGGCGGCAAGCAGGGCAATATCGGCAGGCGCGATCGCCCGCCCCGCTTCCAGCAATTGACTACCCGCCTGATAAAAGCTGCCCTGCCGCCGCACAAACGCCCCAGCCTCTGAAGATTGCAAGATAGTGACCTGATCGCCCTGCCGCTCGCTTTCTTCCTGCATCACGACTGTATCAGCGCCTGTGGGCATCATTGCCCCGGTCAAAATTCGCGCCGCCTGTCCGGGTTCAACGGTCTGCTGCGGACGCCGCCCGGCGGGAATTTCTTCGACGATGCGCAGCGTCACCGGCACGCGCTGCACGTCACTTGCGCAGACGGCGTAGCCATCCATCGCCGAGTTATCCCAGTGAGGAAAGTCCAATTTACCGGCAACAGGAGTGGCCAGAATTCGCCCTAAGCAGCCTGCTACATCGCCCGCAACATCGACGGTTTGTAGAGCTTTTACGGGCGTTACCAATGTCAAAATTAACCGTTCAGCCTCAGCCGCAGTAAACATAAAATAGCGATATGACGGGTTTGCCTGACAATTCCAGCGTAGCGCTCTAGAGCGCGATCATTCGATCTGAGTAAACTATAGATTGACGCCCGCGTTCTGCTCGACTCAACTTATGCAAACGATTCCTTCTCGCCCCGCTGAACGCCAGCCCTTGCCAGCCCTGGCAGATATTTTGCGATCGCGCCGCCGCCGCCTTGCAGTCAAAATCGACTTTCCCGTCCTCTTATGGTCGGGAACGGCCAAACCTCGAAATTTTGCCGCTAACAGTTATCCCTACCGGGCGAGCAGTCATTTCCTATACTTTGCGGGCCTGTCGCTTGAGAATGCGGCTGTGCGATTAGAGGGCGAACGGCTGACCTTGTTCATGGACGATGGGACTGCTGACGATGCGCTCTGGCACGGTGCTGGCCCTAGTCGAAACGATATTGCCGAGCAGATCGGCGCGACAGCGGCCTACCCGCTCAGCCGACTGGCCGATCTGGCGACCGGGGCCGCGACTCTGGGCGAAAAGGACGAAACGGTGAAAATGCTCGAAAGTGCTGCGCTGCAACGGGGAATCGTGCTGCCTCGGCATCATCCTCGGGGCGACCGGGAGTTGGAAAAAGCGATTGTGCAGTTGCGGATGATTCAGGATGAAGGGGCGATCGCGGGTATTCGTCAGGCGATCGCTGTTTCGCTGCAAGCGCACAAGGCTGGAATGGCAGCGACCCCCCAGGCGAAAACCGAGGCGCACATTCGAGCGGCGATGGAAGCTGTCATTATCGCTCATGACATGTCCTGTGCCTATGGCAGCATCGTCTCCATTGCAGGCGAAGTGCTGCACAACCGTTACTATTCCAACCCGGTCAGTTCGGGTGATTTACTGCTGGCCGATGTCGGCGCTGAAACTCCGACTGGCTGGGCCTCAGATATTACTCGTACCTGGCCTGTGAGCGGCACTTTTTCAGCGACTCAGCGCGATCTGTATGATGTTGTCCTGGCAGCGCATGACCTTTGTATTGAAAAGGCAAAACCAGGTGTGGAGTATGCGGAGATCCATCAGGTTGCCTGTCAGAGGATGGCGGCTGGGCTGGTTGAGCTTGGCATTCTCAAGGGTGATCCAGAAGATTTGGTCGCTCAGGATGCTCATGCTTTGTTCTTTCCGCACGGTGTCGGGCATCTGATGGGGTTGGATGTCCACGATATGGAAGATTTGGGCGATCTGGCGGGTTATGCGGCAGGGCGGCAGCGCAGCGATCGCTTCGGCTTATCCTTTTTACGGCTAAACCGACCGCTGGCAGCGGGTATGGCGGTTACTATCGAGCCCGGCTTTTACCAGGTACCGGCTATTTTGAACGATGTGCAGAATCGCGATCGCTACGCTCAAATGGTCAACTGGGAACGTCTTGAACAGTTTGCCGATGTGCGCGGCATTCGCATAGAAGACGATGTGTTGATCACCGAGCAGGGTTGCGAAGTGCTCAGCCAGGACTTACCAACCGGCGCTGTTGAGATAGAGCAACTGGTTCAGGGGGAATCGCAGTCGGCTCACCACAGATAGCGATTCTCCCTTGGAGAGGCTGCGCCAACGCCCATCTGAAACCGCCGTCTGGAGTAAATGTCACGCCATTTGCCACGTCATCTCGCTGCCTGCCCCTAAAGGCACGAGCCCGGTTTCAGCAAAGGGTACTTCATCAGGGATACGCCAGCTCGTTTTGGTCAAAGTAATCTGTTCGGTATTGCGGGGGAGCTGATAGAAATCTGGCCCATAGAAGCTCGCAAAGGCTTCGAGCTTATCTAGCGCATCAGCCCTCTCAAACACTTCTGCATACAGCTCCATCGCATGTAGCGCTGAAAAGCAGCCCGCGCAGCCACAGGAAGTCTCTTTGCTATCGCGGGTATGAGGGGCACTATCTGTCCCGAGGAAAAACTTAGGATTGCCGGAGGTGGCCGCCTGCACAAGCGCCTGACGATGCTGCTCACGTTTCAAAATGGGCAGGCAATAAAAGTGAGGACGAATTCCCCCTGTAAACAACGCATTGCGGTTAAACAACAGATGTTGCGGCGTAATCGTGGCGGCGATGCTGTTGTTATCTAGCACAAACGCCACAGCATCTGATGTGGTGATGTGTTCCATCACCACCCTCAGCGTAGGGAATCGTCGCCTGAGCGGGATTAGCTGCTGCTCAATAAAGACTGTCTCGCGATCAAATATATCAACCGCCTGATCGGTTACTTCTCCATGTAGCAACAGGGGCAATCCTACCTGCTGCATCGCTGCCAAAACCGGATCGCATTTACGAATATCGGTCACGCCGAACTCTGAATTGGTCGTGGCCCCGGCTGGGTAGTATTTCACAGCTTTGACGAATCCAGAGGCTTTGGCCGCGATGATGTCGTCTGGGCTGGTGTTGTCTGTGAGGTAGAGCGTCATCAGGGGCTCAAACTGTTGGCCGGGTGGAATGGCGGCTAGGATGCGATCGCGATAGGCCGCCGCATCTGCTACAGAGCGCACAGGTGGCTTCAAGTTTGGCATCACAATGGCTCGCGCAAACTGACGTACCGTATGCGGCAAAACAGCTTGCAGCGCCGCGCCGTCACGTAAGTGCAGATGCCAATCGTCAGGTCGAGTTATGGTGAGCTTTTTCATCTCATCATCATAAAACGAATAGATGCGCGATCCATTTGGTGGTTCGGGCTTGCCAGGAAGGCTTGGGTGTGGGCTGGGTGGATTGCAGCCAGGGGCGAGCGTCGCAGGCGGCTTTGGCATCTCTGCCAATGTTGATAGATTCTTCATCCAAAAAGGGGAGAGTTTCTGGCGCGGTTAATAGGGGGTGATACTCCAAGCGCCTGCAAGCAAGGCGCATCCAACCGTGCCAGTCACCTTCCCAAATCCGCACCGTTTTGTCCTGACTACCACTGACAATCCGTTGGTTATCGGGGCTTACCGCCACGGAAAAGACCCAATCCGAATGGCCCTGTAGTGGTTGACCAATGGGCTCGCCAGTGGCGGCATCCCAAATCCGCACCGTTTTGTCCTGACTGCCACTGACAATCCGCTGGCCATCGGGGCTGACCGCCACGGAATAGACAATATTCGTATGGCCCTGTAGCGGCTGACCAATGGGCTCGCCGGTAGCCGCATCCCAAATCCGTACCGTGCCGTCCCAACTGCCACTGACAATCCGCTGGCTATCGGGGCTGACTGTCACGGACCAGACACTATCCGTATGGCCCTGTAGGGGCTGACCAATGGGCTCGCCGGTAGCGGCATTCCAAATCCGCACCGTTTTGTCAGCACTGCCACTGACAATCCGCTGGCCATCGGGGCTGACCGCCACAGACAAGACACTATCCGTATGGCCCTGTAGCGGCTGACCAATGGGCTCGCCGGTAGCCGCATTCCAAATCCGCACCGTTTTGTCCCAACTGCCACTGACAATTCGCTGACCATCGGGGCTGACCGCCACGGAATAGACCTGATTCGTATGGCCCTGTAGAGGCTGACCAATGGGCTCGCCGGTGGCGGCATTCCAAATCCGTAACGTTTTGTCCAAACTGCCACTAATAATCCGCTGGCCATCGGGGCTGACCGCTACGGAAAAGACCCCATCCGTATGGCCCTGTAGAGGCTGACCAATGGGCTCATCCCAAATCCGCACCGTTTTGTCCCAACTGCCACTGACAATCCGCTGACCATCGGGGCTCACCGCCACGGAGCTGGCACTATCCGTATGGCCCTGTAGCGGCTGACCAATGGGCTCGCCAGTGGCGGCATCCCAAATCCGCACCGTGTTGTCATCACTGCCACTGACAATCCGCTGGCCATCGGGGCTGACCGCCACAGACAAGACCCTATCCGTATGGCCCTGTAGCGGCTGACCAATGGGCTCGCCGGTAGCCGCATTCCAAATCCGCACCGTTTTGTCCGCACTGCCACTGACAATCCGCTGGCCATCGGGGCTGACTGTCACGGAATAGACCTGATTCGTATGGCCCTGTAGGGGCTGACCAATGGGCTCGCCGGTAGCGGCATCCCAAATCCGTACCGTGTTGTCCGCACTGCCACTGACAATCCGCTGGGCATCGGGGCTGACCGCCACAGACCCGACACTATCCGTATGGCCCTGTAGGGGCTTACCAAAGGGCTCGCAGGTAGCGGCATACCAAATCCGCACCGTGTTGTCCGCACTGCCACTAACAATCCGCTGGGCATCGGGGCTGACCGCCACAGAAAAGACACTCGCCTTATGGCCCTGTAGGGGCTGACCAATGGGCTTGCCGGTAGCGGCATCCCAAATCCGTACCGTGTTGTCATCACTGCCACTGACAATCCGCTGGCCATCGGGGCTCACCGCCACAGACCAGACACTATCCGTATGGCCCTGCAAAAGATTTTGTTCTTGAGCAGTCTGTAGTCCATTCAACAGACTCCCCGTTACGGTTGGGAAAGTCGCTTCGGCGGCAATCTGTTGGCTGCGATCTGTTGCGGAAATAGCCAAGGCTAGACCCAGCGTTGCATTTGTCGTAGTTACCCAGTTTTTTGACCGAGCGGCAGCTTCAAGAATCTCAACGGTAGCGGTTTGCCGTTTTGCCTGCCGGGCTTGCCTAAGCGCAAAAACAGAGGTCGCCGAAAGCGATAAAACAACAGTCGTACCCATCAAAATCAAAACATTCCGGCTCCGCCTTTCTGCCCGAGTACTGGCCCGAATAAAATCACTTTCCAACTCACTCAAGTCTTCATGACTACGGGCTTCGGCTAGCAAAACGCCCCTGAGCAACGTACTCGAATCTCTCTTTTTCCGCTGCCACTGTTCCGCCGCTGCGGTCAGTCGAAGTCGCTGTCGCAGCGACACCCGCTCATCTTCTAACCAGTTCCCTAACTGGGGCCAGTTCCGAATCAACGCCTCATGGGCCACCTCTACTTGAGCATCATCGGGCATTTGTCCTGCTGTTAAGCGAACCAACCGTGCCTGGATGAGTTTTGCCAGCACCCGCTCAACCCGATCGGCTGCTTCCCCAGCGCGATACAGCGCTGAGCGCGGAATCCGCCGACTGGTCACCTCTAGCCCTTCCCCCGGTCGCACCATCCGCAGCAAAATCCGCCTCATCGTCACCTGCTCTTCCGGAATCAGGTCGTCATAAAGCTCATCCGCACTCCTGGCTAGCGCCAACCGCCCGCCGCCTAGCCGCCGATACGCCTCCCAAGTCACCCGATTGCGCTCCCGATGATCCCACAGCTTCAGCAGCGTAAACTGCAACAGCGGCAGTGCCGCAGGCTCACCTAGCACATCACCCAGCAACTTATCTACCAGCCCTGCCTCAAACTTCAGCCCAACCAGCGCCGCTGGTTGGGTAATAGCCTCCCGCAGCTCCGTCGCCTCCAGCGCCATCGTCCGTACATACGACCTCTCAAAAAGTGCCAACAAGGCCGGTATCCGCACAAACTGACTCTCAAAATCAGTCCGCATCGTCAATATCAGCCGGTTCTGTTTCCCTTCTGCCTGCACAAAATTAATCAGGTTTTGCACCAGTGCCGCCCGCGTCGCTTCATCCCGGCACAGCGTAAACACCTCCTCAAACTGATCGATAAACAACACAACCGGCTGTGGCTCAGTCTCCTCATCCTCCGCAGGCTCCAACAACTTCAGCAGATGAAAAGGATCTGCTTGAAACGCCTTCACTTGCTGAGGCACCCAATCGGCGATCTCCACCTGATCCAGTTTTAGCCGCCGGGCCAACGCCGCCAACGGATCAGATCCCGGTACCAGCGGCGCGTAGTAAACCCAATCTTCGCTACCTGGCAAAGCCCCCGCCGCCAATTTGGGCAATACCCCGCCCAGCACCACCGAAGACTTTCCACTCCCCGAAGCACCCACGACGACCAAGCACCGCTGCGTCGCCAAATGCTTCAGTAGCCTACCTAGCAGCCGCTGCCGCCCAAAAAACAAATGCTGCTTCTCCGCTTGAAACGCCTCCAGCCCCAAATACGGACACAGCTCATCAGCCAACTCCGGCGCTAAAGCCGGATCAAATTCCACCAGCGTTGCATCTAGGGGCTCCACCTGCCCCGCCCGATACAGCACCGAACTCCAATAGTCCAACAGTCCCTGAGCCGTCCAGCGATCGCCCTCATCGTCTAAAACCGCCCCCGTCGCATGTCCCCGGCGCATCAGCCGCTCAATCTCAGCCAATACCTCGGGCGCATTTCCCTGCTCGCGATAGCGCTTCAGCAGGTCAGTATGGGCCGCTCGCAGCGACGCTAATGACGGATACCGCAGGGGCTCCGCTTCCAGATTGGGCGATCGCACCACACTACTCATTTCATCACCCTCATTCCATCATCCTCAATACCGATGCCAAAGGCCCACCCACCTCACGCAGCTCTTCACACAGCCGGTTCAGGGTCACATCCACCTGAAAAAACCGCTGGCTGGCCCGCCTGCGATAGCGCCGAAAATAGCGCTTAATTTTAACCGGATGCTGCTCGGCGATCGCTGCATCCAACTGCTCACTATCCGCTTGAAAATCAATCGTCCACTGGTCGGCCTCCGCGTCCAACAGCTCACCCGCCTGATTTTGCAAATAGGGCCACGACATCTCCAGCTCAATTAAGTCCCGGCCCAGCGTCGCCTCAATCCGCCGCATCTCCCGGTCAAAGGTCTGCCAGTAGTCATGCCCAATCACCAGCGCCCTCAGCCGCTGATTCAACCGATCTAGCACTGCCACACCCTGCTCAAACTGCTGTCGTTTTTCAGTATCCAGTGGGGTATCGGCTAGCTGCTGAGCAATAAACTGCATTGCCTGTACCAGCTCGGGCAACCGTAGCGCCCGAGCCGCCGCCGTCAAATTTGTATTGATGCGATCAGGTTGATTGGCCAGCACCCGGTTTAGCAGCCAAATTGTCCGCTTTAGCGGTTCCGCATCCATCTGCTCCAGGGCATTGTGTAGCTCAGCCTGAGCCGTTTGTAATTCGCTGAGCCACTGCACCTCATAGCTTGCCAGGGTTTCTCGGGCGCTCACCTGCTGTAGCTCCTCAATCAAGCTTTGCAGCGTTAGCTCATGGGCCATCAGGTTATCTATCGCCATCTCATCATCTGGAAATCGTCTGGATTCTTGTACGATCACGCCATAGCACTGAAATTCCAACGTATGGAGCAAATCGTGCAGCGCCTTGTAGTTCGCAATTACCTCGATTTGTTCGCAAGCCGCCTGAAACACCACCCGAAAGGTAATCACCGCATTTTTTACAGCGGGCACCTGCATCAGCGCCACCAGCGCGTTCAAGCCCTGCTTCACCGACTGACCGTACTCGGTGTGTGCCACTCGCAGCTCTTCCCGTACCAGGCGTTTGACCGTGTCGGGATCTGCCTGGTACGTGCGGTTATCGATATGAATTTGCTGGCCTTCTACGCTGGCGATCGCAGCCCCACCAGACATTTGACCGACAGTTTGGGTGCGATCGCCCCGGACATTCTGCTCAATCTCCAGGCCGTCCGTCGATGAATTAGCTGCCTCGGGAAGTGACGAGTCGGGCATGTTCAAAGCGATAGGGTATTGCCTACGATAATAGGAGGAAACGGCGAGAATTCAGGGTTTTGGCAACGTTTCTTCAAGCCAGGCATCACTTTTCCTTGAGAATGGGCGTTAGGTGCTCGGGAATGCCTTCTAACTCAATAGCGTTGCAGCCCAATTTGTAAGCAAATTCTACTGAACGACCGGCTAGCAGCCCGTCGTAGAAGCCAAGGGAGAATTTGATCGCGGCCCGGTCACCTATGGCCTTTTTCATGCCAACCACGTAGGGGATGTGCTGTGCGATCGCATTTGCCTGAACAGCTGAATAGCAAGCATTCAGCACCACGCACTCAACTTCATCGGCAAAAAGAGAAAATAGGTTGGCGATCGCATCGCTAGAGACCAAGTGCGAATGACCCGTTTCATCCTCAAACAACAGACCTTCTGGCCCAGTTGTTTCTTCTGCAACCAAGCTAATCTTGCGGCTGAATGTGGATTTGTTATCAGGTTCATCTTTGCCAACACCGTGACCTGAAAAGTGAACAATCTGAGGATTGCAGTCGAGCAGGGCGCGGCGGATATCTTTGGGGGTGACGGCCCAGCGTTGTTCTATGCGGAAGCGATCGCGATGTTTCGACCTATCCAATCCTGCCTGAATTTCCCGCACTTCTTCCCCCAGCCGCAGCGGACTGGTTCCCTTTGGATTTGCAGCCAACACCAGAATTGTTTTAATAGGCAAGTCAGACGCTTTTGCTGAAGCCTGTTCTGTCGGTGTAGAGGCTACCGAGTTGCCCAAACTACCGATAGTGACTGAGCCAGTGACGTTGCCGAAAACTTGCCCGCCCGAGACTTGGCCGATGGTTTGGTTTTGGTTGCCCCTTACATTTTGAGTGATTTGGGTAGTAGGTAGGTTGTCGGGACTGTCTGATTGGAGGATTTTGGTGAGCTGGTCGGTTAAGGCTGCGTCATTGGCTAAGAGCTTTTTCAACTGAACGCGGAGGGCAGCCTGATAGTCTTCATCTTCAGGATTGCTGGCAACATCGGTTACCGCCTCTTTTGCTGTTTCCTTGGCGTCTACTTTTGGGCTCAATGCTGTCCAAACGGCCTGGGCCTTTTGCCACGCGGCTTCTCCAAATTTGCTGGCAGCACTATCTGTTGCCGCTGCTGTAGCATCTTTACCTAGCTTGAGCAGAAACGGCAGAAAAGGCGTAATGAATGCGGTCAGTGCCGAAATTTCCATATAAAAGCTCACTTATGGCTTTAGAAATTATACTAGATGTTATCAAAGAGTAATGTTGCGTAAAGAGACGGTTGAATGCCCGAAATTAGCCGTTTTTTTGGCATTATTATCACGATGTACTACAACGACCATGCGCCTCCTCATTTTCATGTTCGCTATGGTAATCAAAAGGCTCTGATCTCAATTGAAAATTTTACAGTCTTGGAAGGCAAACTCAAGTCTCGTGCTCTTGGTCTAGTCGTTGAGTGGGCATCTTTACACCAGACTGAGCTAATGAATGATTGGGAGTTGGCTCGCCAACATGCAGAACTAGAGAAAATCCAACCGCTGGAATAAAACTATGCTTAAAGACATTACTGATGTAAAGCTTCTTGACGGGTTTCGCCTACATATCACCTTTGAAGATGATGTGGAAGGAACTGTCGATATCCAAGAGCTAGTAAACTTTACGGGTATTTTTTCACCGCTTGCAGATCCGGAGTATTTTTCTCAAGTCACGGTTAGTCCTGATCTAGGCACTATCTGCTGGCCAAATCACGCCGATCTTGATCCAGATGTGTTGTATTCCATAGTCACTAATTGCCCACTACCGGCTTATCCCAAAGCGACGACCTCTCTGTAGGCGAACAAAAAAGCCTGCTGGAAATCCCTAGCAGGCTGTAAGTATGCTGTAGTTTTAATTTTTATAGACAAGCTACAGGCGTTAGGCGCTACGACGGCGAGGGCGTTTGTATTCAGTTTTTTTCTTGTAGCCCACAGCTTGGGCTTCGTCGCTGTTGGGGCCAAACTGTCCACGGATGGATTCTTTCATGGCGAGCACTGCATCATGGAAGTCGGCTTCAGCCTGCCGAGCGGCATCGGTAGCTGCTTTTAACATGGCTGCGATTTCGATTTCTTTTTTCTGATTGGCAATCATCTTGTCATAGGCGCTTTTGAGGCTTTTGTCTGTGGCTTCTGTGCGGGCGGAGATGTAGCCTATCACTGTGCTGAGACCATGATAGGCGCTGATATCGGCGCTGATTCTTTTGGTAGGGATTCGTCGGGAAAAGTCAATGGGTGTCATGGCAGCAAGCACCTCTGAATAAGGGCGAGTAGGGTTCAAAAAAATGAAGCTAAGCCAACAGAGAAAGATCGCTCTCTCTTTGTTTTATATTCATCTAACTGAGATTTCCCGATACAGGTATCAAAATAGCAGTGTTTTATCCGTGAACCTTCGGGCAAACATGGATTTTGTGTATAAGATGCTGCTTTGATACGCGAATTATCTTGATAGGTTGATCGCACTGATTGATCGCCGCACTGGTTGATCGCAATGGTGCTTAAATTGATCGCACGTTAAATGACGCCTTCGGCATGACCTATCCCTACCTTGGATCGTAAAGAAAATGGGCGCTGACAACGCCATGATCCGATGAACTTTGGTCATCGTCTGCGATGTGGTCGTTCCAAACTCGCATTTCTTGGAATGACCACATCCGACGGTCGGAATGATCGTAAAACTGCTCTGAGACTAAGACATGATCGATCACTTCCTGAATTCCTTTGAACTCATGGGTGTAGTACACGTCTTTGAGCGATCGCATTTGCTGCAATATACTGGCTGTATAGAGTCCAACGTCATTGCAGTTGCCGACTCGGCTAGACTCGTACATTCGCCAAGGGGGTTGCTGCGTAATAATCGAAAGCGTATTGCTGAGCGCCGCATCGTTAAGGTCGCCTAGCACCACCACTGGCTGATCGGTTTCCTTCATTAGGGTGGTGAGCAATACCCGCAGCGCGGCGGCCTCTGCTGTGCGCCGAATGGTGGAAAGCGCGCTACCGAGGGCTTCTTGATGCAGCTTCAGCGCTTTACTGCTGGTGTTTAGCACTGTTGGGCACTTTGACTTGAGATGGGTAATCAAAACTTCAATATTGGGAAGCGGTGTCTTTGCGGCTGCGGGGGAGTCTTCATGGTTGATAGAAAGCTGCAAAATGGTGCGCGAAAAGCAGTTGATGGTAATGGCGATGTCATCATCTTCGCCGTCATCGCTGCGCGGCTTGTTGAGGTTGAGGTTAGATGGAAATTTTTTGTGGGTTTTATGCTCTACGACTTGCCAGGGCTTGCGCACAGCGGCTGCAACGGCGATGTTGTACCATTCGTCTTTAATGAAGTGGAGGGTGTAGTTTTCGGCTAGGTTAGCGGCTTCAAACAAATCTATCAGGCATTGTTTAGACCACAGCTCTTGAAAGGCGATCACGTCAGCGTCAAGCCGAATTAGGGTGGCCGCAGACCATTTTATTTTTTCAGCGTAGGCTGCTTTGGAGTAGACGTTTTTATGCCATTTGGTGTCGGGTAGCTGAAGGTTGTATAGATTAAAGGTTGCAAAGCTGATATCTTTTGCACCGCGTTTAGCTGTGGGTTTAGCCATTGGATCAATTCTGATAAATCTGCACAATTCATGAGTATCGTGCCCAAACAAAAGTATTGAGCACTCAACCCAAGCGATCGCATTTCTGACCAAAGTGATCGCATGTCTGATCGAAGCGATTAAAGCTCTGACCAAAGCGATCGCGCCTGCAACCGAAGCGATCACACCCGCAATCAAACGGATCTCATATTCAATCAAAGCGATCGCACCCGCAATCAAAGCGATTGCGTGGCCGACTCAAGTGATCGCAGTACCGTTCAGAAGGATTGAGGGCTCGAACAAAGCGATCGCGCTCTGAGAGTAATGAGTGCTGCTATGTTGCGGTTTGCTTAGGGGAGGGTTTTTCTTTGCTGAAGACGTAGCGATCGCAGCCAACGACTCTGGGAATGCCAGCCTATAATCAGCTATGATTAGGCAAAAACTTTCTACCTAATCATTTTATTTGGGTAGATAGGTAGACGAAATTCCACCTATCTACCTTCACAGGGCAATTAGGCAGAAATATTTCTACCTAATCCGCTATTTAGGGTGATTAGGCGGAATCTTTCCCTCTAATAAATAGTTATACCGCTCAGTTCTAGGTAGGGACGCGACCCGACTGTTGGCTGCTGGTTTCAAGGTAAAGTTAGTATTAGCTTGTTTCGAGAAACGTTTTGAGATTGTTGACAAGGCAAGAGTGAATGGATGAAAAGTGTAGAGTACAAATAAGCTATCCAACCAAAAGTGCAGGAGAATTCAGTACAAAAATCCAGATTTTAGCTGAGGAGTACACAGGTGAGCTAGATAGCCTTGCTATTGATTCTGGAAAGCTAATTGTAACTTTTGTGTTTCTTGATCAAAAGCAGCTTATAAAATTCATTAATCTATGTACTGAGATTTCTGACATTACGATTCACACAATCAATAAGCCTGGTTCAGAGGTCGTAAAAGCTGAATTTCTTAAAGAAAAAATTTCAAAACTAGTTGACTCCTTCAAAAAGCGTAGGGATCGTAATCAAAGAAAGGCGATTAGAATCAAGTTCATATCAGCAGTCTTAGCTGCTGCAACGACTATTTTGCTTGGATTAAATGGGTTTAATTCATCCGAAAAACTTGTTATACAAAACATCGCTTTTATTCTCAGTGCAGCAGTAACACTGATGAGTGCTTTAGATGCCTTCTTTAATTACAGGGGCTTGTGGATTCGATATCAAGGAACACTGAATGAGCTATACGAGTTGCGAACGGATCTAGAGTATTTGCTGACACAGGGAATGCACAATATTAAAGAGGAGGAGTTGGATAGACTCTATCAAAGATGTCAGATAATCTTGAAAGAAACTAACTCAAGTTGGGCAGACCTAAGAAAAGAACAAAAATCTACAACTTCATAATACAAGCGCGGTATAACAATCCCGTTGCACACCGACCGTATGAAGTCTCTTCGTTGAGTCCAAGAGGTTGCCTACGGCGGGTGAACGGGGGCGTTAGGCAGCACTCCCTCTAGGATGTCGATTGACCTACTTAACAAAGTCCAGGATTAAAGCTTCGTTATTTAAGCTGAGTAGACTGTATGACATATTTCTTTAAACAAATAATGAGCAATAAGGTTGCTTTTGAGGAACCATGAGGAAAACTGGTGACCGAAAATGACAGACGAAGATTGTGGAGAAGTCTTTCGGCAACTTGTATCGATGCTGAGCGATCAACAAATGAGCTGGGTTATTGATGAAGTCAACGAAGTACTGCGTGCAGGTAAATTAATTGATGAGCCTGTTGAGAATTCTTCTAAGAAATCGTCGAGAGGATTTAGAACAACTAGGGAATACACGCCCCAAGAAGCTTTACTGATTTTAATTGACTCAATTGAGTCAGTAATTGTTCATACAGCTTTTATAGAAAGAGAAGTCACATTTTTTTTCGGAAGAGAAGGGCAAGAGTTTGGGATTTCGCCTGAAGTTAGGTTTCTATCAGAAGGAGAATCAGAGCCAACAGTCTTTTCTTATGATTCTGCAATTGATAGAGCTAAACAAGCAACTCGATTAGAGAGATTGCTAGCGCAACTTCGTTCAGAGGTATTAGGATGACAGTAAACCAAAATCTCCTTAATCAAATTCGTTCAGCATTGAGAAATTCTATCAATCCGAATTTAACTGAACAATCTCAAATCTTTGATCTATTTGAAGCCTATATATTCTCTTTTATTATTGAAGCCGCAAGAAGTGAACCAAACGTAGATATTGAGTACATCAATACGAACAGGAGTAGAGCAACGACATTTACTTTTAGAACTAGCCCAGGACAAATTTTTAATGGTCTATACACACATGCTCAAATAACTTTTCAAGGTAAACGCCCTTTGGAAGCACACGTTGGTGTAAGAGTAAGTGGTATTTCAAAGGTTTTACATGAGTGTGATGTTTTACTCATGGAAATGAATGAAGCTGAGATTTGCCGTGACAATAATGTTTCTCCTCAATCTTCAAAAGCCATAATTGCTGCGGAATGTAAATTTTATTCTCCACGAAACTTTGGAATTAAACTGGCAAGAGAGTTTTTGGGATTAACCAATGACTTCTCCCGCAACTGTAAATATTACTTCGTTTACAATACAACTTCTCAATCAGTTGAAGAGCTGCTAGCACATCATAAAAATGGTCGATGGTTTCGTTATGTTGTTCCTAGTCGCGCTGATGATATCAACTTGATCAAAAGCGAATTTAAAAATGCAATAAAAAACTTTATAGCCACCAAGAAATATTCAGTTTGAAGGTTGGAGTTCTAACGCTGCTGAAGCCGCCTAACACTTCACGGCAGCGGACGGGCAAAAGCCGTCAGTGCAGAGTTCAAGGTGATCTGCCGCCGCTGCGTTGTGCCGTTCGACACCAATCGCTCACCCGCCACCCGCCACCGCGTATCCCGCGTCCCTTCCCCCAACTGCCAGGGCTATTTCATTCTAAAGAGAGATTTGAGTAAATCAAGTCCCTGCCCCGCTTTTCGTTGAGCTTGGGCCATATTGTCAAAGCCATAGTCCCGGTATAAATTGAGGGAGAGATTACGAGCTAGCGCCCAGTTGTTGGG
>JBBQAC010000122.1:0-13034 GCA_038315915.1 Phormidesmidales cyanobacterium
ACCGGGCTGTTGGTGCCTCCCGATCAGGCAGCAGCGTTGGCCGAGGCGATCGCTCAACTATTATCAGATAAGGCATTGAGGGTACGCATGGGCGAGGCAGGACGGCAGCGGGCCGTGGAGCGGTTTGACTGGAGGGCGATCACGGCGGAGCTGTGTGATAGCTACCATCGCCTGCTGAAATCTGAGGAAGTGCGACGATGAAAACCAGCCATAAACCAGGCCGAGTGCCCTACTCAAAGGCCAAGCGATCACCCATCAGAACTCTCTACCGGCAGCGACTCAATCGAATCATGTCGGCACGAAAGATCCCCGACCTCAGCCTGTCTGCCCTGGTATTTGCGCCTCATCCCGACGATGAAACCCTTGGTTGTGGTGGCACCATCATCCGCAAAAAAGCAGCGGGCGCAGCGTTAAAGATTGTGTTTATGACCGATGGCAGCCGCTCCCACGCGGCGCTGATGGCCGAGGAACCTCTGAGAAAGTGCCGACAGCAAGAGGCGATCGCTGCCGCCGAAACTTTGGGAGTAGCCGCTGAAGACGTAACATTCCTGGGATTTGGGGATGGTCGTCTGGGGCAGTCACAAGTCGCCGCCATCGACCGCGTTTGTACCTTGCTCAAAGCCCATTTGCCAGCAGAAGTGTTCGTGCCCTATCCCCTAGAGCCGCCGCCCGACCATGTGGTGACCTACCAAATAGTGATGACCGCGATTCAGCAGCTATCCCTCTCAACGGTGGTATATGCCTACCCTATTTGGTACTGGCGTCATTGGCCCTGGACGGGGCTAATAGGCGATAGTCGCCGAGATACATTAGAAATTGTCAAAACAACCGTCCGCAGCGGCCTGGGTACCACTATTTTCCGGGACTTTCAGCATGCGGTGTATATCGGCTCGGTGCTGGAGCAGAAGCAGCGAGCCCTCGAACAGCACGCCTCCCAAATGGCCAGACCGGCTACCAACCCGAACTGGCCAATTTTAGAGGATGTCTCTCACGGTGATTTTCTATCCTGTTTTCTTCAAGACTATGAGCTTTTTCACAGCCCCGGCTTCTAATTCAATGACGGGTTCATCCGGCGATCGCCCGCAACCAGAGGAGAATATTCTGGATGATTTTGGCCAGCGCTGTCCCCGGGGGAAGGTGATCGGGGGACGGAGTTTGACCCAGCAGTATCGCCACGGCGCGGATGTTGAAAAACGCCTGTCTATCGATAATGGGGCGCTGCGGATTCAGCCGTTGGTTCATCCTGGGTGGGGGCGGGCTGGGATCGCCTATGGCCCTTATCAGCGGCAGGCTGGGCTAGCGCTCTCTATTTTTATGCTCAATGGCCACAACACCTCTGAGGGCAACAGCATTGAAGAGACCCTCAAGGGTCGGATTTTTCGCTGGGTGCGGGGCAGTGAAGCCAATCCGATCGGTAACCGACTGAGGCGCTGGGCGATGAGTCCGCATCACCGGCAAAACACAGGACAGTTCTACCGTTGGATTCGCAACCATAAAGGTCGCTTTAAGCAGGGTCATATCAAGGACAATTTGGCTTTGGGCTGGTTTCCTGGGCCGGTGCCCGCAGACCCAACGGCGGTGGGAAATTCTATCGTGATTCGAGCCAATGGCCCTGAGAATGGCGAACTGTGGACGCGGCAGGGCGATCGCCTCACCCCTACGCTCCAAGGTCTGCAAAACTTACAAACCTACTACCTGGTAGTGCTACGGGAAACCGGCGCTGCTTACTACGCTGCGGCCATTCCCAACGCTCACGGACTGAGCGGGTTTCCCTACATGCGGCTGATAGGGATTGACTCGCATAGTAGCCACCATTCTAGTTCTAGTAACGAGGTCTATGCGGGCCTTTACCAAAGTGCCCTTGGCCAGGTGGGTTTTCGAGTAGACACCCGTGTCTATGGTATGCAGACAGCGGTTTTACCAGAACTATCAGTTTGGTACGGCACCGCGCAAATGGCCGATACGCTGACAGGAAACGGCGGTCTAGATCAGACAGCAGCGACTTTAGGCGGTTACTGGCGCATGGTCGAGGGCAACCTGCATAGAACAGCCCAGGGCTTAGCAGCCAATGCTTCAAGTCATCTGGCCCTCTTGGAAATGGCAGCTCCGGCGGGCGCGCTGCATATGATGGTGTCCAGCGAGGAGAACCTGCCTGAGTGCGGTTTGCTCTGGCGCACTCAGGATGAAGAGAATAGCTGGGGACTCTTTTTTGAAAACGGTCAGTGCGAGCTGAGAATTCGAGAGCGAGGTCAGTGGACTCAAGTCGCCGTCGATGGTGCCCGTGGTTTGCGGCTAAAGACGCGCTCTTGCGTTCAAATTCTGGACGATGGGCAAACGTTCAGTCTGTATTTGGATGGTGTATTACTGTTTGACCAATGGTTTGTAGAGTCGCGGTTCCAGGATCAAACGGGAGTGGGACTGGCAATGACTGGCGGGGGCGACGTTAGATTCCAACAGATAGAGGTGCACCCGCGCAATATCCCGATCCCATCAGCGCTGAAATTGGGCACACCCTGGCAAGCTCAAGGAACTGAAGTATTTGTTTCGGAGCGCTTTGATGGGCCGATTCAAGAGCTGGCGGGCAAGTCAGTAGAAAAGGGCGCAGGCCACTGGCGCAAAGAACTGGGTCGGGGTCGAATCATGCTCACTGGGGAGGACTCTGCCCGCGTGGATGGCTCTGCTCAGCAGCCGAATCCAGGTCGCTTGGCCTACACCGTCGACTGGGTAAATCCTGATTTGGCAGATCTTTCTGTGGATGTCATGCCGCCGGGAACGGATCGCCGCCAGGGTGAAAAGGGACGGGGCGGGCTGATCTTTTGGCAAGATCCGGATCACTACATTACGATTAGCCACTGGTTAGATGACACCTACGGGGGAGCGTCTTTGTCTTCATTTTTCCACATCAGCGGGTTTGAAGAGATTTATGACGCGGTGTGGACGAACGTCGGCAAGAGGGTGCTGTGGGGGAAGCGTCATCGGCTCAGAGTGGTTTTCGACGGGATGAATTTCCTGGCTTATATCGATGGAGAGCCAGTTTTGTACCGGGCGCTGAGCGATGTGTATCCGCAGGTGAAACGTCTATCCATTCAGCGGGTGGGGATTGTTGCCAACTGGGAGTGGGGAAACGACACCGGGAGTGTTTTTAGCCGCTTTATTGCGAAAGCCTGAGCTGTTTGAAATGACCATATTAGAAAAGGGATAGCGGGAGGGAGAGAGATGCAGAAACTGATCGAAGGGCTGATTTATCAGTGTGCGCAACGGATGCCTTTAGCCATGCTGAAGCGGTTACGCAAACCGCGCTTTGGGCGAGCGGGACGGAAGCTAGTCCGCCTTGGCCTCGCCAATCGAGATGTCATATTGCCTACAGGCATTGGTAAGGGACTGCGGTTTAACGCGGCTAATGCCAATCCGAGCGCAGCTTTGGGCGCTTATGAGCTGCCGGTGCAGCAAGCGATCGCCCAGCATCTCAAACCCGGCGACGTTTTTTATGACATCGGTGCTAATGTCGGATTTTTCACGGTGCTGGGCGCTCGGCTCGTCGGTAACGAGGGCGCTGTATATGCCTTTGAGCCCGACAAAGACAACGCTCAGGCCATTCGCCATAACGTGTCCCTCAATGGCTTTAGCCAGATCGATGTTGTGCAAAAAGCGGTCTCTCAAACCGACGGATCAGGAACCCTTTTGCTCACTGATTATGCTGGGGGGCACACGCTATCTTTGGTAGAACGGCCTCCTCAAGTGCGTGCAGAAATTTCTGTTGACCTCGTCTCGATTGACACATTGATTAACCAGGGCGACTTGAAGCCACCTGCGCTGGTCAAAATCGACGTAGAAGGCGCAGAAATTGAAGTCCTGAAGGGGATGCAGGAAACGCTTGAGCGCGATCGCCCCACGCTCATTTACGAAGCCGACGACCGACATCCTGCTCAGCTCGTGATCAAACAAGATGAGCTGAATGCCTATGTCCAACAGTTTGGCTATGAGCTGCTCAGCTTAGCCGATTCCTACGGAGATATTGGCTGGAACGTAGGCCATACGGTCGCCGTCCCGCAGGAAAAGGCAGCGCGATGAGCAGACACCGACAAGCGCTAGCTGTCTAACCGTTGCACCCGTTCGCCCCCGTTCAAAATTGTCTAATCACTTCTATACGATCTCTCTTGGAGCCATCTCATGACATCACGCACCGTCAATTCGACCCTTAGTTCAGAGAGCATTCGCTTTCTCGCCGATGAGCAGTGCCCTAATTGTGGGGCAAAGGGTCTCTCTATTTTCTATGAGGTTAAACAAGTTCCTGTCCATAGCTGCTTGATGTTGTCTTCAGCGGAGGAGGCTTTAGATTTCCCGGTGGGGGATGTGTCGCTTGGATTTTGCGATCGCTGCGGCTTTATCACCAACACCGAATTCGATGCCAAATGGTCGGCCTATGCCCCCAACTACGAGGATCAGCAAAGCTTTTCCCCCACGTTCAATCAGTTCGCCAAAGGGCTCGCTCAGCAGCTTATTGACAAATACGACCTCCACAACAAAACCATCGTCGAAATTGGCTGTAGCAAAGGAGACTTCCTCTATTTGCTGTGCGAGCTAGGCAACAACAAAGGAGTAGGCATTGATCCAAGCGCAGTGCCGGGGCGAGTCGAAAGCACGGCGACGGATCGCGTTACCCTGATTCAAGACTATTATTCAGAAAAGTATAGCCATTTAGTCGGTGACTTTATCTGCTGTCGACATACCCTGGAGCATATTCAGCCCACTGCTGAATTTGTAAGTACCGTGCGTCGTTCGATTGGCGATCGCGATGTGGCTGTTGTATTTGAAATTCCTGATACCGTGCGAGTGCTGGAAGAAGCCGCCTTTGAAGACATTTACTACGAGCACTGCTCTTACTTTACGCCGGGTTCGCTGGCGCGGCTGTTCCGCAACTGCGGATTTGAGGTTGTTGATCTTTACAGAGCCTACGGTGATCAGTATCTGTTAATTGATGCTCGACCTGTTGCAATGCCCGAGAACGCTGCTGAGATGTCACCTGAAAATATTCACTCGCTTGAAGAAAGCCCTGAGCAAATTGCCCAGATGGTGCAGCACTACGTAGCGCAAATTCATGGCAAACTCGACGGTTGGCGTAACCGGTTGGCGGCGGCGAAGCGCGAGGGCAAAAAAACGGTGGTTTGGGGATCAGGATCTAAGTGTGTGGCTTTTTTGACGACACTGGAGACCATCGACAAAATTCAGTACGTGGTCGATATCAATCCTCACCGCCACGGCAAATTTATTCCGGGTGTGGGCAAGCAAATTATGTCGCCTGCCTTTTTGAAAGACTATCAGCCTGATCAGGTAATTGTGATGAATGAGATTTACTGCGATGAGATTGGGGCCATGCTCAAGGACATGGGGGTATCGGCAGAGATGGTGACGCTATAGAGAAAGGTGGGGCGTCAGTGACTTCAGCAGATCAGTTGTTTCACTGTATTAAGGTGTACTTGCTATGAAAAATGAGTTGCAAAGAAGCGTCTCTAATCGGCAGCTTGCGCAGTGGTCAGGGACTGTGGTGGGGTTGACGCTGTTGGCGATCACCTTGCTCACCCTGTATCCCTACGACTTTTTCATCTTGGAGACGCTGGCTGATTTTTCATGGCCGGAGCTACTGGCCAGAAGCCAGCGTCCCGGTCTGATGCCCAAAGAATTGGTGGCCAACGTGTTACTATTTATGCCCTTCGGGTTTGGCTGGGCACAGTTGATTCAAGTGCGATCACAGCCCGCAGGCTGGCAGCGCTTCAGGCAGGTACTGGGTGCGAGCCTGGTAGTCACCTTGGCTATAGAATTTCTGCAAATCTTTTTGCCCTCCCGGAACCCGAGCTATATAGACGTGCTCACAAACACGACGGGGGGCGCGATTGGCTATGGCGTTTGGGTGCTTGTGTCAGCATTGTGTGATCGCTATCGCCCGTTCTTTCACCTCAAGTTAAGTCGTATTTCTCAAAGACTGGGTCAGCCCATAGGCCAGTGGCTGGGCCTGCTGCTACTGGTTGCCTACTGTGTTTGGGCGCTCTCTGGATCAGCGGGTTTGCGTGAAAGCGCTGCAATGTGGAACCTCGATAGCTGGGAGCCCACTTACCCGCTGATAGTGGGCAACGAGTTGACTGGCGATCGCCCCTGGTCTGGCACCGTCGGCAGCATTCAGTTCTATTCTCAGCCTTTAACAGAGACGATCATTGGTACCTTACTGGGCGAACCGGATAGCTCAGCCAACCCGGTGATCGAACCGCGATCGCTCGCTCACTATACTTTTGCAGGGACAGCGCCCTTTCCCGATATCAGTGGTAACCTCCCCTCGCTCACCTGGCAACCGACCGAGACAGCGGCCCAGTCTGTTGAGAAGGTCACGGGCGATCGCCCGCAGGGAATTTCAGTCGGCCCGCAAAACTGGCTCCAGAGCACCTCGCCACCCGTCGTCCTAGCTCAGACGCTTCAGGCCTCCCAAGCCTTTACGCTGAGTTTGGCATTTACCTCGACTAGCCCTAGTCAAAATGGCCCCGCCCGCATTTTCTCACTGTCTAAAAATCCTCAAAACCGAAATCTGACCGTCGGACAGGAGGGACGTCATCTCAGTTTGCGGCTGCGTACCGCCATCACCCAAGGCAACGGCCATCGACCAGAATTCATCATTCCCAACGTCTTCTCGTCAGCTAACGTAGCTCACCATCTGGTAATTCGCTACGACTCTCATATTCTGGTGGCCTATCTCGATAGCCTCGCGAACCGCTATCAAGTTCAGCTATCCCCAGAAACCACCTTTTTCTGGCAGCGGTCTCCCTCTTTTGGCAGCAGCGTGCACTTAAGTTCATCAACAACCGTGCTTTACAGGTGTCTTTATCGCGCTCTGTTTGCCGTTCCATTGGGGATTTTTGTCGCTTTGGCTACACCTGCATGGCTAAAGTCAAAACAGCGGTTTCTGATCTTTTTCGGGGGGGTTGTCCTGCCCTCTGCGCTGTTGGAGTGGATGTTAGGGTCAAGCTTTCGCATGGTGGCTGAAGGCTATTGGCTCGTGAGTATCGGGGTAGCCGCCCTCATTTGGCTCAGCTATACATGTTCTATTTCGTTCATTCCTTCCTCTACCTATGACTCACCATAATTGCCCAGTTTGCAACTCCCAGCAGTCCAGAATCTTTATCGAGCTGCTCAATTTGCCAATTTACTGCAACTTGCTGTGGAGCGACCAGCAGGCAGCGCGTGACTGTCCTAAGGGTGACTTGCGGCTGGCTTTTTGCGATCGCTGTAGCGCCATTACTAATGTTGCTTTTGATCCAAGTCGGCTCGATTACTCCCAGGACTATGAAAACGCTCTGCATTATTCCAAACGGTTTCAGGCTTATGCCGATGCCCTGGCAAAAAGACTGGTGGAGCGCCACCACTTGCAAGGAAAAACGGTGATCGAAATCGGCTGCGGAAAAGGCGACTTTTTGGTGTCGCTATGTCAGCTCGGGCAGAATTCAGGCGTTGGATTCGACAGCAGCTATGTCGAACGCGCAGAGCATACTGAGGAAAACATCACATTTATCCAAGACTTTTACTCAGAGCGCTATGCTGAGTACCAGGGCGACTTTATTTGCTGCCGACAGGTGTTAGAACATATTCAACGACCAGCAGATTTGCTCCAGCCCCTGAGAGAGAATTTGAGGAGAAAGGATGAGTCTACGGAGATTCCGGTCTTTTTTGAAGTGCCTAACGCGCTCTATACGTTTCAGAATATGATGATCTGGGACATCATTTACGAGCACTGCACATACTTTACGCCGACCGCTTTGAGCTATGTTTTTACAGCCGCTGGCTATCGCCCGGAGGCGGTGACTGAAGAATTCGGTGGGCAGTTTATTAGTGTTGAAGCCTATGCGTCACCGACGATGCTAAAGCCAATCGCTCCAGAAGAGGAGATTTCAGCTTTGGCCACCGATATCACCCATTTTGAAGCGCGATTTAAAGCCCAAAAACAACAGTGGGAACACAGCCTTAATCTTCTCTTTCAGCAAGGGAAGAAGGTGGTTATTTGGGGCTCTGGATCGAAGGGCGTGACATTCCTGAATCTGCTTAACATTCACGATGAAATTGCCTACGCTGTGGATATCAACCCCCGCAAGCAAAACAAATTTATTCCTGGAACCGGTCAAGAAATTATCTCTCCTGAGCGATTAGCGGCGTATCAGCCAGATGCTGTGATCGTGATGAACCCGCTATATTCAACAGAAATAGAAGAAATGCTGGCCCAAATGAACTTAAGCCCTCAGATCCTGACGACTGAGTCGTTTAGAGTGAACCCGTAGGGCGATGCTGCTTTGAACTCATGCCGATTCAATTGGGCCGATTTAATTGGATAGATGCTTTGCCAAAAACCGATCTAGCTGATTGGCAAAGTTCGCTTTGTCCCGATTGTTGAGTGGGGGCGGGCCACCGCCGACCGGCTCTGCGCCACCCCGAAAAGATTCCATCAGGTTGCGCACGGAGAGGCGATCGCCAATATTGCGGCTAGTATATTCATCGCCCCTGGGGTTAAAGACATAGCCGCCTTTCTCCAGCACCTTTGCCGCCAGTGGAATATCGGCAGTGACAACCAGATCGCCAGCGCTCAGTGATTCCACAATTTTATTGTCGGCCCCGTCAAACCCAGAGGGCACCACCAACATTTCTACGTAGGCAGGCACCTGCACCGGCTGGTTGGCCACCAGTGTCAGCGGGCAACCGGTGCGCTTGGCGGCTCTAAACAGAATCTCTTTGATCGCGTTGGGGCAAGCATCGGCATCGACCCATATTTGCATTGGCCGTCCTTGCATGAGGGTGTGTCCTGATCGAGAAGGGCGATCGCCTGCTAAGTAAATTCACATATCTGCTGGCTATCAAAGCCGCATGTAACAACTGAAGTTGGTCGATTTCACTCATGCTATCAAACCTTTAGATGACTTATCTTGTCTGTCAGCAATAGCCGCCGAGTACCCTCATGCCGACGTTTTTATCCTCTGCTCGTGACCTGTTTCGAATTCAGCTGCAGCGATCGCTCCGTCAAGTTTTCAGTCTGGGGCTGATCAGCGCGATCGCCGCCACCAGCGCTATTCTTCCGGTGGCGGCGCAGACCGCTGGTGGCCTGACCTTTGCGCAGACCATGAACCTTGGCTACGCAGCCTCCCGCCAGGGCGATCTCAACACCGCGCTGATTAATTTTCGGCGGGCGCTAGCGATGCGACCGAATAATCCTTATGCAGTAGCAGCGGCTGACAATATGGCTTACTACATTCGGTATGAGCGAGTGGCCATTCGCCAGCGAGCCATCGATCAGCTAGAGTCCCGATTGGTGAGAGCTACTGCCCAAAAAGATTGGGTTTGCGCTGCCACTACAATTGACCAACTCACGACTTACACCACCCCTAGCTCCCCTGACCGCGCACGGTTGACCGGTCGGCGCGGAGAAATCGGTGGCCTGCTAGACGCCCGCACTGACTATGAAAACTGGTCCACTATCTGTACTGCTCAGCGACCGGTTTATTAAAAGCATTGCGATCGCAGTTACACTTTGTTACATTTGCTATAGTTAATATAACGTTACAAATTAGACCCTACCGGTTCTTTTCTACCGTTTTTTGTAGGTGCCAGACGATTTAAATAGCAAATGTAATGAACGCTTATCTGCTCGACTGTCATCGACTCGTTGAAAAGTATGCTGATGGTCACCGCAATTTTGAGCGGGCTGACCTGCGTGAGGCTCACCTGCCCTGCCTACAGTTAACCGGTGCTCGGCTGTGCTGGGCAGACATTACCAGTGCCAACCTCAGCCAGACCTACCTGGATACTGCCGATTTGACCGGATCTATGATGTGGCGGGCGAACCTGAAGCAGGCCAGTTTTCGGCGGGCCAACCTGCACCAAGCGGTGATGGTGCGATGCGATGCGACTCAGGCTGCTTTTGAAGGAGCCAATTTACATCGAACGGATTTACGCTTGGCAACGCTGCGCTTTGCCTGCCTGATTGGGGCTAATTTACGCGGAGCAAAACTTTGCTATAGCGATTTGCGGGGGGCCAATTTAACCGGCGCTAACTTGGTGGGGGCGGATCTCACTGGCGCTGATCTGACAGGGGCAACCCTGACGGGAACGCAGATGGAAGCAGTTTGCTGGCAAGGCAGCTTCCCCCAGACACAGGTAGACTCAAAACGGGTGCTAGCGGCTACCAGTGGCTAGCGCACTGCCTTCTACTACTGGGTGCTCCGATGGAATTTTATACCTGGCAAAATTATCGCTGCGCTTTTGAGACGGTACCGGGGCAGCAGGGCGTGGCGCTACTGCTGATTCATCCGATTGGGGTAGGTCTGTCGCGCCAATTTTGGCAACCTTTTATTAAGCAGTGGACGACGGCTCATCAGTCTGATAGCGCTGTCTACAATATCGATTTGCTGGGCTGTGGGGACAGTGACATGCCTCGCCGGGCTTACCGGCCAGAAGACTGGGCCGAACAGCTTGCTTTTTTCATCGAGCAGGTAGCGCCGGAGCCGGTGGTACTGGTGGTTCAGGGTGCGCTGCTGCCAGTCGCCGTCAGGCTGATGGAATTACCGGCTGCTGCACAGGTCAAGGGGCTGGTGCTCTCTGGGCCACCCGCGTGGCAGCTGATGACAACGCCGACGGCGCTGTGGCAGCAAAAGCTGATCTGGCGGCTGTTATTATCGCCCTTGGGCAGTGTGTTCTATCGCTATGCGCGGCGAGAGCAGTTTTTGCGTTCGTTTTCTGTGCGACAGCTATTTGACAAGGCCGAAGATGTGACCGATGGTTGGCTCGCGATGCTGCGCGGCGGGGCCAAGGATATGGCCAGTCGCTATGCAGTATTTTCCTTCTTGGCGGGTTTTTGGCGGCAAGATTATGCGGGAGCGATCGCCCAAATCCAACAACCCGTAATGATCGTGATGGGTGAAGCCGCTTCTACCATCGACCGAACCACTGCCAAAGAAGTCGAGAAAACCACGGACAACGCCAGCCAAAACCGGTTGCAGGACTATCTCGATCACTTTCCTCACGCTCAGGGCAGTATCATTCCGGGGCGTAATGTACCGCCCTATGAATCTGCGGCTGAATTTGCGCAGGCGATCACCCCTTTCGTTGCCAATTTGTCCGCTTGAGCCGTCTAATAAGGCTTACTGACCTAATTGCCGTCCGTACCAGGCAAGGCGGGGGCTACGGTCTCAGCAGGATCTGGCTGATTGGGGTCAGTTTCTTCTTCAGGTGCGGGCTCGACTATTGGCTCGTCTGGCTCAACTGGCTGAGAGGTCACATTGTCCACTGAGACTACTAGCTGATAAGTGATGGGCTCTGCTAATCGGTTCACGACCACCATCTGGTAATAGCCAGTCTGAGTCGCGGCCCCTGACCAGGTGGTGCGCTGGGAATCGGCGGGCGGCGAAGTGCTGTCGTCGGTGGGCTTGGGTGGGTAGATTGAGAGCAGCGTACTGTCAGCCGGAGCGGTCAGATTTAGCCGGAGCTGCTGTCCGGCTGATAGCTGTAGCGTGTATACCTGGCCCTCGCCGGGTTCGAGCGAATCTTCTAGATCCTGACTGAATCTGCCTGGGGCAAATTGGACATTCTCTCTCAGTGCGCCCGATTCGATCCCACGAGCGGTGTCATCGGCTAGTGCGGAGTAGAGTTGGGCAATTGGCTGACCCTGAAAGTCCCGACCGGACTGGGCCGGAAAGAGTGAGAAAAATTTTGCATCGACCAAATCATATAGCGATCGCTCGCCGACGTTCACCGATGAGACCAGCGTCTGTAAGCGATCGCCATTCCCTTCACTGTAGCCACCCAAGGCCGCCAGACTGCGCTTGCTAAAGTTATTTTCTAGCTTGTCGAGCAAGTCGAGCGCAATATTGTCCCAGCGAAGGCGCAAAGGCTCATCGACTACCGCGTCGCTGAGTGACTGGCGCTCACCGGCTGGCCCGCTATTGAGCAAATCAGGGTACTCCTGATAAAAGAGCTGATCGATTAGCCGGGTAAAGTAACCCTCGGCGATTCCCAGTGCTTCGCGGCGGGTTGTAATCTCCTGTTTCCGAGCGGTCTCTTCCGGCGAATATTCACCGTCCTGCGCCGGTTGGACTTCCCCGCTGGTGTCGACCGGCTGCTCGGGAGCGTTTTCTCGCCGTAGGAGGGTGATTGCTAGCAATATACTGAACAGCCCTATCAGCGCGATGACGCCGACTGTCACTGCGGTAGTGTTGGGCTGACTAATAATGTGCTGAGCTTCCGGCTCCTCACCGATTTTATGGACGGCTGGCTCATCGGCAGCCGTATCTGGATTGTGCAGGTCGCCCGGGTCTGTCTCTGCGGCCAGACCTGCTGCCACCACCGCCGTTGAGTGATTGTCATCATTAGCTGGAGCGATGGGAAAGCTGTCGGCGATCGCCGTTTCTTCCTGAGCACCATGGAGATCGTCGTGGGAAACTACGCCTTGGGATCGCTTGTTGGGAGGCTCATTTTGTTCGAGAGCAGCGAGTACCTCCTCTGCCGTCTGAAAGCGATCTTCCGGGCGAGCCGCCAGCATTTTTTCGAGGATGCCGCTCAGTTGGGGACTCAGTACTTCGTAGCCGCTCCAGGTACCGTGGTAGGGATCGTGAAGTACCTGCGAGTCTTTACCGGCGGCCAGCACCAGCAGCGTTGCGGCCAGTCCATACAGGTCGCTCGAAGCATTAGCCTCGCCCGTACTGAGCTGCTCCTTGGGAACATAACCGACCTTGCCAATTCGCGTAGCAGCGGGCTCCAGCCCCTCAATTGAAAGCTGGCTGCGCACCGCTGCGGCCAGTTCTTTGACGCTGCCGAAGTCAATCAGCACCGGCAGTCCGTCGGTTTGTCGCAAAATCAGGTTGTCGGGCGAGATGTCGCGGTGCACCAGTCCCAAACTATGGACATAAGACAGCACTGGCAATAGCTGGTACAGTAGCTGCGTGATTTCGGTTTCGTTGAACTGGCCACCAAATCGCTGGCGGTCTTCCAGCAGCGACTGGTAGGTCGGCCCA
>JBBQAC010000226.1:0-7401 GCA_038315915.1 Phormidesmidales cyanobacterium
CGACAACCGGCATGGCCCATCCAGCCGCTATCCACTCTGAGAAACCATTCATGGTGATACCTGGCGAAAAAAATTACTGTGCAGACGGTCTTAGCTTTCGACTTCTGCCATTTCGATAATCTCGCCGTCGAAGTCTTTTACTAAAAAGTTGAGCGGGCGATCGCGTCTTAACTTGTGACGAATACCTCTCGTCTGGATTTGCATCAACAGATATTCTAAGCAGTCATGGTCAAAGCAAACGTGACGCTGACGATTGCGATCGCCTAAGCTCGCCCCAGCGATGACGTGAAGCTGAGTATTTTTCTTGAGCTGATACCACAGGCCGTCCGGCGTCCCGTAAGCGCTCGTCGGTCGCCCTAGTCCCGACGAAGCGGCATAGCCTCCATACAGCGGGTCGAGTCCGCCTGCTGTTCCGAGCGTCTGCTCGTAGTTGTAGTAGTAATGCAGCGGCACATCAGCCGCTGACAGGCTGAGCACGCCTTCGTAAAAGCCCCGGGCCAAGTCCAGGTCAGTCACCATCACCGTATGCACCTTGGGCGCACTGCTTAAGAAGGCCCACATTGCGCCAGCATAGGCAACTAGCAGCATCACCATAATCCCCTGGGTGGAGACCAGTGCATCTAGCGGCAACCCCTGGAAAATGCTGGCCGTCAAAGGCATATGGGTTAAAAAACTCGGCATCATGGTGAGTGGGAGAAACGAAGATGAGGGGATCTGACTATAGGTCTTAGCGCTATAGGCTTTATTCTTCTATATAGTCTACCAATCAGTATCAAGTAGAGGGCAAGTGCGCCGAAAATTACGGCTTGGCGATCACAGTCTAAAGGTCGCAGTATATTCACAACCTGAAGGTATAGTAGGGCTAATTCTTCGCAGCTATCCTGGAATGATGTCTCCCACAAACTGATTTCAGGTTTATCGTTCGTCTGGCTGGTTCTATGGGCATGCTGGGAAGCGTTAAATCAATAAACCCTGATGAGTCAGGTCTCAGCCGCCGTTACTTGACGTTTGCGCTATCCAGCTTCGGATGACTATCCAGGTGTCTCTTCAAATTCTATTCCTGCTTCTACCTTTCCGTTGAGTTCTGCTGAAATCCTGTGCAAATTCCTACCTTTCCTGAGTGCGAACATGATGTCGTCAGGTCGCTTGGGCCCCAAAGCGACTATGAGCTGGTCAATAAGTGCCAGCGATCGCCCACCGACGGCAGGTATTTTACGGCGCTTTTTTGTCGCTACAGTTCGGTGGTGTACTCGCTGATTCGCCATTCTGCGCGATCGCCTGTTCAGGCCGACTACTTATTTGCACTTACCTGGCGGCATATCCTCTATGAGCTGGGCGGGATTGACCTTGCTGCGGCTACGCAGCCTGCGAAGGTACCCACCAATGGTTCGGAGCCGAAGCTGGCGGCTGAGTTTTCCTTACAGGCATGGCTGATTAGCCTGACTGCTGCCTATATCAATCAGGCTGTTTTACCCGATGTCGAATCGATTCACTACGCGCTCAAAGACGCACCGCCACCGCTGTGGTGCTACACCAACCGCGCATTGGATGCGATCGCGCCCAAGTACCGGCTGATGATTTTGATGGCCCAAACGTTTGAGTGGAGCGAAACTCGAATTTCTGCCTACTTGCAGGCAGAAGGCGAACAGTCTTCTGCTCAAGCCGTTCGCGAAGAACTTGCCTCGGCTTACCAGGCATTGGAAGAGGCGCTGCCTGAGGACATTCGAGCCATTTACCTGGACTATTCCCTGGTGATATCGTCTGCTGCCGAAGAGACTCAGGGCCGGATGACGATTGAGTTTGATCAATCTGATTTGCAGGTCTAGCCTTTGAAACTGGGTACCTTATGGCGGTAACTGCCCTCGGTTGTAGCTAGGGCTGGGTAAGGAGTATTCATGGGTCACGGGTATCAGGGTCGCGGCGGTCGTCTCAGTGTTCTGACGGCGTCGCTGGTGATGGTGTTAGTAGCTAATGCGCCAGGCATCGCCGCTCCGAGCATTACCGAGCAGCTGCACCGCCCGCCGCAGGCGTCGATTCGCTCGCGGCGTGACGTGGCCGACCAGTTTTTACTGCTGGGTAAAGAGAAAATTGCAGCGGGCGACTATTCAGCGGCGATCGCTGCGCTTCAAACCGCTGCTGAATCGTACCAAGATCTCGGTGACTTTGCCGGTATGGGCGAAGCTTATGGGCAGCTCGTGAGAATTTATGGTGGCTTGGGTCAGTATGACCAGGCCGAACAGGTAGTGCGTTTGCAGTTGGCGATCGCCCGCAGCAATGGAAGCTTGAACGATCAGGTGCTAGCACTCAACAACTTGGGCACGCTCCGCCTCCAAAGCGGCGACTTAGGCCCGGCTCAAGCAGCCTTTGCAGAAGGTCTGACCATTGCCCAAGCCATCGGCAGCGACGGCGGGATTGGCCTATCGCTTAGCAACTTGGGGGTGATCGCCGCCGCCAATGGGCAGGTCGACGATGCCCGCCAATACTACGAAAGGGCCGCCGACTACCGTATACGCGCCCGTGACTATGCCGGACAGGCAAACACCGACAGCAACTTAGGCGACGTTTACTGGGCGGCTGGCAGCATTCGAGAAGCCATTGGCGCTTATCGCCTGTCGCTTTCTGTGGCCCGAAATATTGACGAACCGTATATCCAGCTACGCGCCCTTGATGGTTTGATTGCCATTTATCGTCAGCGCAATGAACCGCGTGAGCTGACCCGTTACTTGAACGACCGCATTGCTCTGACGATCAGCACAGGCGATGACTGGCAGCGGCTGCTCACCTTACGTACCCTGGGCGAAATTTATCAGGACAATGGCGATGTGACAGCAGCCCGAGACGCCTTTGAGCGGGCTTTGAGCCTGGCCTATGCAATGGAGCGTAAGCCAATGCAGGCAGAACTTACCAATCGCCTGATAGCGCTCTCTAATCGGCGAAACCGCTAACGAAGATAAACTTCAGGAGTGATGTTAATTTGGGCCAAGCCGCTTAGCTTAGTAGGGCTGAAAACTCCAAATTGCAATGCTCTCTTTCGATATTGACGCCGCCTTCACTCGCCTTACAGACTTGATGCAGCGCTATCCGCGTGCGGCGATGTTTCAGCTCGCTGAAGAGGGCTACCGCTCACCCTTTGAGCAGCTTGTGTCCTGCATGATTTCGATCCGCACTTACGACGAGGTGAGTTTGCCGGTGTCGCGGCGGCTGTTTGCATTGGCCAATACGCCTGAGGCGATGAGTGAGCTGTCAGTAGCAGAGATTGAGGTGCTGATTGCCAAAAGTACGTATGCGGAGCGGAAGGCGGGGCAGATTTGGGCGATCGCGCAAACCATCGTCCAAGACTACAATGGCGAACTCCCCTGCGACGAGGCGGTGATGCTGGGCTTCAAAGGCGTCGGCCCCAAGTGCGCCCACCTCGCCCTGGGCATTGCCTGCGAGCAGCCCTACATCAGCGTCGATGTGCATGTGCACCGGGTGATGAACCGCTGGGGCTACGTGGAGACGAAGACGCCCGAGAAAACGACCAAGGCGCTAGAGGAAAAGCTGCCCAAGGCGTACTGGGTGGAGACGAACCGGCTGCTGATGCCGTTTGGCAAGAACATCTGTAAGGGGCAGTATCCGCAGTGCTCAAGCTGCCCGCTGGCGGACATGTGCCCTAAAATTGGCGTGTAAGCTCTGTTTGCGAAAGCAAAAACCATATGGCACAGGTAAAAATTTACTACGAGCCCGAAATGGAGCTACTGACCGTCTTTTGGCAGACGCCACGTAAGAACCAGATAGCGACTGAGCTAGGTGATGGCGTCATTCTAATTAAGGATGGAAGTACCGGAGAGCCGATTGGCATGGAGCTTCTGTCCTATCAGCCGAGCGACAGTCGTTTCGATGCTGTCAGCGTAGAATTAGGCCGATTAACCACAGTTACCTAGCCTTCAGCCCCTCAACATTGAGGAGCTAGCAGATTTGTTAAGGCGATTACTATTCGGAAAGAGCAATTGCGGTGTGCGATTTGCCCGTTAATGGGTATGCACCCTAAAATTGGCCTGTAGATTTTCTCACTGTGCTATGCAGTTCACAAGCGAGCAGCAGAAAAGCTTTTCTGACTTTACGCACAAAGAGACTTGCCAGCAGTTGGGCATTACTGAACTGACGCGCTGGACGATTGAGGCGGAGCCAACGCCTATCAGTGATTTCTTTCGGCAAAGGCTGGCACGATTGCAGCGGTTCGACCGGGTGCAGTCGGAGGTGGGGAAGCTTACGCTGGTTGACGCCATCTGTGAAGAGGGGTTAGCGGCGACTCAGCGGCTGAAGGTGTGGAAGGGTGCGTACCTGGAGGGAGAACACACCTGTGGGACTGTTGACTATTTAATCGCTGAGCGGCGGGCGTATTTGGAAGATCCTTTTGCCTGTGTGGTGCAGGCGCAGAATGACGACTTTGAGCGAGGTGAGGCTGAGTGCCTGGTGGTGATGCAGGCGTGCCAGCGGGTAAATCGGGGATCGGGCAAAGCGATTGATGCGTATGGCATTGTTACCAACGGCGAGGGCTGGAAGTTTTATCGGCTGGCGACGAGCGGCCAGGCGAGCGTATCGCTGATGTCTGGAGTGGGGGATATGGCGGGTTTGTTGGGACAGGTAAGCGCCTTTTTCAAACTGTGTGAGCAGAGCTTAAGTTAGCCACGAAAGGCTTATTTTTGAAATGGCTGTGATCGGAAGGCTTACCAAGGCTGAGACAGCTTTTCTATGATGTCCCTTCGAGCCAGAACCTGAGAGCAGGTTTCCCACTTATCGCCTTTGGGTCTGATGGAGCTGCTGTAGCGTAATTCAAAGGCGTTGACGCGCTTGCGGCCTTCGATGTATTCGGACATTTTGCGATCCCAGTTTTCGATGTCTTCGATCCAGTCATCGTCTAGTACGTCGGGCAAATTGCCGAAGATATCGTATCTGTCCTTCATTCTTTCGGAGAGTCGATTGTAGACATCTTCGTCGCGGGTGCCCTGATAGACTAGGTTGAGCATATCGACGGTACTGCGACGCTGCCCGTATCGCTTGATGCGTCCTAGCCTTTGCTCCAGTCGGGAAGGATTCCAGGGGAGATCGACGTTGATTAGGGTTCCAAGCGTTTGCAAGTTGAGTCCTTCGCAGGCGGCATCGGTGGCGACGACTAAGGAAATGTCGCGATCGCGCACAGCATCTTTAATCTCCTCTCTATCAGCTCTCGTCCAAGCGCCTTCCTTGAATATTTTGCTCTGTCCGGCACCGGCATAGAGCGCAATCGGTGTTTTCGGTAATTTCTGAGCGAGCGTTTCAGCGACCCAGTTGGCGGTGTCGAAATACTGACTGAAAATAATGCAGCCAAGATCTAACCACTTTTCATGGATGAGATAGTGATGTACGGCCTCTAGCTTAGGGTCTTCTGGCTTTTGGGAGAGATAGCGAATAATGCGTTCTAGATGATACTTTTCTTCAGCGGTAATGGCGGCCAAATCGCTGATGAGGGCGCTGTCTTCGAGTTCTTCTAAGGTGTCTTTGTTCAGCAGTTTGTGAGCGGTGGAGATGCCGCTGGCTAGGCTAGAGCAAATGCGCTGCAAGATCAGGCTTTTCATGAAGCCTGAGGCTTTGGTGCGCTGGCTGAGCAGTTTAGTAAAGGTTTCAGCTTCTCCGTAAGCCCAGTCGATTTCGGCGCTAGTGCGAAGTCCTAGCCCCTCAAATAGAAAGCTTTGATTTTGCCGGTTAGGATGAATTTCGACGGCTACTTTATCGAGCAGCCCTTGATTCTCTAGCGTCTGGCGCTGCCGTAAAACGGTGTGCCGGACGATAGGATTATGGCGCTGAAAAAAGCTAAGGCCGTTGATGGTTTCGCTGACTTTGTCTTGCAGTTCGCTGCGGGTGAAGCTGTCTAGTGCGGTTACGGGACGGGACGAAAAGTGTTCGCTGTCTTTTAGGGTGAGGTCGGAGCGGATGTGGTCGTAAAGGCTGTCTTCATCGCGAGGGGGGAGCGGGTTGCGAATGAACTCCCAGCATTCTGCTTCTTCGCGAATATTTTGCTCTCCGGTGACTAAAGGCAGTACCTGCTGACAGTGATGCCACCGACCACCGGGGCTGCGCCCGGTTACGTGGTCTGCGCCTTGGTTTAGTACTGCTAGGAGATCCCATAGCTCCTCTACTTTGGTCTGAATAGGCGTAGCGGTTCCTAGCAGGACGTTTTTTGAGCGTTCGGCGGCTTGGCTGATGAATTGCAGTAAGTTATTGGCTTCTCCGTTGGCGGATCGTCTAGCTCGGTGGGCTTCGTCGAGAATCAGGGTGCCGTAGGCTCGCTGAAGCAGGGCTGCTCTTTCTAGCGTTTCTCTGATGACGAGACCCGTGGATACTAATCCAATTTGATAGGGGCAGTTGGCAACGTCTTCGGAGCCACGGGTTTTGATGTGATGGCCGCGAAAGTCTTGCCAAGTTTTTTGGTTTGTCCAAACTGCGGAGGGGATACCGAGCTTATCCCACAGCTCTGTTTGCCACTGGAAACGGAGGTTGGAAGGGCAGAGGATTAGGGCGGGGCCGTCGTTGAGCAGACAGCCCATGAGGGCGCTGGCAGCGAGTGAGAGGGTTTTGCCTAGGCCGACTTCATCGGCGAGAAGTAGCCGCGCTGCGCCGAAGGTTTGCCGATGTTCTATAAACATGCCGACGAAGGCTTGCTGCCAGGGCATGAGGGTTTCGCCTCGGCGGTAGATAGGGGCTTCGACTAGGCTAGCGGCGGGGAGGTTTTCTTCTGGGCAGTCTTCGACGCGGGTGTATTCTTGGCGGTCGGCGCAGCGTTTGATTTCTTCGATGATGACATCGGGCAGCGGTACGCTTTGGTTCCAGAGGTAGTCGAATTCGGCTTCGGCCCAGGCGATGCCTTCTTCTGAGCTGTCTTCCCAGAGAAGTTCGTAGTGGGCATCCCAGCCGTGACGGGTTTCGTTGAGGCTGCCGATGAAGGCGGTTTTGCTACCGTCTGCGGTTTCGATGATGCCTGCTTTGCCATGGATGAAGGGGGCGTAGTTACGGCCAACGACTCTAATTTCTAGGTTGCCTTGGCTGAGCAGGTCGTGGAGGCGGCGATATTTTTTGCGGTGGAGGAGGGCGTCTACGTTGACGGGCGTTTCGTTCCACTTTTCTTTGAGTAAACGGTTTCGGACGCTTTGCGCCACTCGAATGTCATTGGGATCGAGGTCGCTATTGCAAACGATTTGCACTTTGCCAATGTGAGAAATCTCCTCGTCTACCAACTCAAAGATAGAGCTACGAAAGTATCCGGCGATGCGTCGATAGGACTTAGCATTTTGCAGCCGATCTTTTAGATACACGTGCCTCAGCCGATGTAGTCGGGAGGAAAATCGCTGTAGGCGAGCGTTATATGGATTGGTCTCGCTCATA
>JBBQAC010000066.1:0-17705 GCA_038315915.1 Phormidesmidales cyanobacterium
TCTACACCGACTTTATCGCGATTCCTCAACACTCTCCTACTTTGAGTCAGGCTCAGTAACTGTGCGCTACCGTATCTCTCACACCACCGACTACCGCTATAGCAACTCCGTTCAGCTTCGGCCCCATATCCTCCGGCTGTGTCCCCGCAATGACGGGATGCAGTGGCTGCAAAAATTTGAGGCGAAAATTTCACCTGAGCCGGTTCAACAGACTTACTTTTTGGATGAAAATGGTACCACTTGCCTGCGGGTCGTGTTCGATTCGCCTTTGGACAATTGGCACATTCAAACAGTGAGCGAGGTACAAACCACCCGTGAAAATCCCTTCGATTATTTGGCTGAGCCCTGGGCGCTTCAGTTGCCGATTGACTATCCGAGTTCTTTGGCAGTGCAGCTTCGGCCCTATTGGGATCTGCCGCTGGGTTGGGGCGTGGATGATGCGATCGCGCCTGAAGTCATTGCGATCGCTCGCAACCTCATCACAGAAGTCGATGGCAACACGAGCTACTTCCTCACCCGACTGGCGCAGCTCATTCCCGAAAAGTGCGCTTATCAGCAGCGATTAGAGGGGATGCCTCAGGCGGCAGCAGTGACGCTGAACAAACGCTCGGGCACCTGCCGGGACTTTACCGTGCTGTACATGGCCGTCTGTCGGGTGGTGGGGCTAGCGGCCCGGTTTGTCAGCGGCTACCAGGAAGGCGACTTGGAGCAGGACTCGCATGATCTGCACGCTTGGGCCGAGGTGTATGTTCCTGGCGGCGGCTGGCGCGGATTTGACCCGACGCTGGGACTGGCAGTGAGTGATCGGCATGTGGCGATCGCGGCTGCCGCCGATCCCAAGCAAGCCGCTCCCGTTTCAGGCACCTTGCAACCGGGGCAGCAGGTAGAAACCACATTGGAAAGTGACATTCACCTAGAGGCTGCATCCGAATAGGATTCTGTCGGTGCTTCTGTATCCAGTTGAATGACGCCCACTAGGCTTTGAGTCCAGGGGTCAAGATCTGTCATGAAACTTGCGTTTGGGCTTGGCAAATCCAGCGGTAGCGTCTCTTTTTGGATTGAGCTTAACAAGGACTGAACTAAACGCCAGCGATCGCGAATCGATAAATGTACCGCTCGTTGTTGTAATTCTTGCCATGTCATCTTTTATCTGCCCATTAATCTGCTACTTCTATTTTAGATTGAGGCGTCGCTTTTGGAATTTCCTCAATTCGGGCGAGCTTGTTGCTCGAAGAGTACAGCAGGAACCGCGACTTGCAGTAGGCGATCGCTGCTGCCGTCAACCTCAAGCAAGCCGCCCCCGTCTCAGGCACCTTACAACCCGGACAGCAGATAGAAACTACTTTGGAAAGTGACATTCACTTAGAATCTCTGTCGAATATAGATTTATACAGCAAAAAATAAGTGAGGCTGAGCCAACTTCCGGGCGACTTCTGGCGAAAGAAACCACTTGCCAAAGGGCTTTCTCAGGCAGGGAGTTCCAAGCTCAGACGCTTATTCAAGCATCTACTAACATAGGGCATACAACCGATCTGCTGGCGATCAAGTTGCCCCGCGTAGATCAGCTCAAATAACCGCCCGTCCAATTCCCACACTGCCCGCCTATGGCTCCGATAGAATCCAATGACCGCCTGATGATCATTTTGATCTGTGCAGTCCCTTTTGCCGCTCTGCTTTACTGCGGTCTCGTCGTCGGCACGATTCTGACCGTGCCCGCTGCCAAAACTCATCCGCTTTTGTTTGGCGGCACTTTTGCCCTAATTCCCTTAGTGACGGGCGCAGCCATCTGGGTCGGCCCCTTTAGAAAGTAGAAGGACTCAGACTCTCCAGACATGGATGTACCGGGCTAGAATTTACATTCACTCAAGGGTGAGGAAGATCGATGGTCTGTCTGGGTTGACGAAAATTGGCGTATGACTTTTGAGTTTAAAGACGGCGATGCTTACGTTCTCGACTACCTCGACTATCACTAGATTTAGACAGGAGCTGACACAATGCAAATGTATAATCCGCCCGCACCCGGTGAGATTTTATCTGAGGATTACCTTAAACCCTTGGGCATAGAGCCTGCTGAGTTTGCAAATCGCCTTGGCGTTGACATTGCCGATATCAACGATCTGCTTGCTGGCCGCATCCCAGTCACTGCCGATCTCGCCCTTCGCTTAGGAGTAACGCTCAGCACTACTCCAGAAATCTGGCTGGGCTTGCAGCAGCAATACGACCTATGGCAGGCTCGGCAGCGCTTTACCGCTGAGCTGAAACCCTATAAGCGGGGTGGAATTGCGATCGCATAGTTTTACTATCTGGATAGCTCTTTCACTTGCTTTCTAATCAGATTCTCAGGTATTCGGTATAGACGAACGAATAGGCATAGGTTACAGATGCTACACACCTTCTTGTAAGTCTTGTGAAGCGGTCATAGAGGGTCGCATTATTTTAGTCAAATCTGTAATATTGATCTACAGACCGTTTTTGCCCTCAGCGCATAAGAATGCCAAAATCTAAACTGTATCAAGAAGTAATCGATAAGTTCGTAAAGAAACTCAATTCTGAAGAGAATTTTGACGAACAGATGATAGGAATGCTTAAGAAAGCTCTTTCATCTGACAGCAAAATAAAAGCTGCCGACATTGCATCTATCCTTTCCGGAGAATCTGTTACAAGTGATTAAGCTAATCAAAATTCATATTGAAGAAATCCGGGGGATCAAGAAGCTGACCCTACAGCCCGATGGCGATAACTTTGTCATCCACGGGCCTAATGGCTCGGGGAAGAGTGGTGTCGTCGACGCTATTGACTTTGGCTTGACAGGGAATATCTCTAGACTGGCTGGGAAAGGTACAGGCTCTCTTTCGCTTAAAATTCACGGGCCACACGTAGATGCACGTGATCGACCAGAGACTTCATTGGTTCGTCTCACTTTGAAATTTCCAAAGCTTGGGAAAACAGCCACAATAGAGAGAAAATTAAGTAGTCCGAAAAAGCTGATAGTTTCTCCCGACGAGCCAGATATCCGAGCTGTACTTGAGCAGGTTGAGCAGCACTCAGAATTGTCCCTTTCCCGACGTGAAATTATCAAGTACGTTCTCAGCGAAGGTGCTACCCGTTCGAAGGATGTGCAAGCGCTTCTGAAACTTGATGATCTTGGACAGCTCCGAGCGACGTTCAAAACCGCATCTAATCAATTATTGCGGGATCAAAAAAACGCCACCGAAAGCTCCAACTCGGCAACCGATGACCTTCGACGTCACATAGATGTTAACCATCTGACCACAGAGTTGATTCTAGAGAAGGTCAACGTACAACGTCAGATTATCGATCTCCCTACTCTATCCGATATCAATAAAGATACAAAACTCAATTTCGGGCTCGTGACACAGAAAGGGGATAGCCAAATATTTTCCCGTTCAACTGCTTTACGTGATCTTGATGCTCTAAAGGAGTACTTTGAATCGTCTGAGCGAGTACGCTCCGTCAAGGGGTGCATTGTTCAGCTCGATGCCTTGAATATAGATCCAACTTTCCCTCAGCAACTCAAGCGAGCTAGTTTTTACGAGGAAGGTCTTGGGCTTCTTACCGAGGATGCTTGTCCACTCTGCGATACCGATTGGGAGATTGATTCTCTAGTTCTACACCTAAAGGCCAAGATCAATAAGGCCAAAAAAATCAAAGAAAGGAGCGAAAATCTAAAAAATGCCTCTGGTGAATTGAAATCCTCTATTCAGCGGCAGGTTGGACTGCTTAAGAGCGCTGAGAAAATTGCTATTGCAGTGAGTAAGACTCAGGAAGCCACAGTTATTAGCGACTATGCTGCAAGTCTTGTACTTATTGGCGAAAAAATTAAAACAATTGAGGGTTTATTAGAATTCGAGAATCAGCTCCGTAGTATGCAGAAACAGGTTCCCCCGACGGTCTCTGATGCAACAGCTACTGTACACAAAACAGTTCTTAATAAACCCGATAATAGTGCTGAAGTTACAGCGCGCGAATTTATCACGATTGCGCAGGAGAGGCTTCAGAAGTATCAGGCAGCAAAACGTACTCTCGACCAAAAAACCAAAGCCAGTAATACAGCACAAACTGCTCTGAAAGTTTTTAGTGAGTCTGTCGAAGAAACACTTGGTGGTCTGTACTCACAAGTCGAGTCTAAGCTCGCAGATTACTACTGCTTCATCAACCACGATGATGAGGCTCAGTTTAAAGCCAAGCTCGAGCACAAAGAAGCAGCTTTGAACCTGGAAGTTGATTTTCATAACCGTGGTCTGTTTCCACCAGGAGCATATCATAGCGAAGGGCATCAAGACGGCATGGGTATATGCTTGTACCTTGCTCTCATGCAGCAACAGCTCCAGGATGACTTTACGTTTGTAGTGCTCGATGACGTTGTTATGTCAGTTGATACACAATATCGACGAGAGGTTTGCCGTCTTTTCGATGAAAAGTTCCCTAATACTCAATTCATTCTTACAACTCATGAGCAAGCTTGGCATCGACAGATGCATTCGCAGGGCCTAATTTCTAAAAAGGCGTCTGTTAGCTTTCGGAATTGGACTGTTGAACATGGCCCATTGGTCGCTGCATCTCTGGAAGTTTGGAGAGATATAGACGAAGCTCTTCAAAACGAAGATGTGCCCGCTGCTGCCGCAAAACTTAGACGCCATCTTGAGTATGTGGCTCAAGAACTTGCTGAGTCTCTGAGAGCGCAAGTTACGTTTCAGGGTGATGGGAATTACGACTTAGGAGGATTGTTGCAACCTGCTTTATCTCGTGTCCCAAAATACCTGAAGGAAGCAAAAAAGGTTGCTGTCTCGTGGAAGGATCCGGATACAGAACAAACGGTACAGATCTTAATGGATGAGTTCGAATCCAAATCAAAAGCCGTGAGTTTAGAGCAGTGGGCTTCTATCAATCCAGCAGTTCACTACAACTCGTGGGCAAACTTTTCTAAAGAAGATTTTTTGCCTGTAGTCGAGTCTTACAAAGCCCTGTTGTCCTTGCTACGCTGCGAGAGATGCGAAACATGGCTGTGCGTGAGTCCAGTAAGGGGTAATGTTGAATCTCTTAGGTGTGCTTGTATGCGAACAAACTTCAACTTAAGGAAGAAGTAAACAAGGAGAAGCTAGAAAACAACGTCCTGAAGCAGATATACAGCTATACGTCTCTGCAATCAGCATCGCTACTAGCGACATCTTGGTTTATGCGTATGTCTCTGAGCTTTTGTATCAAATCGGGATGGATGAAGTGCTCTGATTTGAACTGGTGTTCTATAGAAAATACATATAAGTAAGAGCCTATATTCATGGAGAGAATTAGCGGGACAAGTATGGAGAAAATTGAAGAAACAAGATTGGCGATCGCCGCTGAATACCTCAGAGAGAGTCGAGAGCTTAAGGTCACTCTGAACGACGGCTCTAAGCATCTGTGGCCGGTAGACCGGCTTGAAATGGAGGCTTGGACAGGAAACGGCTTTGAAGCGCTGACCAGACCATCCGACGAAGACCTGAACGATGTGCAAGTGTGGGGTGGCGGTAGCTCGGTGTACTGGCAAAAGCTCAAACAAGTATTCGAGATTGATGAACTGTTAGCCGGTATCTATGGGAGCCCTACCTGGATGGAATCATTGACGTTAGCGGTCTAATACCACGTGAAGCGCGAAAAAGCTCTAGCTAATTTTCACAGACAGGGTTGTCGCTTATTCAACCACAGGTGAAGCAACCGGCACCGCGACAGTAGAGATCAACAACGTAACGGTGTTGTTGCACCGAGCTGTTTTAAGGCAGATTGTTGCGCGGGGGTGAGTCCACTCGCTTGTTCAATGTTCAGCGCTTCATAAGGTCTGGGCATTCGCAGCGTTTGGGTCAAGATGGGTGCATTCTCTAAGCGGGTAGTGTGCCAGAGCTTGATAGTTTCATCTTGACTACAGCTTGCCAGAGTAGAGCCGTCCGGACTATAGGCCAAAGATTTTACCCAGCGGTCGTGGGCCTGCGGAATAGCCTGATAGGTTCCGGTTCTGAGATTCCACAGCTTGATGGTGTGATCGGTGCTGCTGGTGGCGATCTGTTGGCCACTTTTGTGAATGGCAATCGAGAGGACTGGCCCTGAATGGGCAGCATGGGTCTGCTGGCAGCGATATTTGCCGAAGTCATCAGCTTGCCAGATTTTGAGCATACCGTCGGCGCTGCCGCTCAGCAGCGTTTGGCAGTCGGGGCTAATGGCGACGGCGCGAATCCAGCTCTGATGGCCACTGAGGGTATCGATCAGACGACCGCTAACGGCATCCCAAAGTTTGAGAGTTTGATCTTGACTGCCGCTGAGGAGCAGGTTTCCATCCAGGTTGAGAGCGATCGCCCAAACCCCGCCCCGATGCCCGCCCCTCTCTCTATCCAACGTTTGCAGACAAATTCCCTCTGCTGTCCACTGCTTCAAGCTGCCATCTAAACTGCCGCTCCAGAGCGTGCCTTGTGGCGTGTAAAGCAAGCTGAGCACCGCATCCTCATGTCCGGTGAGCACATGGCGCTGCTGCTGAGTGTGAATATCCCAAATCCGAATGGTGCGATCTTCGCTGCTGCTGGCCAGCGTCGGCTGAGTCGGGCTAAAGGCGACTGACCAAATCCAACTTGTATGGCCTGCTAAGCTACCCAACAGCTCGCCCGTTTTGGCTGACCAGATCCGCACAAGGCGATCTTGACTGCCGCTGGCCAGCAGGTTGCCAGTGGGGTTAAAGGCGACCGACCAAATGCCGTTGCTGTAGCCCTGCAACTGCCGCTGACAGAGGTTGTTGTGCCAGAGCCGAACGGTGCGATCTTCGCTGCCGCTGGCGAGGAGGTTATCAGTGCTGAAGGCGATCGCACTAATCCAACTCGTATGGCCCGACAGCACCTTGAGCAATTCACCAGTGCGGTAATTCCACAGCCAAACTTTGCCATCATCGCTGCCGCTAGCGAGCGTGCGCCCATCGGGACTAAAGGCCAAGCTGCGAATCGGCTGCTGGGCGTTGAGCAACTCTTTGCAGGAAAACTTTTGCCATCGTAGTGCTCCTCCCGGTTTGACCTGCCACAGCTTAAGATAGCCCGCCGCCCCACCGCTGGCCAAAGTTTTTCCATCTGGGCTAAACGCCACCGATCTCAGCTTAGTAGACCCCTTTAAAACCTGAGTGCACTCGCCGCTGACGGCATCCCAGAGCCTGACGTTGCCGTCATAGCTAGCGCTGGCTAAAGTCAGCTGCTGCCGATTTTGAGCATGAGGGGCAAATGCGACCGAGCGCACTTCGTCAGTATGGCCGCTGAGCTGGTGGCGGAGCTTGCCAGTACGCCACTCCCAGATGCGCACCCGCTGGTCTTCGCTGCCGGTAGCGAGAAGCTGCCCATCCGGACTGAAGGCGACTGAGAAAACGCGATCGCTATACCCAGTCAAACTCTGAACCAGCGCCCCACTCTGCACATCCCAAAGCTGCACCGACTGGTTAGCGCTACCGGCTAGCAGCTTGCCATCGGGACTAAACGCCACCGACCAGATCCAGCCTTCTTGCACAGTAAAGGTGAGCAAAAGCTGGCCATCTGCCACCCGCCAGAGCTGAATTTCGTGATTGACATCGCCGGTTGCTAACAGCTTGCCATCCGGGCTAAAGGCGACCGTCAGCACCTGACTAAAGGTTTCGCTAAACGCCGACTGTGAAAGGTCTGATTTGGCAAAGCTGACCCGATGCAAATTAACGCCTTCAAGATAGGCGCTCCAGACCGGTAGCTGTGAAAAATCCCAGTCGCTCAAGTCAATCTGCATTTGAATCAGCAAATTGATCAGGTTGCCGCCCGCATAGCCCGCTTGGGAGGGCGTTTGGCGCAGTTCATCTAGCCCCTGACGAATGGTTTGCGCCCAGTCGGTGCGACTGCCGAGCGCTAGTAGCTGATCGGCAATTGGCTTAAGAATCAGCCGAGTTTGGGTTTCGCGGATGTAGTCTTTCGCCTGCGCCTGAATCAGGGCATGGGTGGTCAGCGGCGAGGGGGCGCATAGCCTGCCAGTGAGTAAATGCTGGCAAACTCGCTCAATTAGCCGCCGGGTGAGGTATTCCATCACGACTGGCTGTAGCGTAAAGCTGGGCTGATGTTCTTCGGAGCTGGGCGGCAGTTTTTCAATCAGGCTGCGACGTTCTAGCGCAGATAGCGCGGCTAGCAGATCACCGACACTCAACCCAAGGGTAAAGTTGGCGCGGAGCTGAGGCAGGGTGATGGGCTTACGGGCGATCGCCAACCAGTCAAGCGTCTGCTGCTCCAGTGGTGAAAGCCGATTGATTTGCTGGTTGAGCAGGTCTTTGATATCGCCAAAGACGGCTGTGCCGGTTTGCAGACAGTCGAGAAAGCTGCCAACCTCACCAGTAAACAGTTCTTGAATCACCGCTGCCACCATCTTCAGCGCTAATGGATTACCGGCATAGTGCTCTACTAACTGCTGCCACTCGGTGACGGTGCCGCTGAAGTCACCTTTGAGATCAAACAGCGCCTGAGCGTGATTGGCACTTAACCCAGTTAATCGAAGTGAGCGCACCGGCAGCGATCTGCCTTCGTGCGCGGCAATACTGCTGGGCTTTTCACGGCTGGTGAGCAAAATTGTGCTCTGGTGTTCACTTTGGCCGAGCTGCTGCCAGAGCAGGTCGTAGGTTGATGCGCTATCCATGACCGTTTCACCCATGACCGTTTCGCCATTATCGAGCACGATCAGACAGCGGTGCTGGCGAAGATAGTGGAGCAGATGCGAGAGTTGTTGATTGACGGTTTTAGCAGCAGATGTTGTTGAGGGTGAGAGCGTTTGCAGCAAATCTGCCAGCAAATCGGTGAGGGGTGGGGCATTTCGGAGCGATCGCCAAATCACATGCGAGAAGCTAACTGACTGGCTCAACTGCTGCGCTAGCTGAATGGAGAGCGCCGTCTTACCAATACCGCCCATGCCAAAAATACCGATCAGACGACAGCGATCGCCCAAAGCCCACTGCACAAGCTGCTCCAACTCAGCCTCACGACCATAAAAGCAAGGAACATCTACGGCATTTCCCCAGTCAATCACGGGCGCAGTCGATGGTTGCACCGGTAATTGTAGCTGTGGCTGTAGCTGCAACTCGATATTTGGCGCGAACCCTGTTGCCGATTCTGCTGCTAACTCTACTGCTGATAGATTTTGCTGCAACACCAGATGAACATTATGCTTTGTGACTTTAGCCGCCAGCGTTTGCGACAGCATTTGCCAAAGCTGCGAACCCGTCTGCTTGACATAGCTCAGCTCATAGCCCGACTGCCGTGCGATTTCACCATACGAGCAATCTTCCCAGGCATAGCGAAAGACAGTGCGCTGCAATGAGTTGAGGCCGCGTTGAGTACGACGGCTACGGCAGATCTCACGCTCTACCAGCGCTAAGGCTTCTTCAGAAGTCAAGTCAACACCTAGAACGCCATCTATTAAGTACCCTAGCGAGTTCCTTCATGACGCTTTGTACCCAAAATCACAATTTGCTGCTCTCTAACCACACTTTTTTAGCACTTTCGGTTAGTACTTTTCTCGCACTTTTTCTCGCACCTTTGCTTGCGCCGCTACCTAATCTCCCCTGATAGACTTTGCTCAATCTTCGTTCAGGAGTTGACAATATGAGCAATCGTCAGTTATTCGGCATGTCTCGCCGTCAGGTGATAAGAGGGCTACTTGCGACCAGCGCATTTGGGCTAACGGCAAAATTTGGCACAGGCTGTAGCGCTGATTCTGGTACCAGTGCTGAAAGTAGTGCAGCCGGTGGCAAAGATGAGCCGATGACCCTCGGATTTATCTATGTCGGCCCTAAAGATGACTATGGATACAATCAGGCCCACGCCGAAGGTGCAGCGGCAGTTGCCAAGCAATTTTCCTGGGTGAAATTAGTCGAAGAGGCCAACGTACCGGAGACGACGGCTGTGGCCGAATCTATGCGCAGCATGATTGATATCGACGGGGCGAAGGCGCTTTTCCCGACATCGTTTGGCTATTTTGACCCGCATATTCTCAAACTGGCTGAAGAATACCCTGACGTGCAGTTCTTCCATGCGGGCGGGTTGTATCAAGAGGGCACTACGCCTAAGAATATTGGCAGCTATTTTGGCTATATCGACGAAGCGCAATATGTTGCGGGCGTTGTCGCTGCACTCACTTCTAAAACAGGCAAGTTAGGGTTTGTCGGAGCCAAACCGATTCCGCAGGTGCTGCGCAACATCAACAGCTTTACGCTGGGCGCGCGCAGTGTGAAACCCGAAGTCACGACGCAGGTTGTCTTTACCGGCAACTGGGCTGAGCCGATTAAAGAAGCTGAAGCGACCAACAGTATGGCCGATCAGGGCATTGATGTCGTCACTTGCCATGTAGACAGTCCCAAAGTAGTGATGGAAACTGCTGAAAAGCGAGGCATTTTCTCATCGGGCTATCACGCGGATCAGCTGGCACTTGCGCCCAAGGGCTATTTGACCGGGGCTGAGTGGGATTGGACAAACATTTACACTCAGCTAGCCGAAGAGATGCACGCTGGCAAACAGCTCATGGATGGCGGCATTCCACATATTCTGCGCGGCGGACTGAAGGAAGGCTTTTGCAAATTATCAGACTATGGGACGGCAGTCAGTAGCGAGACGCAACAAAAAGCTGAGGCGGTAAAGGCTCAATTTATGGATGGCAGCATGGTGATTTATAAGGGCGAAGTCAAAGACAACAAGGGCAAGGTAGTAGTTGCAGCTTCAGAATCGCTAAAGCAACAAGATCCAAAGCTAGAGCAGATGGATTATTTGGTGGAAGGGGTGGTTGGTTCAATCGGCAGCTAGGGCCATAGAAGCCAGTTATATGAGAAAACTAGGAGAAGAAACCCATGCAATCTTGGCGTCGCACATTAGAATCTCTCTGTCTGTCGTTTGGCGCAATCGTGGTCGGGCTGCTGTTGTTTGGCCTGTTTTGCGCGTTGGCTGGAGCCAATCCTTTAGAGGTCTATCGGCTAATTTGGAAGGCGGCTTTTGGCAGTGCTAGCACCTTTCAAAATACGCTGATTCGCGCTTCGCCGCTGATGCTGAGTGCGCTTTGTACGGCCCTGCCCGCGCGATTAGGGCTGGTGATTATCGGCAATGAAGGGGCGCTGGTAATGGGCGGATTAGGAGCGGTGGCCGTCGGTCTGATGATAGGGACTGCGCTGCCGCCGATGCTGGTGCAAATTGCGATGGCGACCGCCGGGATTGTCGCAGGTGGGCTGTGGATTGGCGCGGCTGGGGCATTGCGACACTACCGGGCGGTGAATGAAACGATTAGCAGTTTGTTGCTGAACTATATTGCGATCGCGCTCCTCAACCACCTCGTCGGTGGCCCCATGCGAGATCCCAGTTCACTCAACAAGCCCTCTACGTTTCCCTTAGCCGATGTGAATATGCTGGGCAGCATTCCCGGCACAAGGGTGCACTGGGGCCTGCTCTACGGCCTAGTTGCCTGCATCATCACCTATTTTTTAATGCAGCGCACTACCTTTGGGTTTGCGGCCCGTACTGCTGGTGGCAATGTCCGGGCGGCGAGGATTGCGGGCTTGCCAGTCGGTAAGCTGACGGTAATCATTTGCTTTTTGGCGGGCTCTTGTGCGGGGCTTGCGGGCATGGTGGAAGTGGCAGCCGTGCAGGGCTCAGCCAATGAGTCACTGAATGCGGGCTATGGCTACGGTGGGATTTTAGTGGCCTTTGCGGCGCGGCACAATCCGCTGGCGGCGGTGCTGATTTCTCTGCTGGTGGGCGGGATTTTGGCCAGTGGGGGGATTTTGCAGCGATCGCTCAATCTCCCCGATGCCACCGTACTGGTTTTTCAGGGTCTGGTGTTCCTGGTCGTACTTTACAGCGATTCACTCTACGGCAAAATTCCGTTCTTTAAAGAAAAGCCCATCATCACAACCTCAGCGTCACCGCCTGCGAGCCCAGGTGAGGAGCCTGTAGTCACGGCGTAAACATCTAGTTCACCTGTAGAAAAAACAGAAAGGAGAGTTCAGATCATGTCAGAAGGGTTGGGCTGGTGGGGTGTGCCCCTCGCAATTATTGCTGGCACCATGCGGGGCGGCACCCCGTTCTTGTTTGTCAGCTTGGGAGAATGTCTCACCGAAAAAAGCGGCAAGATTAACTTGGGGCTGGAAGGCACGCTGTTAACAGGCGCAATGTCGGCCTATGCTGTCTCTTATCTCACCGGTTCGCCCTGGCTGGGCATTCTCGCCGCAGGGCTGGCCGGACTGGTGTTGGGTTCTATCCACGGCTGGCTGTCGCAGCAGTTTCGTGTGAATGACGTGGCCGTCGGGATTGCAATGATTATTTTTGGCAGCGGCATTGCGTTCTTTTTGGGAAAGCCGTTTATCCAGCCTTCTGCGCCACAGTTGCCGACACTGAATTTAGCCGGGAGTGGGGCTTCACCCGCCATTCAAGCCGCGCTGCAAATTAGTCCGCTGTTTCTGTTGGGGTTAGCGATCGCCCCCCTGATGAAGTGGTTTTTTAAGTCCACCCACTGGGGACTGTATATCCGCGCGGTGGGCGACAGTCCGGAGGCGGCTAGAGCAATGGGCGTGTCGATTTTCAAAGTGAGAATGCTCAGCATTATGGCGGGCAGCTTTCTGGCGGGCATCGGCGGCGCTTCTCTGTCGCTTTACTATCCCGGCGTTTGGACAGAGCGAATTTCTAGCGGGCAGGGGCTGATGGCCGTGGCGCTGGTGATTTTTGCCCGCTGGAATCCGGTGACTTGCCTGTGGGCGTCGCTGTTGTTTGGCGGGGCGCAAGCGCTAGGGCCGTCGCTGCAATCGGTGGGCATTGAGCAGGGTTACTATTTGTTTAATGCTGCGCCGTATGTGCTGACGCTGCTGATTATGATCATGACCTGTTCGCCGAAGAGGTCGCTCGCAGGCGTACCGGGCGCGCTAGGCATGGACAATTAGCGAAGATCAGAACCATTCCTCAGAACACAGTTTTAAGGCAGGTTTAAGGCATAGATTTAAAGCGTAGATTTGGAGCATCCATTCACATGGGACGTTTTGTAGAAGCCGATCCATACCCCTATCCGTACAACGGCGATTTGCGGCCTGACAATACGGTGATTTTAGTCATTGATATGCAAACCGACTTTTGCGGCAAAGGCGGCTACGTCGATAAAATGGGCTACGACCTGTCGCTCACCCGCGCCCCGATTGAACCGATTGCCCGATTGCTCAATGTCGCCCGCTCAGAGGGCTATCACGTCATGCACACCCGCGAAGGCCATCGCCCCGATCTGGCAGATTTGCCTGAGAACAAACGCTGGCGATCGCAGCAAATCGGCGCAGGCATTGGCGACCCTGGCCCCTGCGGCAAAATTTTAATCCGGGGTGAACCCGGCTGGGATATCATTCCTGAGCTAGCACCCCTACCGGGTGAAGCCATCATCGACAAACCGGGCAAAGGCTCCTTTTACGCCACCGATCTCGATCTGTTGCTGCGTCAAAAAGGCGTTCAAAACATTATTCTCACCGGCATTACCACCGATGTTTGCGTGCACACCACCATGCGCGATGCCAATGATCGCGGCTACGAATGCCTGATGCTCTCCGACTGCACGGGCGCAACCGACTACGGCAACTATCTGGCCGCGCTCAAAATGATCAAAATGCAGGGCGGTGTATTTGGCGCTGTCGCTGACTCTCAAGCATTGATTGAAGCTATTCAGCCGTAAATAGGAGATCTTTCCAATGACTACACTCTCTTCTTCAGCTTCTTTGGCCGCTGCGCCCACAACCCCGCTGCACCCCAGTCGTCCGCCCGATCTGCAAGTCAACGGCATGACCAAACAGTTCGGCAGCTTAATCGCCCTCGACAACCTGTCCATGCACCTCAAGCCCGGCAGCTTTCACGCCCTGCTCGGTGAAAATGGAGCCGGAAAAAGCACACTCGTTAAGTGCATCATGGGGTTTTACCAGCCCACCGCAGGCGAACTGCTGATAGACACTCACCCGGTGCAAATCAGCAATCCTCGCGACGCGCACCGCTACGGCATTGGTATGGTGTATCAGCATTTCACCTCAGTACCCGCGATGACGGTTGCTGAAAATTTGGTGCTTTCTCGCTTTGGTAAAACGGGCGTGATTAACTGGAAAGCTGAAATGGAGGCGCTGCGGGCCTTTATCTCGACTTCTCCCTTTCAAGTCCCGCTCGAAATTCCAATTTCTCAGCTCGCAGCGGGCCAAAAGCAAAAGCTCGAAATTCTCAAACAGCTCTACCTCAATAGCCGCATTTTAATTTTGGATGAACCTACGTCCGTGCTGACCCCCGCCGAAGCTGATGAGGTGCTGGGCTTACTGCGTGAGCAGGTGACTGACGGCCAGCTCAGTGTGCTCATGATCTCTCACAAGTTTCGAGAGGTGATGGCTTTTGCCGATGAGATTACGGTGCTGCGCAAAGGCAAATTTGCCGGTAGCGGTCAGGTCAGCGATCTAACCGTTGCAGACATGGCCGAAATGATGATGGGTGAGAAAAAAGAGCCTACGCCTGTTGCCAAAACGAATCTGCCTAACCCCGTGCCGGTTTTAGACGTGAGGCAGATTAGCGCCAATAAAGACAGCGGCCTGCCAGCGTTTGCAGGCATTGACTTGACTGTTCACAGCGGTGAAATTGTTGGGATTGCGGGCATTTCTGGCAATGGGCAGCGGGAGCTAGTAGAGGTATTGGCCGGACAGCGGGAAGCTGTGGCGGGTGAAGTGTGGGTGAATGGCGAAAGCTACCATGCCACCCGCGCCGAAATGTATCGTCATCAGGTCTTTGCCCTGCCCGAAGAGCCTTTGCGCAACGCCTGCGTCGGCCATATGAGCGTCGCTGAAAACATGGCCTTGCGCACCTTTGACAGAACACCCCAAGCCAAAGGGCCACTGCTGATTTTGCAGGCAATTCGACAGATGGCCGTCGGGCTAATTGGCCAATTTTCAGTCAAAACGCCTTCTCCCGAAACCCCAGTACAGAACCTTTCGGGCGGGAACGTCCAACGCGCTGTGTTAGCCCGCGAACTCTCTGCCGATCACATCAAGCTGCTGATTGCAGCCAACCCTTGCTTTGGACTCGACTTTGCCGCTGTTGACTTCATCCACACTCAGATTATCAACGCCCGCAACCGGGGCGTAGCCGTACTGCTCGTGAGTGAAGACCTCGATGAGCTGTTGAAGCTCTCCGACCGCCTAATCGTCATTAGCGGCGGTCAGTTTTCCTACCAAAGCCCCACAGCCACCGCCGACTTTGCCACCATTGGTCATGCCATGGCAGGACATTAACAGGCATGAGAAAATTTTAAGAGAACAATCCTATGAACGCTATTCCGGCGCTGCCCTATGACTATCCCCTGCCCGACTCACTCGATCATTTGGCACTGGTCATCATTGACATGCAGCGTGATTTTCTTGAACCCGGCGGCTTCGGCGACGCCTTGGGCAACGATGTCACTCAGCTTCAGGCAATTGTGCCGCAATTAAAAACGCTCCTTCAGACCTGTCGTGAGCTGGGTCTTCTGGTCATTCACACCCAAGAGTGCCACGAACCCAATCTCTCTGATTGTCCCACTTCTAAGCTCATTCGGGGAAATTCGGCGCTGCGGATCGGCGATCGCAGCGCCATGGGCCGCATCTTAGTGCGCAACGAACCCGGCAATGCCATTATTCCTGCCCTGGCACCGCTCCCGAATGAAGTCGTCATTCTCAAGCCCGGTAAAGGCGCTTTTTACAACACGCCCTTAGCCTCAATTTTGCAAAAGTACCAGGTCACCCATTTGCTCATAACCGGCGTCACCACCGAAGTTTGCGTTCAAACCACCATGCGCGAGGCCAATGATCGCGGCTACGAATGTCTGCTCATAGAAGACTGTACCGCTAGCTACTTTCCACAGTTCAAGCAGGCTACCCTGGAAATGCTGCGGGCTCAAGGTGGTATCGTTGGCTGGACATCAACGCTTGATACCGTTTGTCAAAAACTGTCAGATAGCAGCGGTACAGCAGCCTAACACCATGATTCTACACAATCTTTTTTCTCTCGCAGATCGCCCCGAACGGCTAGCTTGGGAGCCTTTTCGCCCCGGCGTTACCATCCACCGCCTGTACGACGAAGGTCAGCAAGGCTCCTCAGCCGCCCTGCTCAAATACGATCCGGGCGCAGTTGTGCCCACCCACAGCCACACGGGTTATGAGCACATCATCGTATTATCTGGCGCTCAAAGTGACTATCAAGGCACGCACCAGGCCGGAACGTTGGTGATTAATCCACCTGATAGCAGCCACCGCATTGTCAGTGAAGAAGGCTGCATTGTGCTGGTGATCTGGGCAAAGCCCGTGGTAATTGAAAAGGTCTGAATTTTCAGTTTACCAAGAAGAAGTGATCGCAGCGACAATACGAGCGATCGCCTACCTATCTATCGTCATTCAAATGTGTAAGGAATCGGTGGCTAAACGAAATAACCTCCACCGTTAGAAAACGCAGTGGAGGTTACTGGGTAAAAAGCTACTTGATAGAAAGCTGTCTCAAGTTTGATTAGCACTTAAAGCACTATGAGGCTTTGGTCGCTTCTATCGCATCTTTTTCGGCAGCGGGTTGAATGCTTTCGCCTTTAGTCTGATTCAGGTTAAACTTATTGCCAACGCCAGCTAGCTTCTGATCCAACTCGTTTTTGGTAAAATAGTTCATCAAAAACGTGCCGACAAAAGACAGCACCACTGGGCCAAGAATGAATCCTAGCAATCCGTGGACGACAAAGCCAGGGACGAACAGAGAGGCCAGCCAGAAGCAAAGGCCGTTGACAACCAGGGAGAAGGCTCCCAGCGTAAGAAAGGTAACTGGCAACGACAGCAGCTTTACAACTGGCTTAATAGAGCCATTGACAAGGCCGAGAGATACAGCTGCGGCTAGCGCTGCTGGGAAAGTCGCAATACCTACGCCTGGAACGGCAAGGTCAACGACTAAAAGGCTCAAGGCGGTAACTAGGGTTGTGACGAAAAATCCCAACATATATTTTTTCTCTTCTTTTTAGGGGGTTTACTTGAAAGTGATCGCGTAAGTACCAGTGGCTTAAGTAGCGCTGGTTTCAATAGATTCCTGGGTCAACTGCAAGTTCTCGTAGTGCTTGGCGATCGCCCACACCGCGTGAATACTGCCAGGCAACCATCCCAAAAGAGTGAGAGGCAGATTGATAAAGAATGCTGGACTGATGCCATAGGTCAAAAACACGCCAGCCGGGGGCAGTACGATACCGAGTCCATAGCGGAGAAGTTTGTTCATAGTCTTCGTTTCCTTTTTTATTTACCCCTTAAGCTTGCCAGAGCCTTATGGATTGTTCGAGTGTAGAGACCGCCCCGAAACAACGGGAAAACCCAACCGGGTTAGGGTTCTCCTGACGATATGTTCGGTTAATACGACAGACAATAAAGGCAGAAGGCAATAAATCTACCTATTCGTTGTTATTTCGCAGTTGCTCTATCTCAGTGACGGGAAGACCGGTGGTTTGACTGATCGTTTCGTTAGGCAGCTTGCTCAGGAGGGCACGGGCGATCGCAATCTTTTCTGCCTTGCGACCTCGCTCAATTCCTTGTTCAATTCCCTCTTGTAATCCCTCCTGCCTGGAAGTGTCGATGACATTATTCAGGTCGCGGTAGTACTTCAAGCTGCTCTGATAGCTGTCCTGCTCAGTAGGCG
>JBBQAC010000210.1:0-8368 GCA_038315915.1 Phormidesmidales cyanobacterium
GCGATTGGCGGCTATGCTGGCGATGCACTCCCGGTTGCCCGCACGCTCGCGCAAGTCACCGACCGGCTGATCACCCACCCCAACGTGCTCAACGGCGCGCAGCTCTATTGGCCAATAGACAATGCCTACTATGTCGAAGGCTACGGGCTAGACCAGTTTGCAGCGGGACAATGGGGACTGCGCCCGGTGCATCAAAATCCGATTGGTCTATTGATTGATCAAGCGGTTGAGGATGACCTGCGCTGGCGACAGTTGCAGGCTGCTGACGCTGCCCGAGCGACGCTGGGGCTGGACGTGAGGGCTCATGTAGTCACTGACAGACCTTTAGGTGTATCGCTCAAAACCACCGATTCCGGCGCATCCTGGGGCACGTTGGAAAATCCAGGCAGTTTACTCCGAGCAGCAGAGCGGCTGATCAATGAGGTGGGGGTGAAGGCGATCGCCGTCATTGCCCGCTTCCCAGAAGACGAAGATGTCGCCGAGCTAGCCGCCTACCGTCAGGGCAAAGGCGTCGATCCACTTGCTGGTGTCGAGGCGGTGATCAGCCACCTGGTCGTCCGCACGTTCAAGCTGCCCTGCGCCCATGCCCCCGCGCTGTCACCCCTACCGCTCGATCCTGATATCTCTCCCCGGTCAGCCGCCGAAGAGATTGGCCATACCTTTTTACCCTGCGTTCTGGCCGGGCTGAGCCGAGCGCCGCAGTTCATCAGTCCAGTAGGCAATGCTGCCGACGCAGCTATCATCACAGCCAGTCAGGTAGATGCAGTGGTCGTCCCGGCAACAGCTTTTGGGGGTAGCGCGGTGATGAGTCTGGCCCCTTTGCTGAGCCAACGGTCGGCGCAGGTGATCGCGGTCGGTGAAAACAGTACAACTATGGCAGTGAAGGCAGCTAATTTAGGCATTCGGGCGATCGCTGTCAATACTTATCTAGAGGCCGTTGGAACGATCGCTGCCTACCGGGCAGGCGTCACGCCGAGCGCACTACAGCCCCATATTCAATCGTTGCCCTTCCTGAAATAAAGCCGTATATACTGTAGCTAAGCTCGTAGTAACTGTAAGGAATAACGATATGGGACTGTTTGATCGCGTTAGCCGGGTAGTGCGCTCTAACTTAAACGCGGCGGTGAGTTCCGCCGAAGATCCCGAGAAAATTCTGGAGCAGGCCATCATCGACATGCAGGAAGACCTGGTGCAGATGCGTCAGGCCGTAGCGCAGGCGATCGCCTCCCAAAAGCGGGTACAGCAGCAGGCCGACAAAGCCCAGTCCACCGCGACTCAGTGGCAGCAACGCGCTCAGCTCGCCTTGCAGCAGGGCCGAGAAGACATGGCCCGCGAAGCCCTGGTACGCAAAAAAACCAATGCCGAAACAGCCAGCGCCCTCAAAGGTCAGCTCGATCAGCAAAGCGGCACGGTAGACACCCTCAAGCGTCAGCTCATCGCCCTAGAGAGCAAAATTTCTGAGGCGAAAACCAAAAAAGACATGCTCAAAGCCCGCGCCAGCGCGGCCAAAGCTAACGAACAGCTCCAAAAGAGCGTCGGCAGCCTGGGCACCAGCAGCGCCATGAGTGCCTTCGAGCGCATGGAAGAAAAAGTCATGATGATGGAGGCTAGTGGTCAGGCCGCCGCCGAACTCGCAGGCGCAGACCTCGAAAGCCAATTTGCCAGCCTGGAATCCGGCGGCGACGTGGACTACGAGCTAGAAGCAATGAAAGCCAACATGCTGGGCGGCAGCAGTACCGCTCAGGAGGCGCTGCCCGCCGCTGACGAACCGGCTGTAACGCCAGAAGACACCGCCGACCCAGCAGTTGACGCCGAGCTAGAAGCCCTAAAATCTGAGCTAGACAACCTGTAAAATTCCCTACGTCCCTATTTCCTATGCCCCCATCTAGATTCATTTCCAGGTGGGGGATGTTAGTTTGATTAAACGACCGTCCATCTCCCTCGACCTATGCAAATTGCTGATCGCCTTGCCCCCTTGCAAACCAACGTCTTTGCCGACATGGATCAGGCCAAGACAGCAGCGATCGCAGCCAGCAAACCCATTATCGATCTCTCCCTGGGCTCCTCCGACTTACCCACGCCGCCCCACATCTTAGGCACCATCGCCGAAGCCCTCCGCGACCCGACCACCCACGGCTACGCCCTGTTCAACAGCACCAAAGACTTTCGGGTCGCCGCTGCCCAATGGTACGAAGAAAAATTCGGCATCGCTGTCGATCCTGAGACGGAAGTGCTGCCGCTGATTGGCTCCCAGGAAGGTACCGCCCACCTGCCCTTAGCTGTAATGAACCCAGGCGATATTGCGCTGCTGCAAGATCCCGGCTATCCCTCTCATGCGGGCGGCGTATATCTGGCCGGTGGTGAAATTCACCCAATGCCACTGGTCGCTGAAAATGACTTCTTGCCAGTGCTCAGCGATATCCCTTCGGCAGTGATAGCCAAGTCGCAAATGATGGTGCTGAGCTATCCGCACAATCCGACCACGGCGACCGCCCCCCTCAACTTTTTCCGGTCAGCCGTTGCCTTCTGCCAGCAGCACGATATCATCCTCGTCCATGACTTCCCTTACGTCGACCTTTACTTTGAAGGCGCTCCTGTAGCTTCGGTACTGCAAGCCGATCCGGACAAGTCGGTTTCCATCGAATTTTTCACCCTCTCTAAGTCCTACAACATGGGCGGCTTTAGAGTGGGCTACGCGATTGGCAACGCTGAGTTGATTAAAGCATTGCGGCAAGTCAAAGCCACCGTCGACTTTAATCAGTACCGGGGAATTTTGCGAGGTGCGATCGCTGCCCTCACTGGCCCGCAGGACTGCGTTTCCCATATTGTCGAAACCTTTGCTAGCCGGAGAGATGCGGCAATCACAGCATTACAGGCCATCGGCTGGTCAGTGCCGACCCCCAAGGCCACAATGTATATTTGGGCAAAGCTGCCCGACAGCTTGCCCCACGACTGGGCGACACACTCCATTGAGTTTTGCCGCGAGCTGGTGGCAAAAACCGGCGTGGCGCTCTCTCCGGGGCGCGGGTTTGGTTCCTCAGGCGAGGGCTACGTGCGCTTTGCTTTGGTACAATCGCCTGAGATGCTGGCAACGGCCATCCAAAGGATCGGCAAATTCATTGCCGCCGCTCAGCGTTCCTCTTATGTAGATGACGCTACTGTAGATGACGCTACCGGCAAATAATATGCGAAAGCTGCGGGCAACTTATGCAGAATGCGCATTGCCAGGAAGCTGCTAGTTAATCGCCCTGGTAGCATCGTGTTCTACTGAAAACAGTCCACTTGAAATCAGACCGTTGGTTAGCGTTAATACCCAAAAATATGTCTTCTTTGGCGCTGGGTCGGGTTCTCATTTTAGAAAACGACTATAGCAATCGCATCTTATTCTCGGACTACCTGGAGCATTGTGGATATAGCGTATGTTCACTGGGCGATGAACAGCAAATATTTGAGTACCTGGAAGATTTTCAGCCGGATGTGGTCATTCTCGACTTAAAGATGCCGGTAATTGATGGGTTTACTATTATTGAACAGCTCCGTAGCCATGCCCAGTGGCGGCATATTTCTATTTTGGTAGTCAGCGGTTGCACCCTGCTCAGCGATCAGCGTAAAGCCTATCAGCTAGGAGCCAATGCTTACTTAATCAAGCCCTTTTTCCCGAGCGACCTAAGTTCAGCAGTAGCCCAACTGATAGGCTGACACATGGCCAATCCTCACCGCCTCAGCTATTGCGATCTAGGGATCCTTCAGCGTCCCTGCGCTGATTGAGAAAAGCTTCTACCATTTGATTGAGGTTACGCACCGATGTGCCGACTTCCACAATGTCGGACTCCAGCCGGTTGGAAATGATGGCCATTGACTGAAGCTCGTTGAGGATTTTACTAACGGATTCTTGATACTGATTCTCGAATTCTTGAATATTCACAGTGGGGCGATAAAGTTAAAACGTAGTTGGGACATTGGTAGAGAATAGACCTGGTAGATGCCAACAGAGAAAGCAGATGCTAAGGGGCCTGACCGCTGCGTTTAGGTATACCGTAGAAATTCGTAGCAGCAGTCAATAAATGGCTTCGCTAAAATAAACAGTAACAGGACTGATTAGATACATTGCAGGCGTTCCTTTTAGATTGTTTCATCTTATACATCAAATTTTCTCGCATACGGAGAGCGATTGCCAAGGTACCTTCGAAATCTTTTTAATCTGAGCAGTCTTTTTGAAGTAGACATCAGGAAAGTACTAAGAGTTCAGGAAAGTACTAAGAGTTGAGGTCTTAAAAGCTTTCTACTCAAGTTTCTGTCCTTATATTTTGTCTGCCCCTTGCATAGCAAATGCGAACCGGCCTTGCTTTCCCCACCGTACCCATTCACGCCATCAACAGTGCCTACCTTTTCTGCGCCCCAAGCCCTCTTACAGGCTCCCGACAAGTTAGAAAACCGGCTAAAGGAAATTCCCCAAGAGCCGGGTGTTTACTTTATGAAGGACGAGACTGACCAGATTCTTTACATTGGTAAATCCAAAAGCTTGCGATCGCGCGTACGCTCCTACTTTCGAGACGCGGCGTACCATCACAGCCCACGCATTGCCACCATGGTCAGCAAGGTGGCCGAGATCGAGTTTATCGTCACCGATACCGAAGCCGAAGCACTGGCCTTAGAAGCCAACTTGATCAAGCAGCATCAGCCCCACTTCAACGTGCTGCTCAAAGACGACAAAAAATATCCCTATCTATGTATTACCTGGTCAGAAGACTACCCTCGCATTTTCATCACCCGCAAACGGCGTAAAAATGCCAAGAACCGCTACTACGGCCCCTATGTCGATACGGGACTGCTGCGGCGTACCCTGCAAATTGCCAAGCGCATTTTTCCGCTGCGGCAGCGGCGACAGCCTTTGTTTAAAGACAGGCCCTGCCTGAATTACGACATTGGCCAATGCCCTGGCGTATGTCAGCAGATGATCACCCCAGCGGACTATCACAAAATAGTGCAGCGAGTTGCAATGGTGTTTCAGGGGCGATCACATGAACTCGTCGATATTCTCACCGCTCAAATGGAGAAAGCAGCGGAAGAGCTGGACTTTGAAAAAGCAGCCGTCATTCGCGATCAGATCAAGGGATTGGAAACGCTGAGCGCTAATCAGAAGGTTGCTTTGCCCGATGACACGATTTCGAGAGATGCGATCGCGCTCTCATCAGACGACGAACATGCCTGCATACAGCTCTTTCAGATTCGCGCCGGTCGCTTAGTTGGGCGTCTGGGCTTTGTCGCCGATGCTCAATCTGGCACCCCCGGTGAAATCCTTCAAAGGGTTCTAGAAGAACACTATCGCCTGGTCGACCCGGTGGAAATTCCCGCAGAAATTTTAGCGCAGCACCCCCTGCCAGAAGGCGATATGCTGTCGGAATTTCTGAGCACTCAAAAGGGTCGTAAGGTCACAGTTGAAATGCCTCAGCGCCAGATGAAAGCCGAACTGGTAGACATGGTTGAGCGCAACGCCCAATACGAACTTGCTCGTACGCAGCGATTCGCTGATCGCAACAACCAGTCTATGCAGGATCTCGCCGAAATTGCCGATTTACCTGGGCCGCCCAAGCGAATTGAGGGCTACGATATCTCGCACGTTCAAGGCTCTGACGCGGTCGCCTCACAGGTCGTTTTTGTAGACGGACTGCCAGCAAAGCAGCACTATCGTACCTACAAGATCAAGAATCCCATGGTCACCAGCGGCCACTCCGATGACTTTGCCAGCATGGCTGAGGTGATTCGCCGCCGCTTTCGTCGCTACGCGGAAGATCCCGATTTGCAGCGAGTGGGCAACAGCGACTGGCCCGATCTGGTAATGATTGATGGCGGAAAAGGCCAGCTGTCGGCGGTCGTTACCGAGCTTGAGGAGATGAATTTGCTCAGCGAGCTGCGGGTAGTAAGCCTAGCTAAAAAACGGGAGGAGATTTTTCTGCCGGGAGAAAAAGTACCTCTAGTGACTGAGCCAGACCAGCCCGGTGTCCAGCTCTTGCGGCGGCTGCGAGATGAAGCTCACCGGTTTGCCGTTAGCTTCCACCGTAAAAGACGTACGGATCGAATGCGGCGATCGCGCTTAGAAGACATTCCCGGCCTCGGTCACCACCGGCGCAAGCAGTTACTAGCTGACTTCCGCTCCATCGACTACATCCGCGATGCCTCCGTCAAACAGCTCACGACCGTAGAGGGAATTGGCCCTCAGCTCGCTCAGCAAATTTACGAATATTTCCATCCTTCAACAGCGTCCTAAAGCTGATAGCTAAGTGAACCATAAGCCGACGGCGGATAGATAGCGTTCAGTGATCTTATTGAGGGCTAGACCTGCCTGGGAAAAATCGGCTCTCTGGGGAAACCTGATGCTTTGAAGGAATTAGAACTGATGTATATGAGTCGCCATAACAATGTGCTCAAAGAGACAGTTTTGTCAAAATAATTAGGACTTCCAATTGCCTTAATTTTTTCGCTATCTTGCTTAAAACTATGTTGAGAATAGTTACAATAGTGAGAAAGTAAGTATAAAGTAAATCTTTATTTGTGAGCTAATGCCTGCCCTAAAATGTAATGCTGTCGGTCTTTATGGCAGGCATAAACACTCATCTATCCTTGGGCTGATAAGCATTCTAGCAAAACGGGGATCGCCCATCCTCAGAACGATCCCCGGATTTTTTATAACTTATGACTCTTTGCTACTCAGGAAATAAGTTGCCATAATAATCAAGTAATCACTGATGTCGAAGCTCAAGTAGTCAGTCGTCTTCTTCTGACATTTTTAGCACCGACGTCTCTAATTTTTGGATAAGCCATTAAGAACTATGAAGGCCATGGAAAGACCAACGAAGTCATTTTTGGACTCACTTTTAACCAGTGATTCCAAAAAGACACCTGCTCCCGCTACGGTGCAGAGAGTACATTGCCCGACCTGTGGTAGTTCGGCTGAGCGTTACCACCATGCTGAAGAAGGCACCGTGCGTACTCAGTGCTCCCGCTGCGATTACTTGATGACCACTTGTGCTGAGACGGGTCGGGTGATTGAAGCCTATGCGCCGAGCTTCTCTCCTGCTGCTTTTGCGGCTTCTCCGGTCGCAGGATGATAGCGCAGCAGTACGCCGAGCCATAGAGAGCCACAGACGCTGGCTTAGCAAGAATGTATAAAAACAAGAGCGCATCCTGCATCATGGGTGGGGTGCGCTCTTGTTTTTGTCCTATCGTAAAATTGCCTGAGAGCCATGCGCTTGAAGGAATAGGCCATGCTGGTGGCCTCTACCAAAAACAGTCAAGCGTTGCGGTATGAATGTTCTATACATGACTCTATAAGTGACGAGTTAGCGCTTGCTTGAGAGCAACGAGTGTCTCAGGAGTGGCGGCGGGGCGGTCTGCAGCGGGAACACGAACCGTATTTAGCCCTACCAAGGCATACAGAGCCATGGTAATAGTAGTAGCCTGTAGTATTCTAATTAACATTGATAATCTCCTCTCACCCTAGCTACTGCATAGACTAGTGAGTTCGAATAGGACGGCGAATCAGTAATGTTACCCAATTTGAATTGGCACAACGATCACTACTTGGGAAAGTATTGAAAGTAGATTGCGGCAGCAACTTTATGCTTTTCAAACTTTTGTGTTTGGGTTTGTAGCTCATCAGCATTGCATCCAAAATAGCTTTTGAACCGGACAAATAAAAGCCTGGATCATGAAGATTGAAATAACGTGTTTGTAGCTGACGAGAGTAATTTTGCTGAGTCGGGCGACCTCAAACTGTCGGAGAGAGATTTGCATAGCGGCTAAAAAGCATTCGGCCTTTTGGGGTAGATGTTTTGGCTTATGCTTTTAGAGATATTTTGCGAGGAGAGTTCTCTTGAAATTTGCTTTCATTATCGATCCTATCGCGCGGCTCGATCCTGGTCACGACACCAGTGTGGCAATGATAGAAGCCGCACAAGCGTTAGGTCATGAGGTCTATATCACTCAAGCGGATCGATTGGGTGTACTGGCCGGGTGCGGCTATGGTTGGCTACAGCCGGTGACGACAAAGCCGGTGATCCAGCAGGGCGATCGCTGGCTGGCCGACCCCGACTGGTACCAGCTAGGCGAAGTAAAGTGGCGACCGCTAGAAGATATGGACGCCGTATTTATGCGGACAGATCCGCCGGTGACCGTTCCTTATCTTTACGTTACCTACATCCTGGACTATGTAGACAGCCGCAAAACTCAGGTGATTAATTCCCCGGTAGGTCTGCGAGCAGCTAATGAAAAAATGTACGCTTTGCAGTTCACCGATGCGATCCCTGAAACTATTGTTAGCGCCGATAAGCAGGTCATTCGCGAGGCGGTAGAGCGCTGGGGTGCTGGG
>JBBQAC010000374.1:0-2954 GCA_038315915.1 Phormidesmidales cyanobacterium
AACTAAAAGAATCTCAGCGTCAGCCGAAGGGGGGGCGGCATCGGTCGGTTCGGCAGCGGCTTCTATGGCGGGCAGCGGCGGCTGAGCGATCGCCTCAATGATAGCGGCGGCTGAAGGCTCCAGCAGCGGTTCCAGGTCGCCAACGCCATCCTCAACAAATTCGTACTCGTAGAGCGGGCGGCGGCGGGGATCGAGGCGATCGCCCAGCTTCCGCTTTTCTAACCGAACGGGAACCGTCGTCGCCGGGGCAATTCGAAGCTGATTGAGCTTGTTTTTGGCCCAGTTGCCGACTATCTCAGGCGTCAGGACAACAGGCGTCTGCTGGTAAACCGGCGTTTTTTCACGGCGCACCGTCAGCGTTTGCCAGCCTAATCCCAGCAATAGTGTCACCGCCGTCATTTGTCCAAGCAAAACTGCCCCAGTCATCTGCCCCGCGCAAAACCACAGCACCACCGCATAAAACAGGCCCAGACCGCTCCACAAAAAATCAGAGCGACGATGTACCTCCGGATAAAAGAAGGCGACCAAATAAAAAATAACGCTGCCTGACCCCAGCAGCACCGCTAAAACATTTGCGAGCATTCGCCAACTGAATTCGCCCGCCTCGCAAACTTTGACTGCGCTCAGCCTGCGGGGCAGAATTGTCATTTCTATTGTGAAGGATTAAGGCACATTACAACTACCCTATTGCCCGTACAGAGCCCTTCGGCTGATCGCAGTCGTAAAAGCCCGACGGGCATGGGCAAGCATAACGCGCAGCCCGTCTGCCTCAGCAGAAGCCTACATGGCCCCAGAATCCTTACTAAACAGCAGCATCACCGTCTTAATAATGAGCTGAACGTCATACATCAGGCTCCACTTACGCTGATATTGCAAATCTAGCTGAATCACTTCTTCAAAGGTGGTCACCGTCGAGCGACCGTTGACCTGCCACTCACCAGTCATGCCCGGCTTGACGTTCAGCCGCTGCCACTGAGGAACCTCATACTGCTCAATCTCATCGGGTGTCGGTGGACGGGTGCCCACTAGGCTCATATCGCCCTTGAGGACATTCCAAAACTGAGGGCACTCATCCAAGCTAGTGCGCCGCAAGAACCGACCGATGCGGGTCACACGGGGATCGTTATCATTTTTGAACAAAGGCCCCTCGACCTTGTTGGCGACTTCGCGCTTGCGGGCCTCAGCGTCCGTCACCATCGAACGAAATTTCCAAATTTTGAAGCGCTTGCCCATCCAGGAGCAGCGGGTTTGGGCAAAGAAAATCGGGCCGCCGTCTTCTCGCTTGATGGCGATCATTACTACCACGAATAAAATCGCCGTCAGCCCTAGTCCCACAATCGCACCGACGATGTCCATCGCTCGCTTTGCCCTAGAGCGTACCGACGGATGGGTCTCAGGCAAATTTTTCAGAGCGGCATTGAGCTGGATGAGAGTCGTACCGAGCAAGCGCTCAGGAGCCCGTTTGGGATCCTGCTCAATATGAAAAACTTTGTCTAGTTCGGTGAGCGAAAGCGCCATCATTACCTGCGTTGGCACATTGATCAAGCGCAGCCTTGCCCCCCTGGATTCACAGAACTTGTGGCCAATTACCAATGCTCCAATCCCGCTACTGTCTATAAAGGTGGTATCGGCAAAGTCTAAAACCATCTCCCTAAGCTCAGGATGCTGTGCAAACGCCTCCTGACAGATTCGCCGGAAAGAAACTGCCTCAGCAACGGTAAACGATCGAGTGATTTGAATCGTACCCATTGATTTCGATGAAGGTTGAGAACTCGCTTTGCTGAATGAGGTCGTAAAAGAATGGCGGCTGGTCATAACGTCAATCAACTGAGAGCAACGGCAATCCGACCTTTACTGTAGCGTTCCCAAAGTACCTAACCCCTGATAAAACAGGAATAGGCAAAGCACAAGTAAAGCAGCGGTACACCCTATTCACTGCGCTGATACTCTTTATGCGCATAAATTCAGACTCCTGAATTTGAACATCGCTATTAAGCTCCAGTGAAGCCTTCGCCTGTTCTAAAATATCGCGGAAAGCTGCGGCGATACCGCCTGATAGACTCTCTTCGTTAGAACCTTGTATCCGGTGTTTTTACTTATTTTTTCAGCCTGAACTATTGACAAAGTACGCGCTGACTTGGTGGTTTCTTCAAACCGTGACCTGCCCGGCGCTTTCGAAAGAATCCGATGCCCTTAAGCAGCCATGCCAAATAGCTTTTAGGTATACCTGATAGCGCCCGCATTGATCCAATGGGCCACAGCACACTACGTCAGGATGTACTTTTTCCCTGTTGCTTTATTCGGTCTTGAGCTGGGCTGCTCTTGCTGAAAGCCTTGTCAACAAGGATTACTTCATAGTCATCGTAGATTTGGCTTCCCAACGCTGCCAATCAAAGCCGCAGCCTTTCGGCATGATTAAAAACATGAACGATAATAGGAACAAACCGGCTGCTTCATTTGCGCCTTGGTCTGAGTCCACGGCTCATTAGTAAAATCTTCGTGATATGAGCGTTCGACGTTGACATTCCAGAGATCGTGCTCTTCCCCTAAAATGTTTTTAGCCGCTAGCAGCCCTGTCAACATGGAGTGATCTTGATTGTTATATCGGTGCATACCGTTACGGCCTACTGTCTGTAAGTTCTCAAACTGTTGCAGATATTGCTGAATTACATCGAGATGCCCGCGATACTCCCCATCGTAGACGGGATAAGCTTTTTTCTGTCGAATGACTGTGCCATCGGTTACGTACTTCAGGCCGGGCACTAAGTTCAGCCCGACGATCTCTTTACTGGCTAACGCGATCAGCGCTTCATGACCCCTGTCCGAGATAAATGCAAAAACGCTCACATCTGGCTACATCCTTTGTAACATGGGAGATCCGAGACTGTCCTTAGTTACGCATTTTAAGCAAATATAGGGAAAACTGGTACCACGGTGTAGGGGTTTCAGGCCGA
>JBBQAC010000163.1:0-10119 GCA_038315915.1 Phormidesmidales cyanobacterium
GGCGATTGTATTGCCGTAGAGAACAACGCTGTCGCGGAGATAGCGATACTGAAGCCGGTTTTGAAAATGCAGCGTCGTGTTTGTGCCTTCGTGGACAATTTCAGCGAGGACGGCTGCTTCTGTTGCTGTGACCTGAGGCGCATCTGATCGTTTGCCCTGAATCAGCACCGACTGACCGATTTGGAAGCCAATCACGAGCGTCTCTAGCTCTAAAGACTGCATACCCACAGGGGCACTGCTGACGGTGAGATCAATTTCTTCCAAGGGTGATTCTATTGGCAGTGCTGCTAATGTCAGCCGTTCGCTTTGAGCATAGACTGTGGTTCGGCGCACTCGAAAATCAGTGGATTGACTGTCGTCTGTCGCGATCGCCTTCCTCAACTTCAGCCCGGTTGACTTGCCGCTAATGCCGTAGTCCACCAGAGAAGTTTCACCCGTTCCTTCTACCTGAAAAGTCTGTTGTTTGCCGTCGCTATTTTCGAGGAGTACCCAGCTATTGAGAGAAATTTCGGGCAGGGTGCGCTCCAGGTAGAGATCTAGACCGTGATTGGCCAGTGCGCTGTATGAATAGCCCTGAGAATTCTGCCAGACAGTGCGACCTGCGCCGCTGTCCCACGAGGCTGGATAAGGATCGCTTCCCCGACTCTCCGCTGGTTTTGGCAGGGTTTCGTAGCGCGGCGCGTTATGGCCAAAGCAGTTCACCGGCTGCTCAAAGATAAAGACGCCCTGATTCCCCGGTGGCGGCGAGGGCGGCGGCGGCTTTGCAGCTTCGGCAACAAATGCTTTTGGTGACCAGCGGTTGAGGGTGAACAGAGCCTGGAGGGTCTGCTCACGAATGGGTTTAGCCAGCACGGTCTTTGTGATTTGCTGCGTATTGAAGGCGATCGCCGTCGGTACAATCGTCGGCAGGAAAAAGAAAGAGACAAGGGACAGGAGGGGCGGAATGCGCTTGGGAACCAGTGCAAATTCAACCAGCGTGAGATCGTCAGCGGGCTGTTGGGTAACCCGCTGAATCGCCTGGATGAGCGTACCCGTACTGCCATTGGGCTTGCTGCCAACGAACAGAATCCGCTGACCCACTTTGAGGGTTTTGCGGGTGCCTGCGAGATAAATTTTTTGGATGGGCAGGGCGGTAACCTGAGCGGGAACCGGCTGGGGCAGTGCGCCCAAAAAGTGAAGTTCGCTGCTGTTGATAGCTTTAGCATCTGCTAGCAGGGGCGCAAGGTCGGCGTCGGCTGTCCATAGATAGAGCTGATCGCCCTTAAAGGCGAGATCTTGCGGCTGCGTGAGCCTGGGCCGCAGGCTGTTCCACTCGGGCCGCGCGGTAAAGGCTTGCGTGGTTTCAAAGGTCTGCGGCAGCTCGCCCTGTCCCGGAATACTGAGCACCTGAACGCCCTGGGGAATGGTCACAACCTCGGGCGAACCGGGTGTGGCGGCAACGGTAAAGGCCAGGTAAGTACTGGCAGCCACGCCCGGATTGAGTTCGTAGCCAATAGCGCGGGCCAGTTCCAACACAGAGCGGCGTTCGGTGGCGGTTCTCAGATAGTTTTCATTGGCAATGCGCTCCTGGTAAAAGGTGAGCACGTCGGCGACGATTGCCCAGGCGTCGAGAAGAGCGATCGCGCCATCGTCCAACTGCCGGGTTTTCAGCGCTTGCAAGGTCGGCCCACCGGGAATGGTTTGGCGGGTGATTTGGGCGACAAGCTGCGTCATAAACGTGCCATAGGTGCCCAGCCGGTAGCGAATGGCGGGTAGTCCGGGGCGGTTGGCCCGCTCTTCCGGCGTCTCTTGTCCGCAGCCGCAGGTGTTGAGACCGTCTAGCGTAGGATCGCTCATGAGTTCCCCCCCTCTATCACAAATTCAATCCGCCCGTTCTCAGGCGCATTCGGATCGTTATCCAGCCGGGCGATTTCCAACCGTCCGAACATGATTTCCCCGTTATCCAGCTCCTGATTGGCCGTGCGGCCCCAGCGCTGAAAGCGAGCATTGGCAGCATCTACCCACTGCACCCCCGGCACCGCCATCGCCGCCGCCACCACCTGCGACAGATACACCGACTGGCCAAAGGTAAAGTTATCCGGGTGAAAGAATCCGCGCCGTCCGTCCGGCCAATCGCGGCTGCTAAAAGTCTCCAGCAGCGCCGCTTCTACATCGCCCAAAAAGTAACCGGGCAGGGCGCAAACGGTAAAGCGAATGTCCAGCGGCACAAACTGCGGCGCATCCACTTCCAGGTCATAGCCCGCCAGCCGATAGCGCTCCAGAAAGCCGCGAAAGTCCTGCTCAAACGCAGCGTCTACCGGCTTACCGCCCTTGCGATCTACCGTCACAAAGTAGGTGTACCAGCTGCCTGTCCAGCGGCGAGTGGCTCTGGCCTGCTGCACTTCCGGGTGGCGCAGGGCGACGGTGGCATAGTCCGCCTCGGTGACGGCTCGCTCCTGGGTGCGAAAGGCTTGGGGCGCGTCGAGTTTTACCTGGGTAATGGCTTCGGGAGAGGTGCCGCCCAGTCCCGGTAGCCGGTTTGAGACGGCGGTAATGCCATCCAAAGGGAAGACAATGTGAGCGATCGCCTCCACCCCCACATTCCCAGCCAGCCCATTACCCACCCGGTAAGTCGCCTCAAACCGACTCAGCGGCGCAGGCTTCTGACCAAACACACCCTCGCCAAATCGCAGCATTGCCCGCCCGCTGTTATCCGGCTCGACGACGAATTTTTGATCAAAGCGATCGCTATTCAACAGCGTTTGCAATGGTTTCCACGTCTCGCCATCAGCCTGCAAAGTCACAGCGGGCAGTGCCTGACGCGGATCTTGCTGACTGGCGCTACCGGCAGATTTCGCCGGAGCCGAGGCGGGTTCAAAGGGAACGGCGTAGGTGATGTTTTGGGCAGATAAGTGGGGTCGGTAGCGATTGCCTTCAGACACCGTTTCCGGCATCAGTCCCGGCAGCTCCGGCGTTTGCCCGTGGTCGGCCAGCAAAACATTGCCTCTAGCCACAGCCATATCGCTCAGCAGTTGGCTATTGATTTCCTTAGAAAGTCGCAGCGCAAACGGCAGCGCGTCTTGAACATGCCAGCGAATTTCCACCACCGGCTGCTCAGTCAGCGGGTCGGTCACCAGCGAACCAAGGGTGCGGCTCCCGTCTGCATTCTCAATGGCGGAAGGATGCACCGCGACCAGGCGCACAGCATGACGACGAGCAATATCCGCATCTTCCCGTAAACCCGTACTCGGACTGCGGGCTTCTTCCAACACCAGCACATCGCCCGGACGCAAATGCAGGCGGTTTTCAGCGCTGTCCAACAGCGTCGCGTGAGTAGCCCCCTTCGGTAGACAGCAATTCTCATCACTCCAGGTATAAAAAGCAATCTGGCTATGGCCGACAAAAGCCCGTAGGCTGTGCATCGCCTCAAAACCTTCTGGCCGCTGAAGCCGCACATCCTGATCGGCCCGACTGCCCGGAATCAGGCGGCTGGGCTGACCGGCCACGCGGGTAAAGAACAGAGTGCTCTGAGGCACAAATAGATTGTCGCTCTCAGTTTGTACTTGAATCCAGGTGCGGGCATTGCAGCCCTCGTGCATGGGGTAATTCAGCAGGCGAGCATGGCGACGGACGGAGGTGCGCTGGCGAGCGGTGCCCAAATAGGCTTCCGTGGCGGCGGCATCCTGGTAGTAGCTGAGCTGATCGGCTGCGTAGGCAAGCACTTCCACCAGTGCGACACCGACATCTGCCGGATTGCGCTCTGTCCACTCGGGCAGCGTCACCGACAGCCGATCCAGCATGAGCTGCCGGAAGCTGGCATAGTCCTTCGCCAGATAGTCAATCTGCGGCTGCGGATAGGTGGGTGGCGGACAGGTGGGCGGCTCCGGGCAGTCGAAGGAACTGGGGCAATCGACTTTAAAGGAGAAGGCAATGGTCGAAAGCTGAGGATCTAGCGGCGGGGTGAAGCCGGTAGGCAGCGTATCATCAACAGACGAGATGACCAGCCGTAAACGGTAGGTGGAAAAATCGCCGCGCCGACTGACCGTAATTTGTAGGGCGTTGGGCTGGTCGGCAACCGGCGAGATTGCTGTAACCTGGATATTTTGAATCCGGGTGCCGCCCGAAATCGCAATATTCTGCGCCACTAAAGCAGGAGCCGCATGGACAAAATACAGCGTCAGCTCAGTTTGATCCTCGCTTACCTCCACATAGTCAATCCCATTCAGCCGGGGGCTATCGTCAGGATTGCGGATATCGCGCACCTGATCGCGTCGTCGTTGATTTTCACAGAAGTAACGCATCAGCCCACCTCCCGCTCAAAGCGATCCACTCTGCGCTCCTGTGTGCGCCGCACGATATAGCGCACGGTCACCCGCAGCGTCGCATCCTGATTGGCAACCGTCACCGCCTCTAGCTGAATCACCTCACCCAGCCACTGCTGCAAAGCGCCCTGCACCATAAACTGCGTCGCCGTCGCCAGCTCATCGCTATTGCCCGCAAACACAAGCTGCAACAGCCCGCTGCCAAAGTCAGGCCGATTCACCCGCTCTCCTGGCGAGGTAAACAGCACCTGTTCAATCAGGTCGCGAATATGCTCGTCACTACCCGTCGTCGCCGTGCGCTGCTGGGCACCGATCCGAAAAGGGAAGTCAAAAGGTCTTTGTTCAGCCACTACTACATCCCCTTTGCTCGAAACTGCGTGACAACCACATTTGGTGGCCCCTGCGGAATCTGCTCCACGCTCTGACAAATGCCCGTACTGCTCTGCAAAATCACGGGCTGGCCGTTCACTCGCACCCGGCTGGCAGGGACTAGCCACTGCACAGTGACGCAGGGCTGTGGTTTGGGGCCAAGAATCTGAAACGGACAGCCGCCAACGGTAAAAAGGTCGCTGAGCAGCGCTACCGGCTGACCGCTAACGGTGACGCGGGCATTGCTCGAAACCACCGAAACCTGTCCCCCATGCGGACACAGCGCCGTCGCCCCGACATGGAACAAAAAGCCGCTCATCACACCACCTCCAGCGCGCCGTTATTCACCGAAACCTGCGGGCCACTCAGCGCAATCGTGCCGCCCTGCCCATTGGTGATTTCGATACCGACCGCCGTCATCGCAATTTTCATCCCCAACGCGGTTTCAATCGTGATGCCCCCGGCCCCGGGCAAATCGTTAATCGTCAGCGTACCGGCCTCCGTTTTCAGCACCTTCATCTCTGCCACCGCAGGCACAGCGGGCACTTCCCCAGTCCCCCAAAAGCACCCGGCCCAAATCGGGTAGTCCGGGTCGCCCCCTTCAAACTCCACCCACACATTCGCCCCTGTCGGCGGCAGGGTAAAAAATCCCACCCCCGGCCCCGCAAACGCCACGCAAGGCATCGCCCAGCTATTGCGCCCCTCGCCAAACACTGCTGGCACGCTGACTTGGAGCCGTCCCTGCTGCATAGGGTCAACGTTGTTTTCAACCTTGCCGCGATATTTGCCGAAAAATTGAGCCATGGTCGTGCCGGTAAGGGGAAATCAGGGTCTGACTAAAGGAGCCGCTGCGCCAGTGCCTTCGCGGGCCAGGGTAAAGCGCTGTTTGTAGGTTTCGTTGGCGATCGCATGGGTCACCTTTTTGACGTAGTAGTTGCCGCTGTAGCTGAGGCCAACGCCGCGCAAGCCGACGAGCGATCGCGCTTGCAACACCCCCCCATAGCGCAGTGCATTCAGTTCACCTTCTGCCGTCACCACATCGCGGGTAGAAGCATCGGCCTGGGCCTGGGCCTGCGCATAGGCTTGCACCACATTCTGGCCATTGGCGCGAAACGTTTGCCGCCCGACGGTAAGCAGGCTGCTGAGGTCAGGCGGACTGCCCGAAAGCGCGGGCAGTAGGCTGGACAGTGAGACCACAGGCAGCGTCAGGTTAGTCAGCCGGTCTTGCACTTGGCCAATCACCGCCGTGGCGCTGAGGGCATCGTTTTGAAAATCGAGCGATTCGATGTTGCTGTTGCTGCCGAGGTTGTAAGACAGGGCCGGTTGGGGCACGCCCTGCCGAATCAGCGGCCCCCAGTAGGCAATGTTGCTCCCAGGAGCTGGCCCTAGCGATACGTAAAACACGTAGTTATAGCGGCGGGCCAACTCTTGCAGGTAGGACAGATCGGTAGCCTGCTGGGTAGGAATCCGCTCAGTGGGAACGGGCGCATCGAGCGCAGGCGGCGGAATGACTTGGGGAATCAGACCGTACTGGGCATATTGGCCGATAATTTTGGTGGCGATAATGTTTTCTGGCTGCGCTGGATGCTCTACATTTTTCTCCTCACGATCCATCATTACGCTGACATCTTCGCCGGTAATGGTCAGGGTAGAGCCGCCCGGATCATTGCTGGGTGAAAGCTGTTGGTTGGTAATAATGCCGTCCATAATCACCTGCGGAATCAGGCCCAGGGTGACCATGAGAATGACACGAGCAAAGGGTTTGAGCTGGGTGTTTTGCAGATGGGGAAAGTCGAGGTAGTTGGCGCGATCGCGTCCCACCTGAAACACCACCTGAAACCCACTACGTGCCTCGTCGCTGTGGGTCACTTCTACGCTGGCAATAGATTCGGTCAGTGCTTTGGGCAGTGGCACAGGCAGCGTGGCACCAGCAAGTACAGTTAAACGAATCCCGAGAAGTGTCATTTAGCACCTTCGATAAGAGAGTACTGAGAGATTGTTGGAGATTGGCGAGGGCGAGGTTAGAAGGTTAAGGGAAGATAGGGAAATAGGGAATGGAGAATAGAGTATAAGTTTTAACATTGCCCTAGAGGGTAGAGGGTAAGCCTATACGTAGCCTTTGGCCCGCTTCAACCGTTAGGTCTATAGGGTTCATCGCGCTGTTGGCATCGCAAATGTGCCAATACTGCTCAGGATCTCCCAGGGTGCGGGCGGCGATCAGGTCGAGTCTATCGCCGTCAGTTATGGTGACTTCTGCCAGGGTCGGCAGGCTGTCCGCAGCCGGTAAAAATCGGCGGCGCACGTAAGCGACACTGCGACCAGCGGCGGTCGTGTGCGTTGCCGTTTGAAGAGAATAATAGCGACTTTTAGAATCGAACATGTGCGTATTTACAACAAGTTAAGGTTATTGCCGAGAACTGCATCTAAATTGTTAACCCGTCCTAAGTTTGCAGACGTTTCCTTAACAATCTGGTGAGATAAAAACAAATGGTAGGCGGGATTGGTAACCGTGAGGTCGTTGTAGCTGAGCACCCGTAGTCCCAATGAAACCTTTGCCCGTATCGGGTTCAACTGAGTGTCGTAGGCTTCTTCGGTAATACCAAATTCTGTCAGGCGAACGGGCAGGATGCGCTTTTGGCCCCAGACGAACAGGGTGAGCGGGGCTTGGGGCGGCGCAATTTGGATGGTGCCAAGGGCGAGCAAAATCTGATTGCTGATGACTAAGGTGCTAGAGGGATAAATTAGCGTTTCTAGCGCCGATAGCTGAGGGTAAATGCCGTGCTGCACAGCAACCGGATCGCCTTTTTCGAGCTTGTCAGTGGCGTCAAATTCAACCTCTAGCTTGATATTTTCTATTGGCGCACCTTCTAGCCGCAGGGCTTCGCTGGTATTTTCGCTGCCCGCTGCGGCCTGCACTTCGAGGGTGCGGTTGAGGGTGATGGGGTTGTATTGGAAGGGGATGACTTGCGGAATGGGATTGGGGAGGGCGATCGCGACAATCGCCCCCTTGAGTAGCTTTGGTGTATTCGGGAATGTCGTCATGAGTAAGCCTCTATGCTCGGCTGTGACTTGAAAGCAGAAGTAATTCCTAGAAAATTCACAAGCTTACTCCTATGTGATTGTTAATGTTATATGTTTTGTTAATAGGTATGTTGGGACCCTGAAGGTGTTCAATCACAATAGTGAATTCATGTGCCATGAACGAGTACGCTAAAGCTTTACGAATATCTATGTAATTTGAGGTATTAAGCGTCAGACTAGGCGTTCCTAATGCTAAGTCAATGGCTGCATCTGTAATGTCTGCGTTGGTACTTGCTAGTGTATAGAGCGCATTTGTAGCAGTGGAAGGTGCACCTATATGAATGAGTAAGGTTTGTAGTCGAGTGTTGCCGCGATAGTGGCATCTTACGGTGTAGTTGAGAATATAAGGCGGGTGAACAGTAGTATCGTGAATTAAGTCTCGAGCATATTTTTCTGGCCCATTCTTCATCACAGGATCGTTAGTCTCACGTGACATTGGGCTGAGGTTCCCAAGATCGTTCCCCGGCCCTCCGAGAGACTTGTCTGACGATCCTGCAACTAGGTGCCCCCGCTCATAACGGCCAACACTAGGAGAATGTTGAAAGATGAAGATGCCTGGGGGATTGGCACTAGCACCGCTACCTTGTCCCTGAGACGCCGAGCTGATAGGTCTGCCCTGAGCAAATGTTGCCCGCCCCCATCCATCTAAGCCTCCACTATCAAAACGATGCGTGGGCCTTTGATTGTTTTGTTCCGTTTCAAGGTTGAAGGGGGGTTGTCCCAAAAGAACAAACATGTCGCTAAGTCTGTCTAGCCCATCAAGGATAATTTGCCTTTTTCTCGCCTCATCTGTGGCGCGATCAGCATCTCTACGAACTTTGTTATACTCGTCAACAATATCTCCAAATGCCTGCAACAACTGTCCCCCTAAATGAGAGTCTGGAGGAAACTGCCCGCGCTGTGCGTTCGTACCTATGTGGATTCGATTTAAGTTTATCAGTCGGGCAGGAATTTCTAAAAACTCATTACTGGCCATAAGAACAAGTAGGCGTCCATTATGGATTTGCGCACGAAGCGTATGGCCTTCCCGTCCGATATGCGTCGGCTCCTCGTAGCCCTGTTGGTTGCTTGATGTATCAGCGGTAGCATCACGATTTCCATCCCTTCTGCGACCTCGTAAGCGACTTGCGATTTTGCGAATGAAATTGACAATGGCATTCTCAATTCGCTCTCTCAAGCGTTCAATAATGCGGCTGACGCGCCTGCCGAGACCGCTGAGGCCAAGAAGGTTGGCGAGAAAGGAGATCGCGACTGGGAGTAGGTTAGCGAGTACTGTTTCAATACTGCCAGCGGCGGCATCAATCACGCCTGCAACGATGGGGCTAATGCTCTCCACGATGGTCTGGACAATTTGCGCCATGCGCTGAAGATTTTCTCTGAGGAAGTTAAAGACATTCCACAGGGTGAGGACGAGCTGCACGATTGCGCCAATCGGGTTAAACAGCGTTGCTAGCTTCGTAATCGCCGCCAAGATCAGGCGAGTCACCAGAAATTCCTTAATCTGGCCAATCACCATTTCTTTCACGTTGGTAAGGCTTTCTGTAATTTGCTCCAGCAGACCAGCCCAACCACCCGAAATCAGCGTCTGAATCTGTTCAATGATCGCTTCAATGCGCTCGACATTTTCTTCGCCGATTAACCGGACAGCCACACGGCGAATGAAGGCCAGGGTCAGTCCCATAATTTGCCGAGCCAAGTCGAGTACGCCAATTAAATTGAACTCTGTTGGAATCTCTAAGTCGCCGCCAAGGGCTCCGGTCAGCCAGCCGATGATGCCTGCTTGCAGGTGGGTGAGAAAGTTATCGGCAAATTTTTGAATGCCCAGCTTCACAGCATTCAGTAAGTTGGTCACCACTGCGCCGGGGTCGTCAATTATCTTCTGGAAAGTACCTTCGGCCTGACCAATAAAGTTGTAAAATGTCTCGGGCTCAATCCCGATGACTTTCAGAACAGCCTCTAGCAGCATTCGTAAAACGGCCCCCCAATCGCCCGAGAGGGCAGCTTGGATCAGGCTACTGGCAAATTCTAAGCCTGCTTGCAGCACGTCCAGCACTGCATTTAGTCCTGCTCGTAAGCCTTCTACTAGCGCAGTGATGCCTGCCTTGAGATCGTTAGCCACCGCGTCTACCGCTTCTGTGGCAAGGCGGGCAGTGTTGGCGATGAAGCCTGTAAGGGCGGCAGCTAGTTCAGGAAAGCGATCGCGCAGCAGGGCATTAACAGCATTCTGGAGAAATTCGCTGAATTCGTTGATGGCGTTTTTGATGAAGTTGGCGGCTCGGTCGATGAGAGCGATCGCTGCTGCCTTCACCGCATCCAATATCTTGTTAATCGCGGATCGCACCGCATCAAACACTGCCTTAATCGCATC
>JBBQAC010000258.1:0-6044 GCA_038315915.1 Phormidesmidales cyanobacterium
CGTCATGCTCACTGCCGATAGCGAGCTACCCTACGACCGCACCAAGCTCAGCAAAGCAGCACTTCAGAGCGACCAGTTTGAAGGGCCAGATTTATTACGATCCGCAAGCTTTTATGAGCAGCATGGCATTGAAGTCAAAACCGCAGCGAAGGTTACTCAGCTAAACGTTGAATCGCAACAGCTTACCTACGGCGACGGTGAAACGCTGAGCTACGACGCACTCCTGCTCGCCACGGGGGGTAAAGTGCGAAAGATCCCGGTGGATGGTGCCGATCTTGAAAACGTGTTTACTCTACGACAGGCTGAGGACACGCAAAAGATTTTGAAGGCGGCTCAAAGTGCTCAGAAGGCGGTGATCATCGGCGCTGGATTTATCGGGATGGAGGTCGCCGCTAGCCTCAGGCAACAAGGCTTGGAAGTCACGGTGGTTGCCCCCGGTGAAGTCCCCTTTGAGAAAGTGTTAGGGCGCTCAGTAGGACAGATGTTCCAGCAGGTGCACAAAGAAAACGGCGTACAGTTCAAGCTGGGCTGCAAGGCAGAGTCCTTTACTGGAGAGAATCGTGTCGAGGCGGTTGTGCTAGATAATGGCGAGACGCTGCCCGCTGATATGGTCGTAGTCGGTATTGGAGTGCAGCCTGCGACTGATTTTGTAGAAGGAATAGCGCTAAACGATAAAGACCATAGCATTCCCGTCAATCAGTACCTGCAAGCTGCGCCCAACGTATACGCAGCAGGCGACATTGCTCAGTTCCCGCACTTCATGACCGGTGAACCGGTACGGATAGAGCACTGGCGCTTAGCCATGCAGCACGGACGAATTGCGGCCTGCAACATGGCAGGTCAGACCGTTCCCTTCGAGGCCGTTCCTTTCTTCTGGACAGGGCAGTTCGACCTGAAGCTACGCTACATTGGCCATGCCGAGAAATTTGACGATGTGATTATTCAGGGCAGCCTGAAAGAAAAATCTTTTTTGGCATTCTATGTTCAATCAGATCAAGTTTTAGCTGTCTCTGGTATTGGCCGCGACCAGGATATCGTCGCCATTTCAGAACTGATGCGCATACGGCAAATGCCAACGGCAGAAGAGATAAAAGCAACTGAAATAGATTGGCTCAGTCAGCTAAAAAAGTAAGCGCCGAATGGGTGAGATAGCTTGCTCACGCCTGCGAGCCAAACCAAAACTCGATTTCGGAAGTTTCCTCCTCAAATCGGGCCGCGTGAACCGCCTGCGCTGGCACATGATACCAATCACCCACCCCATAGCGCGTCTCCTGACCATCCACGATGAGCACCAGCTCACCTTGAGTAATCACGCCGACATTATCCGTATCGTGAGCGTGAGGCGAAATCTCCGTCCCGGCAGGGTAGGACGCAAACAAAACGTTGCAGTCTTTGGCGGCTAGCTTAAACGCATCAAAGGGGCCGTCGAATGCTGGTAAAGATCTCAGCTGTGGTGGAAAATGAGCCGTCTCAATTGCCATTACTATTTCTCCTGTAAACTGCGAGGATCGAGGGCATCGCGGAGGCCGTCGCCCAGTAAATTGAATGATAGTACGGTAATTACGATCAGCGCTGCCGGGGGCCAGACCAGCCACGGGTTGAGCACTAAGATAGAGGCGTTTGTCCCGGCTGAGAGCATGTTGCCCCAGGAGGGATCTGGTTCTTGAATGCCGAGGCCAATCAGGCTGAGAACGGCTTCAGAAACGATGTAGCCAGGAATTGACAAGGTGGCGGCGATAATTACGTAGGTGGCAGTCTGCGGCAAAATGTGGCGGATAATGATGTGGAGACTTCGACCGCCCATCGAACGAGAAGCCTGCACAAACGTCCTCTCCTTGAGCGATAGCACCTCGCCGCGAATCACCCGAGCCAGCCCCGCCCAGCCGATAAACGAAATAATCAAAACAATTAGCAAAAACCGCTCAGAACTATTCAGCTCAGGCGGCAATATGACTCCCAAAGCCACCAGCAAATACAGTGATGGAATCGTCATAATGACTTCGACCAGGCGCATCAGCACCGAATCAACCCAACCCCCAAAATAGCCAGAAATCCCGCCGACTAACAGCCCCAAAGGAAAGGAAATGGCAATCCCGATCAGGCCAATGCTGAGGCTAATTCGACCGCCATACACCAGGCGGCTAAACACATCGCGAGCGGCATTATCAGTGCCCAAAATATTGATGTAGGCAGGCGTCACGACTGCCGCCTCAGTGGTTTCCAGCTCTGTCAGCACGTCGCCTGCTTCTTCGGCAACGGCTTCAGCCATTGCGGTCGGGCTGGCTGGGCCAATGGTTCCAAACAGGTGCAGATTACTGGGAATCCCTTTAAAGATGTTGAGTTCTCTGAGCGTAATTTCTCCGTCAAACGAAAAGCTGGTAATCAGAGGGATCGTCAGCTCAAACAGGTTGTACTCTGCCCCTCGGACAAAGAAACGAATTGGAGCCGGGCGGCTGTAGTCAACTTCTAGCGCTTGAACGCCAGTATCCAGATCAATCGGCCCCTGAATGGTGGGATACACATGAGGCCCCAAAAAATCGTTGGTTTCAAGATTGCGTAGGTAGATCTGCGTCGGCGGCAGCAGTGAGCTATTGGGCTGCTGAGCGAGGGGATCGTAGGGCGCGACAAAGTCTGCAAAAATCACCGCAATGTAAAAAATAATCAGCACTACGGCTGCAAAACGAGCCAGAGAGTTGGTTTTTAGCTTTTGCCACCAGGATCTAGATTCCATTTGCGCCGTGAAGATAAGAACGCTGTTTGGAGTTTAGAGTAGCAGCAATTTAACCGTCTGGTTGGGAGGGAGGGGCGATCGCGCCAATTTCCCCTAACTTTCCTTAGCGCAATAGCTCAAAACTGCTAGCAGATTGTGGCTATTTTGAGGGTGGTTGATTCAGGCCCACAAGTCGGGATCAATTAGGTAATAATGAAAATTGGTGAATTTTTGTAAATATATAGCGGACTGAGTTCAACCGTCATCATCAGGTTTTTTGCCGTGCTTTTAGCGCTTTTCGGGCAACCTGCGCTCTGACGCTTTCTGGCCTGCACTCCTCGCGAATACCCAAACTGTGACCTACCAAAATCTCAAAGGCGATGAAGAGAACTCAGCGCCACCTAACGAAATTCCTGGCCTGCTAGTGCCGGGAAAAAACCGGCGACCGGGCTGGCTAGGCGGCTATAAAGGGCTGCTACTAGGACTGGGCTTAGGGCTGGGTTTAGCCTTCATCGCTACTCGATTCGCATCTCAGCCGTCAGAGCTTGGTGCGCCCGCTGTCCCCGCTCAGGTCGCTAGCGCCAGCGTGACCACCGCGCGATCGCAAACTGCCCCCATCCGCCAAACCATCACCACCAACGGCACCGTCGAAGCCTTTGACCTGCTTTCAGTGGCACCGAGAGCCAGCGGTCTACAAATTCTGTCGGTAGAAGTGCGAGAAGGCGATCGCGTCAGTGCCGGTCAAGTCCTCGCCATCCTCGACAGCTCCGTTTTGGCAGCGCAGCTAGAGCAGGCCCGATCTCAGGTCACTGCTGCTCAAGCTGAGGTCTCTCAGGCTGAAGCCGAAAGAGCCCAGTCCGCCGCGTCGCTGGCCGAAGCGAGAGAAAGCCTCAGCCGCTACGCTGCTCTGTATAGCAAAGGCGCAATCAGCCAGGAGGAATTGACCAGTCGCCGCACTGAGGTCACGACCGCAGAGCAGACGGTGGGCGCAGATGCCGCCGCGATTCAAAGCGCTCAGGCCACCGTTCGCAGCCGTCAGGCCGAGGTCGATCAGCTCAATACCCAGCTCGCCCAAACTGAAGTACTCGCCCCGGCTAGCGGCATCATCACCGAGAAAACCGCGACTGTCGGCGACATTGCTTCAGCGGGCACACCCTTGTTCAAAATCATCAGCGGCGATCAGCTAGAACTGGCCGTGAAAATTCCTCAGACTCAGCTCGCTCGGGTCAGCCTGGGTGCGCCAGTGCAAATCAGCTCAGATTCTGACTCGTCGCTAAAGCTAGAGGGCAGCGTTCGCAGCATCGATCCGACGGTTGACCCGCAGACTCGTCAGGCCACGGCGAAAATTGGGTTGCCGGGAAGCGATCGCCTCCGTCCCGGCATGTTCCTGCGAGCGGCGATCGTCACAGGATCGCGTCAGGGCGTGGTGGTTCCGGCTGAAGCGGTGCTGCCCCAGCCGGACGGCGGCTTTGTGGTGTATACCCTGAGCGCTGAGGGTAAAGCGGTGGCTCGGTCGGTGGAAGTGGGCGATCGCATTCCCGCCAGCGGCGACACGCCTGCCCGCATCGAAATCAGCTCGGGCTTGCAGGCAAACGTCCCGGTCGTTGTCGAAGGCGCTAGCTACATCCAGGATGGCGACATTGTAGAGGTCGTAAAGTAACCCATGTTCAATATTTCTGCCTGGTCGATTAAGCGCCCGGTGCCGACCATTGTGCTGTTTTTGGTATTGACAGTCGCCGGAATTGTTGCCTTTGGTCAGCTCGGAATCGACTCCAACCCCAATATTGACGTGCCCGCTGTGATTGTGGAAGTGCAGCAGGCGGGCGCTGGCCCCGAAGAGCTGGAAACTCAGGTCACCAAAAAAGTAGAAGACGCCGTCGCGGGCTTGGGCAACATCGACAAACTCACCTCTACGGTGGGCGACGGATCTTCGACCACCGTAATCGAATTCGACCTCGGCGTAGACACCGACCAGGTGACCAACGACGTGCGCGATGCGATTACCCGCATTCGGCAAGACCTGCCCGAAGACGCGCAAGACCCCACCGTGAGGCGACTGGAGTTCTCCGGCGGCGCGCCCGTTGTAATTTACACCGTTAGCTCCGATCAGCGCTCAGTGGAAGAACTCAGCGACCTGGTGGATAGAACTATTAGCCGACGGCTGCTGTCGGCCAAAGGCGTCTCTCAGGTAGAGCGCACCGGCGGCTTAGATCGGGAAATTCGGGTCGATCTTGATCCCTCGCAGCTAAACGCGCTGGGCATTACCGCCACTCAGGTAAATGACCAAATCCGCCAGTTCAATATCAACTTGCCGGGTGGCCGCAGCGATATTTCTGGCGTAGAGCAGGGCATTCGCACGTTGGGCAGTGCTGAGACGGTTGCAGCAATACAGGACTTTCAGGTGGTACTGCCCAATGGCGGTACGGTGCCTTTAAACAGTTTGGGAACGGTTGAAGATGATTTTGCCGAAGTGCGGCAGTCGGCCTATCTCAACAACGATGCGGTAGTTGGCTTTCAGGTTTACCGGAGTAAGGGCAGTATTGTCGTCACTGTTGAGGAAGGGGTGAAAGCAGCGATCGCCGACCTCGAAACCACCCTCCCCGAAGATATTGACTTTCAGCTCATTTACACCGAAGCCACCGAAATTCGCGATTCCTATCAGGCATCTATCGACTCGCTGGTGCTGGGCTGCATTTTGGCCATTGTAGTGGTTGGTGTTTTCCTGCGCGACTGGCGCTCTACGCTAATTACCGCCACCGCCCTGCCCCTATCTATTATTCCGACCTTTTTGGTACTGCAAGCGCTCAACTACACCCTTAACAGCATGTCGCTGCTGGCGCTCACCCTGGCCGTCGGCAACCTGGTAGACGACGCCATTGTAGAGATTGAAAACGCCGAGCGTCATATTCAAATGGGCAAGACGCCCTTTCAAGCGTCACTGGATTCTACGGCTGAAGTCGGTCTGGCGGTGATTACCACGACCGCCACCATTGTGGCCGTATTTATTCCGGTAGCCTTTATGGGCGGCATTCCTGGTCAATTTTTCAAACCCTTTGGCGTTACCGTTGCCGTCGCTACCATGTTTTCTACCCTGGTGGCCCGACTGGTGACGCCGATGATGTCAGCTTACTTACTCAAGCCCAAGTCTGACACCAGCGAAGAGAATACCGTGCTGGCCGCAGATGGGATGCGCGTGCCCCGGCGGTTGCTGCCCTACCACCGGTTGCTCAACAGCGCGTTAAAACATCGCGTGGTGACGATTTCACTGGCCGTTGCCTTCTTTATCGCCAGTCTGGCCCTGGTGCCGTTTATTCCCACTTCTTTGTTCGAGGCG
>JBBQAC010000328.1:0-4015 GCA_038315915.1 Phormidesmidales cyanobacterium
GACTGGTCGAGCACCTCTTCTAGCGGGGTTTCGGTTTCGTAGCCAAACTGAATAATCTCGCCGCCCGACTGAATCAGCTTGCGGCGAGTGTGCTTGTCCATCACCAGCTTGGCGTACTGGTCAATATTGGCCGCGCTGATGGTGCGATCTACAAGCTGGGCCAGGCGGCTCTGTCCGCCAATTTTTTCCAGCGTGCCTTTGTCCTTCAGCCAGGAGGCAATCCCCATCAGGTCAGTTGGCAATCCCCTTGCCTGCAAATCGAGCGCCGCCTGGTAAATGCTGCGATGCGCACCAATGTAAAACGCCTCAGGCACCATCACTTCAGTCACCCTGCCAATTGCCTCAGGGTCGATCAAAATGCCGCCCAGAATAGCTTCTTCCGCTTCGATATTTTGCGGAGGAAGGCGGTCGACGGCGGGTTTGAAGCGGGGCTCTGAAAGCATGGGGAAGGAGGGAGAGGGCGTGGGGCTGCTTTAAATAGTAAAAGGGTAGAGAGCAATTTGACTCCCTACCCTGATAAATTAACGAACAGTACATATGTTCGCCATCGGTGGTTATATTTCTTAGTCAGCGACGACGCGCAGGTTAATGGTAGCGGTGACTTCGCTGTGTAGCTTGATATCGACTTTGTACTCACCGAGCTTGTTAATATCGGGCAGGGTGATTTCGCGGCGGTCGACTTCTTTACCAGCATTTTGCTGAATAACTTCGGCAACTTCAGCAGCAGTAACGGTACCGAAGATGGCCTCGTCTTCACCGACAGCCTTAGCCACGGTGAATAGACCGATGGTGTTGAGCGCGGTTTTGATGGCTTCGGCCTCTTGCTTAATCGCCTCTAGGCGCTGACGCTCTTTTTCACGACGAAATTCTACCTGCCTGAGCACGCCAGGGGTAACCCGGTAGGCCAAGCTGCGCGGAATCAAAAAATTGCGGGCGTAGCCGGGAGCTACTTCTACCAAATCACCGTCATTCCCTAGCTTGGGAACGTCCTGAGAGAGGACTAACTGAGTTCTTTTTCTCGCCATTGCTCTTACTATTTTTTTCCAGCGCAGTCTACTACTTTACTCAAGTTAGGCAATAGCTGCAACTAAAAATTGTCCTTCATTTTGCGAATGCGGCCAAATACGGTGACCGCGTCCTGGCTTTGCGCGACTGACTGTAAGGCTGCGCTGTCCCAACGGAGAAAGGGATTGGTGGCTTTTTCTTCAGCCAGCATTGAGGGAACAGTCGGCTGATCTTGGGCGCGGGCGGTGATGGTTTTTTGTAGGCGCGATCGCAGCTCTGCATTCTCCCCATCGACGCTCAGGGCAAATTTCAAATTATTCAAAGTGTACTCATGCCCGCACCACACCCGCGTGTTGTCGGGTAGCTGACGCAGCTTGCCAAGCGATATGGTCATTTGCTCGGCAGTCCCTTCAAACAGTCTGCCGCAGCCGCCAGCGAAGAGGGTGTCGCCGCAAAACAGCTCACCTGGGTCTTCTGAGCGCTCTGGTAGAAAGTAATAGGCAATGTGGCCTCGGGTGTGGCCGGGGACGAAAAAGACTTCGGCGGTGCGACCGGCAAAGGTGACGCGATCGCCCTGCCGTAAATAGTGCTGCTGCCCAGGAATGCGCCCCTGATCTTCCGCGCCGCCGTACACTTCGGCTTCAGGAAAGCGATCTAGCAGTTCGCGATTGCCACCAACATGGTCGTTGTGGTGATGCGTATTAAAGATGGTCACCAGCGTTGCCCCTAGCTCATCTAGCTTAGTGAGGACGGGCGGGGCATCGGCGGGGTCGATGACTGCTGCTGTGCGATCGCTTGGATCATACAAAACGAAAATGTAGTTGTCAGAACGGGCGGGCAGACGATAGATTTCCATAAGCTGTAGAGACTGCTGCTATCACTATAGTCACGCCAGTAGAGGTTTTTACCTCTACTAATTACGGTATTTTTTCTCATGCTAGTTATCGATAACAGTTCTAGAAACGGTGCGTTCTGCCCTTCCAGGTCGCGATAAAATAGTGAGCCAAGCTACAGAATTCAAGGCATAGGTATGACGACGACTGCTGCTCCTGTGAGCGCACAAGCATTGGCCGCAATAGACGATCAGCTTTCTAAGCGCTACATAGAACTCGATCCCGACGGCTATTTTTTGATCTATTTAGACCGTGAAGCAAACCTGATCTGCGCCAAGCACTTCACCAATACGATCAACGAAAAAGGGCTGGCCTGCGATCCTGAAACCGGCAAGCCTCTGCCCGTCAGAGGCAAAAACATTCGCCAAGAAGCACAGGTCTTCTCAGGGCGAACCGCCAAAGACCTGTGCATAAAAATATTTGAAGACAAAGCCAATCCCTGCCCGATTAGCTACCTCGACCATGCCGCTTACTTAGGGCGCGAGTTTGTGCGGGCAGAGATGGCGCTGATTGCAGGCACGGAATACGTGCAGGATTAGCGCAGCTACACCGCCGCCATCGCAGGCACAGCAGCATCAGTCAGAATCCCTTCTGCCTGAGCCATATACAGCATCAGATCCATCACCCGATTGGAGTAGCCCCATTCGTTGTCGTACCAGGCGAGAACCTTGAAAAAGTGGTCATTCAGCTCCATCCCTGCTTTGGCATCGAAAATGCTGGAGCGAGGGTCGCCGGTAAAATCGGAAGAGACCAAAGGCTGATCGGTGTAGCCCAGAATGCCTCGAAGCTGTCCTAGAGAAGCCTCTCGCATCTGTGAGCAAATTTCGGCGTAGCTGGTGGCTCGCTCAGTGCGGAAAGTGAGGTCTACCACTGAAACGTCAGGCGTGGGGACGCGAATGGCCATACCGGTCAGCTTCCCGGCCAGTTCTGGCAATACCAGCGTCACCGCCTTAGCTGCCCCTGTAGAGGCGGGAATCAGGTTTTGGCCTGCACCTCGGCCACTGCGTAAGTCCTTACTGTTAGGACTGTCCACAGTGGGCTGAGTAGCGGTGGCGGCATGAATAGTAGTCATCAGACCTTCTTTGAGGCCAAAGCTGTCGTTGATGACTTTGGCGATGGGGGCCAGACAGTTGGTCGTGCAGCTGGCGTTAGAGACGATCAGGTCGCGCTCTGGATCGAAGGTTTCGTGGTTGACACCCACCAGGAAAGTATTGATGGTCTCAGGGCTCTTAGTGGGCGCAGACAGCACAACTCGCTTGGCCCCCGCTTCCAAATGAAACTTAGCCGCATCGTAAGTGATAAAGCGCCCGGTGGATTCTACGACGTAGTCTACGCCTAGCTCCCCCCAGGGCAGCTCCGCCGGGTTACGAATAGAGGTGCAGGGAATAAAGCGGTCATTGACGACAATACCGTTGTCACGGGCTTCTACGCTGCCAGAAAAGGTGCCATGGGTAGAATCGTATTTGAGCAGGTAAGCCAGAGTTTCGGGCGGAACTAGATCATTAATACCGACAAACTCGATATTGCTATTATCAATCGCCGCGCGAAAAACCAAGCGACCAATACGGCCAAATCCATTGATACCAACTTTTAAAGCAGCCATAAGCAGTTGAGGGGGGTTACGAAGTGTGGAGTGGAATGGGTTCCCTATTCCTAACTACTTATAGAGATAAACAAACAAAAATCAAAGATTTACACTTTTCCTTCAGAGTTGAAGGGGCAATTGCTTAAGCGATGTAACTGAACGTATCGAAGTGTGGCAACAAATTATCGATTCGGAATATTTTCCCAAGGGAGGGCAAGCACCTGATTAGTGGCGTTCTCGTAGACACAGGCATCTTGCCTGTTCTAACCCGGACGGCTAGCCATCCCCTAAAGTTCAAAGTTTTGAATGCGAGGAAGCTAATAGTTCCTTCATCCATCGCTCGGAGCCAAGCTGACCGCGCATCAGGCCAGGAATGCTAAAGCACTGCTCAATGTCGATGAATTCGACTACCTCACCGTTGTTCCAAATCTCAACGTTTGCGAGCTGATGATTTTCTGGCCTTGGGATGCGTTTCCAGCCATCGTCAGTTCGTTCTTTCATCTCAAGCGCATCGACCGGCCAGCGGTATTTG
>JBBQAC010000004.1:0-41607 GCA_038315915.1 Phormidesmidales cyanobacterium
TGCGATCGCTACCCCTAGTGGCTGGTAATATAAAAGACCTAAGTGCTTATACGTAAGCGAAGGGTCTACCAAGGGGGCAGCACGATGCTGAAACGGTTTATGAGTTGGCTGCTACATCGGCTACAGAAATTGCTGAGTCCGCTCAGCAGCGGGCGGCGTCATCATGCTCATCCCCCCGTGCCTGCCCAGAATGCGGTCGAGGCAGAACAGGGCGTAGAATCCGACATCTATCTGTCTGTAGACGCTAGCGCAGCGCCCCAGGTCATCCCCGTCAATTCCAGCGCTTCGACAGCCGCCTCAGAGCTGATTGCTTCGGGCGCGCTCAATTACCTTTTAGAAGCGCCCAATACCGACGAGCTGCCTGAGATTCACGATCTGCTGCCAGCGATTGAACCCGAAGAATCGGTAGAGCCCATTGCTGAGGCTTCTACAGAGACGCCTACGGCGGCATCGGCTGCACTGCCCAGTGAGAGCCCTGCTGAAGAAGACTCACTCAGCAGTCCGTCTCTGGCGGCATCGGTTGAGCCAGTCGAACAGGTAACTGCTCGACCTGATGATGAGCCTGAAGCCTCTCCTGAAGAGACTATCGAAGCGGCTGTAGCTCCCCCGGCTCAAGCAGTCCTTTTTAGCTTTGATATCGTGGAAAGTGAGGCTGCACCGGTCGAACCGGCTGTACCAAAACCGTCCGTGCCAGAAGAAACGACAGCAGCAGAGACCCCATCAAAGACTTTTGAACCTGATGACTTCGCGACAACGCCACCTGCCGCAGCGGTAACGGATAATGCCTATAGCAGCGAGGGCTCCAATGACACTGAAAATTCTCATAGTGTTGAGAATGCCGAGAGCCCTGAGAACTCTGACAGCGAACGACTATCGGCAGAAATTGTTGCCGTAGAGAGCGTTCCAGCAGGGCTCAAAACCGGTCATATTGACATCATAATTGAGGGTGCTTCTCCTGAGGCAAATGAGACAGCAGAACCGATTCTGGCCAGTGAATCTCAGTCACCTGAAACACACCCATCTGAGGCTGATAGCCCGACTGAGAATCCTGACCAGGCCATCGATCACAGCCTCAGTGAAGAACCTGTCAAGCAAGGCGTTGTCAAGCTTTTGTTTACGCTAAAGCAGGGCAACTTTCACGGTTACATTGCGCCAGACGATGGCACCAAAGATATTCTGTTCCATCAAAAATATATCAACGCCAACATCTTTGATCGATTGGAACGGGGGACCAAAGTGGTTGCTGCCGTGAAATATATTGAGGGCAAAGCGTATGCAACCAGGGTGGATTTGCTGTAGGCCAGCGCTCACCTTCAACTACGCGAACCGCCTACAAAAACAGCTTATACGCCGGATTGTGACTTTCATCCCAATAGCGATAGCCCAGCGTCTTTAAAAACGCTTCCCACTGCGTCATTTCTGTGGGCGGCACCTGCATCCCGACCACGATTCTGCCATAGTCCGCGCCGTGATTGCGGTAGTGAAACAGGCTGATGTTCCAATTGGGGCTCATGGTCGTGACAAAGTTAGTCAGTGCGCCCGGTCGCTCAGGAAATTCAAACCGATAGAGCAGCTCATTTTCTGCCAGGGCCGATTTGCCACCGACCATGTGGCGCAGGTGCATCTTCGCCAGCTCGTCGTCGGTCAGGTCGAGCGTTTCAAAGCCGCTGTTTTCAAAATTTTGAGCAATCTCGTGGGCGTCGGCTCTGCCCTTGACCTTGATGCCGACAAAAATATGAGCCCTGCTCTCATCGGCAATGCGGTAGTTGAACTCGCTGATGCTGCGATCGCCCAACGTATCGCAAAACTTCCCCAAGCTCCCAGGCCGCTCCGGAATCGTCACCGCAAACACCGCCTCCCGATGCTCTCCCAGCTCAGCCCGTTCAGCTACAAAGCGCAGCCGGTCGAAGTTCATATTGGCCCCACAGGCGATCGCCACCAGCCGCTCCCCGCGAATGCCCTCCCGCTCTACGTAGGCTTTGGCTCCGGCGATCGCCAGCGCCCCGGCAGGCTCCAGAATCGACCGGGTATCTTCAAACACGTCTTTAATTGCCGCGCAGGTGTCGTCGGTCGTCACCAGAACAATTTCGTCTACATACTGCTGACACAGCCGAAAGGTTTCTTTGCCGACTTGCCGTACCGCAACGCCGTCAGCAAACAGGCCCACCTGATCGAGATTGACGCGATCGCCCCTTTGCAAAGACTGGTTCATCGCGTCAGAATCCACCGGCTCCACGCCAATGATCTTAATCTCCGGTCGCAGCCGCTTGATGTATGCCGCCACCCCCGAAATCAGCCCACCGCCGCCAATCGCCACAAAAACAGCGTGAATCGGCTGCGAGCACTGCCGCAAAATCTCCATCCCAATCGTGCCTTGCCCCGCAATCACATCCGGGTCGTCAAACGGATGAATAAAGGTCAGTCCCTTCTCGGCTTCTAGCTGACGGGCATGGGCGCAGGCGTCGTCGTAGCCATCGCCGTGCAAAATGACGCTGCCGCCGAGCGATCGCACCGCATCGACCTTGACCTGAGGCGTTGTCACCGGCATTACAATCATCGCTGTGGTACCCAGCTTTTGGGCAGCGAGGGCAACGCCCTGAGCGTGGTTCCCTGCCGAGGCCGCAATCACGCCCTGCCTGAGCAAATCCGGCGATAGCTGCGCCATTTTGTTATAGGCTCCGCGCAGCTTGAACGAAAACACCGACTGCGCATCTTCCCGCTTAAGCAGCACCTCATTGCCGAGCCGAGCCGACAGCCGGGGCGCTACCTCCAAAGGCGTCTCTTGCGCAACATCGTAAACGCGAGCCTTTAAAATGCGCTCTAAATAGTCAGAATGGGCCACAGCTTGCCAGGGGGTAGAAAATCGTATTTTACTTGATGGGGCTAGCGATCGCGCTGACGACTCCCTCACTGGCTCAAAATCCCCTGCTCAACCCCGCACTCGAATCCCCTATGAACACGCTCATCCGAGACTTTCACCCAACAGATATTAACGCCCTCACCGAGCTATACAACCGATACATCGCCGAAACCACCATCACCTTCGACCTGCATCCCTACACGGCCCCGCAGCGGCAAGCCACCTGGATGAGCCACTATGCAACAACCGGGCGCTATCGTTTGCTCGTAGCCGAGCGCGAGGGGCAGGTTGTCGGCTATGCCACCAGCAGCAAATTCCGGACTAAAGCGGCCTACGATACCTCTGTCGAGACCAGCGTTTATCTCGATACTCAAGTTCAGGGCAAAGGCATAGGCACTCAGCTCTACAGCGCCCTGTTTGAAGCCTTAGCTGAGGAAGACGTTCACCGCGCCTATGCTGGCATCACGCTGCCCAACGCACCTTCCATTGCGATCCATCAAAAGTTTGGCTTCGAGCAGGTGGGCCTGTTTCGCGAAGTAGGCCGCAAGTTTGGTCGCTATTGGGACGTGGCCTGGTTTGAGCGAAAAATAGAAAATCGCCCCTAAGTCTCTTTGTAAAAAGCTTAGGGACGATATTAGAGCGTAAACGCACTCAAAATAGGAGACTTTTACTCACAAGCGATTAAAAGAGGTAGCCAATGCCTGCGGTGAAGCCCACTTCGTTATTGTCAGCAAACGGCTTGTAGTTGATAGAGCCATTGGCAACATAGCGGTCAGCAAAGCGGTAGTCAGTACCTGCAACCAGCGCGAAATCAACGCTACTATCGTTACCGATGTCACCGGCAACACCTGCCCCAAGGAAGGGGTTGAAGGCAGCGCGACCGTTGCCAACGGTGTTGAAGTCGTAAGTGATGGGTACGAGGTAGGAGACATCACTGCTATCGCCAAAGTCAAAGTCAGTGGAGACTTCAGGACGGATAGAAACGTTGTCAGCTACGGAGAGTTTGCCATTGACGACGAAGCCGTTGTCGCCGCCGCCGATACCGACGTAGTTATAGTTGGGGGCTTCTTGCGCTTGAGCGCCGAAGGGAACTGCGACGAGAGCAGCAGCAGCCAAAGCCAACGTTGCAGAGAGACGGGAGAATTTCATGGAAGTGTCCTCAAAAGGGGTTGATTATAAAAAGAGAAAATTGAAAGGGACGTGGGGCAACCGATTTACCCAGAAGGCTGAATGAGCTGCCCCGGCAAGTACAGGACTAAGGCGATTAGAAGAGGTAGCCGATGCCTGCGGTGAAGCCTACTTCGTTATTGTCAGCAAACGGCTTGTAGTTGATAGAGCCATTGGCAACATAGCGATCAGCAAAGCGGTAGTCAGTACCTGCAACCAGCGCGAAATCAACGCTGCTATCGTTACCGATATCACCGGCAACCCCTGCCCCGAGGAAGGGGGTGAAGGCAGCGCGACCGTTGCCAACGGTGTTGAAGTCGTAAGTGATGGGTACGAGGTAGGAGACATCACTGCTATCGCCAAAGTCAAAGTCAGTGGAGACTTCAGGACGGATAGAAACGTTATCAGCGACAGAGAGTTTGCCATTGACGACGAAGCCGTTGTCGCCGCCGCCGATGCCGACGTAGTTGTAGTTGGGGGCTTCTTGCGCTTGAGCGCCGAAGGGAACCGCAATCAGAGCAGCAGCAGCAATACCAAGGGGAGCCCAAATACGAGAGAGTTTCATGGAAGTATCCTCACAAAGGTGTAGAAAAAAGGTGTGTAGAGAGTTCAACTGAGAGGGTTGAAGGAGCGAGCTGGCGCTTCTATGGTCTTGACGCTTTTCTAACGGGCAGTTTCTCTAGTGTTTTGCTAGCTGCGACATTCAAAAAGGCAAGGTTGAGAAGGGTGCAAAAGGAAGTGTTGTTTGGGTTAGAAACCTCTGTTTCGTTTCGCATGTTTAAGTTGTATCTTGGGCGACCCCTAACTGCGCCCAGCTCATGGGACACTTTATGCAGGTGGCCTAGCGAATATATCCCTCTATGGACGCAATACCGTTATTTTCAGGTGTGCCAGTTGGGTGAAATGGTCTAGGTATTGTGGGTAGGTAATCTGGGTGAACAAGCGATTCCGCTGAAGGGGATTCCATTTTTGGCGTTGCTGAATAACAGTATGATTTTTCACAAGTTTGAACGAGCCTTCAAATAGTCCATAATTCAATTCATACTCAGAATCAGCAACGCCCCATTTTTAGGGAAGCCTTGCCACGCTACCAAGGAAGGAAAGATAGTGAGAGGAGCAATTGAGCGGATGACGACTATGAATTAATGGTTCGCTGATTGATTTTATTAGCGTAAACCATTTGCAGATTATGGCGTTACGGCACCCAAATCGAAGGGGATTTGGGCCATTGCTCCAGTGGATTCGTCAGAAACTTGAAGAATGACTTCTCCGGCTGAGGAGGGTATTTCAAAATCAAATTCGCCTTCTTTAGCGCTTTGATTGCTGACTACCTCATAAAAATTGTTGGATGGCGCATGGGGAACGCCATCCACAATTAGCCGAAAGGATGAGCCACTAAGCGCAACGTCGTAGCGACTGTTGGTATTGGTGCCCCGAATCTTTAATTCTAAAGATTTGTTCTCTGCGTTGAAGGGCACCAAATTAGCTGTCAAAACTTTGTAAACCAAATCACCCACGGTTACTTCCATTCCAGAGGGTAGAGAGCCGGACGGGATGGCAGTAGGATTGGATGGTGTTGGCGCTCCAGATATTTCGCCAATCGAAGCCGAAGGCTGGGGGGCTGGCCCGTCGGCACTGCTGTTCGAATTGGCTGTAACGTTATGATTGGTCGCTAGCTCCCCGGCCTTTGGGAAAATACCTGCTTGATTCAGCGCCACAATCAGTCCAGTTACCGCCGTAATAATGCCAGTCGTAGCGGTTAAAATGCCTGGAAACGTTTGCCACCAGCCTTGGCCGCTTGACTTCGGTTCTTGTTTAGAATCAGGGTCTACTTTCATGGCTATATCCCCAAAGAGCGCCGCTTGCTTTCTTTAGTGCTTATCGGCCTTGGCTACGGCAGGTGTAATGGTCACTTCAGCACCCCCTCAACACCTGCACAAGCTGAGGTATTCAAACAGATAATAAACGTATGATGGCATGACATTTGGATTAAGCGAGTGATTGTATAAAACTTACATCAAGGCTAGACATCTGTTTGTCAACAGGCTGAAAGTCTACGGTTATCGTAGTATTCCTGAACCTCATGCAATTTTAAGCGAACCGCGAGTTATGAATGGTCTGACAACAGGAACAGATGGGCATTGCCGCTGTTGGTGGTCGGGAGACAAGGCTGATTATGTGGCTTATCACGATAGTGAGTGGGGAGTACCCGTGATAGACGACAAGCGGCTGTTTGAGAAAATTTGCCTGGAGGGTTTTCAGTCAGGGCTGAGCTGGCTGACGATACTGCGTAAGCGGGAGAACTTTCGAGCGGCGTTTGCGGGGTTCGATTTTGAGCGGGTGGCTCAGTACACCGAGGCCGATGTGAAGCGGCTGCTTCAGGACAGGGGCATCGTGCGCCATCGCCGCAAAATTGAGTCGGTGGTGAATAACGCGAGGCGATCGCTCGACCTAGCTGAAGAATATGGATCTTTGGCGGCGTATTTTTGGCAGTACGAACCCGAGGACGCTGCCCGTCCTCAGCGGTGCGATTACGAAACGCTTAGAGCGCTGAACCAAACGCCGGAATCGACCGCGCTAAGCAAAGATCTTAAAAAGCGGGGCTGGTCGTTTGTGGGGCCAACGACGGCCTATGCCTTTATGCAGGCGATGGGAATGGTGAATGATCATGTGGAAGGGTGCGAGTGGCGATCGCGCACCGAAAAGCTTCGCCAAAATTTCCATAGGCCCGCTTCTACATGCCGATAGTGAACGGTCGCCTAGCGCACAAATTTGGCAAGACCCCTTAACCACGGCGACAGGATCAGGGAGAATGGGAGTATTAACTTTTTCAAAGCCCCCATAAAACATCGCCCCATCAGGGCTGACGTTTTGTAGCTTTGAAGTGACCGACCCAATCGAGGATATTGCTCTATGACAGCCACCCAAGTTAAGTCCACATCTGCTTTTCCTATCGACCTGAGTGCTTACAAACGCATTACCCTCGACCCTTCTACCAGTAAGCTGACCGACGAGCAGCGGGAAGCGCTCAAGGCCAATATTCAGCTTTGCCGTGAGGCGATTGTGTTTTTCACAGCGACGGGCGGGGCACGCGGTGTGGGCGGTCATACAGGCGGGCCTTACGACACCGTACCCGAAGTGATGATTATGGACGCGCTGTTCCGGGGTAATCCTGACAAGTTCGTACCGACCTTTTTCGACGAAGCCGGTCACCGGGTGGGCACTCAGTACCTGATGGCGACGCTGAATGGCGATTTGCCCGCTGAAGAACTGATGAAGTACCGCGCTGCTGATTCTAAGCTGCCCGGTCACCCGGAGCTGGGTCTGACGCCCGGTGTGAAGTTCAGTTCTGGTCGCTTGGGGCATATGTGGCCGTTTGTGAATGGTGTGGCGATCGCCAACCCCGGCAAAACCACCTTCCTCCTCGGCTCCGACGGTGCGCAGCAGGAAGGCGACGACGCTGAAGCCGCCCGCTTAGCCGTGGCTCAAGGCATTAACATCAAGCTGATCATCGACGACAACGACGTCACCATCGCCGGTCACCCCTCCGAATATCTGAAGGGCTACAGCGTTCAGAGCACGCTAGAAGGCCACGGCCTGAAAGTGCTGGTCAACGACGGCGAAGATATCGACGCCCTGTACGCCAACATCTGCGAAGCCATCAGCACCGACGGCCCGATTGCAGTGATCTGCAAGCGCCCCATGACAGTGGGCATCGACGGTTTGGAAGGGACGACCCACGGCCATGACGTGATTCCCACCGACTTGGCCATCCAGTACCTGGAAAAGCACGGGCAGCAGTCCGCCGCTGACTACCTCAAGAACATCGAAAAGCCCAAGCACAGCTACGAGTTCAAAGGCTCTAGCAGCGACCTGGGCTCCAACCGCAACGTCTTCGGTCAGGCCATGGTCGAAGTGCTGGGCGGCATGAGCGACGCGGAGCGCAAAGAAAAAGTGCTAGTGGTCGACTGCGACCTCGAAGGCTCCTGCGGTCTCAACCACATTCACAAGGCGTACCCCGAAATCTTCATTAGCGGCGGCATCATGGAGCGGGGCAACCTCTCTGCGGCAGCGGGCTTCGGCATGGTCGAAGGCAAGCAGGGCGTATTTGCCACCTTTAGCGCCTTTTTAGAAATGTGCATTTCTGAAATCACCATGGCGCGGCTGAACAAAGCCAACCTGCTGTGCCACTTTTCGCACTCGGGCATCGACGACATGGCCGACAACACCTGTCACTTCGGCATCAACAACATGTTTGCCGACAACGGGCTAGATGACGGCTACGAAACGCGCCTGTACTTCCCCGCCGATGCGCACCAAATGCAAGCCTGCGTCAACAAGGTATTCAACGACCCTGGCCTGCGCTTTATCTTCTCGACTCGGGCCAAAGTGCCTATGTTGAACGACGCCGATGGCAAAGCGCTCTACAGCGATGGCTACAGCTTCGTCCCTGGTAAAGACGACGTAGTGCGCGAAGGCACCGATGGCTACATCGTCAGCTTTGGCGACGGCCTGTACCGGGCTCTGGATGCTGTCGAACGACTTAAGGATGAAGGGCTCAGCATCGGTCTGATCAATAAGTCCACGCTTAATGTCGTCGATGAGCAGATGATGGAAAAGGTTGGCAGCTCGCCGCTGGTGATGGTGGTTGAATCGTTCAACGAAAAAACCGGCCTCGGCGCTCGCTATGGTACCTGGCTGCTGGAGCGAGGCTATACGCCGAAGTTTGCGCACGCGGGCACTCACGAAGAAGGCGGCGGCGGTCTTTGGGAGCAGTTCTACCATCAGGGACTCGACCCTGAGAGCATCATGCAAAAGGTAAAGAAGCTAGCGGGCAAATAAGCTCAGGCCGCTTCATTCGCTAAATAGACGCTGTGAGCCCCTCCAATTTAAGTATTGGAGGGGCTCACCAGTATTAAAGTATGAGGCTTTTGTCGTTGGGGTACTGAGCGCAGGTGTATGATCTAGCAATAGATTTCGTTCGATTTTTTGTTGGGAGCAACTCAATGGCCGCAGAATACGTTAAAGATGAAGCCGCGTTCGATGCGCTAATCAAAGATGAGCCGGTGGTGGTGGTGGACTGTACGGCTAGTTGGTGCGGCCCCTGCAAGCTGGTGTCTCCACTGATGGATAAGCTCGCAGAAGAGTACGAAGGCAGAGCCACGGTGTCAAAGCTGGATCTCGACTCTAACAAGGCGGTAGCCCAGCGATTTGGGATTAAGAGCATTCCGGCGGTGATGCTGTTTAAAGATGGCGAGCTGGTGGATACGCTGGTTGGCGTGAAGCCTTATTCCACCTTTAGTGAAGCGTTGGCGGGGCAGCTTTGACCCCTTTTGTGAAATGAGTGAGCCTGATAAAAATCCGAGCAAGCTTGACAAAAACTTAATTACTCTGTCGCCTGCAACGGTATTTGCCATTGTGGTAGCAGCGCTATTGGTGCCGCTGCTGCTGACGGGCTTTATTTCGCAGTGAGCGATTGGCCCCTCGGCTCGTCGGTTCGTTCAGCAGTCAGGACGGCTTGAGTCACTCTGACTGCTGAATCTATAGATCAGCTCACGTCTCCTGACTCAATTTCCACTTCTGGCATCCCTGCCATGTAAGCCAGTGCTTTTTTAACCAATTCAGGCCCTGCCTTTTCAGGTGAGCCTACATCGAACGGCGGCGCTGGGTCGTATTCCATCAGGAGCTGAGCGATCTTGGCAATTTCCTCGCTGTAGAGGGCTTCAGCCACTGCAAGGCCAAAATCAATCCCTGCGGCCACACCGCCGCCGGTCATCCGATTTCTATCGACGACGACTCGCTCTGTGCCCACCTTAACGCCTGAGCTGGCGAGCTGCTCCCTGCCCGCTTACACTTGTCGGGGTATACGACGGCTCTACGGGCAACGGCAGCCGCTCAGCAGCAGACTTTCATCTGCGATAAGCTAAAGCCGCGTGAATTGGAAATAGCCAGCTTGGTTGCTTTAGGGCGAACCAATGCAGAAATCTGGGCTGAACTTTGGATTATGGAGAATTCTTTTAAGCAGGCGCTGAAGCGGATGTTTCGCAAGCTCAAAGTCGCCTCGCGCACAGAGATGGCTGCGCAATTGCTTGCCAGTCAGCAGCGGTTATGAGAAAAAAGGCTGTCTTTGTTAGGCGATCGCACCGCTAATAAGCAACGTCTCCCTCGATCACAAACGCATCACCCTCACCGTTCGTCCCGACAGCGACACCCTCATGGGGAAGCTGCAACTCACGCTCAGAATATTCGCCTTAATGCTGAGCTGGTAAAGAAACCTAAATATCTGCTTGAGTACGTGATCGTTCACGAGCTAGCGCATTTGATAGAGCCCGGTCATGGCGATCACTTTATCGCTTTCAGAAAGTCTAAGGATTTTTGAAGCACGCCAGCGGTTTCCAATCATTCCCAGCGGAGAATTGTGGCTCAGTACTAACAGGTCCTATCAGCCTGTCGCACTTGAACTTTCACGCCGCACTATTTTAATAGTTGTATACAGGAACCTGAATAAAGTGGTCAGGTTCTTTCTCGTTTAGAACTGTCTGTTGTAAACGTTCTACGGTTGATGGAGAGAAAAACTGCTCGCCCGTTTCTTCATTCACACGAGCAGGCACATTATCAATTAGAACGATCTTTCCATTTAGATTCAAGGTGTACGTTACCTGTTTCTCTACTAATGTTTCTTGCCAGTTACTTGTCATCGTCACTACGCTTCCTTTGAGTAAAGTCGTTATTCCATTGCTGGGGGTCGGGTTCATACACCGTGATTATCTTGGCGAGTGGTCGAGAAGGATAACTACACTGAACGTGGATAGGACGTTGCGCTTGCGTTGAACCAAAGATCAGGCAACTTGGCCCATATTTGTCTTCTGGGTAGTCCTCGATAACTTGTCCGTTCGCGATCGCCTCCCTAATTTCATGAACTCGAATCTGACGCAAGATAGATTGATCGACAGCATGTTTAGAAAACTCGAACTGCTCTTCAGCGAATTTACGACGTATTTCTAGCATTAGTGTAGTCATTTAGCTATTCTATTGCCTTACCTGAGCAGCTCAATAAGTGGGGTGATGATGCCTTTCATATTTGTAAACGCTAGATGTAGAGTGTATTTTAAATAACCGTTTTTGGGACTATCAGACGAACTAGATTGGATAAAGCGCTAGACCAGATCCGCAAAGGTGACATTCTCGTGATTTGGAAGCTTGACCGTTTAGGGCGATCGCTGAGCCATCTACTGAGCATTATCGAGGACTTGAAGCAAAAGGGTGTAGACTTTGCCAGCGTTCAAGACGGCTTCGACACTTCTACCGCGTCAGGGAAGATGGTGTTTTCGGTGAGGGAAATGGCGACAGGCGGCGCTATGCGGCGCAAAGCCTTCAGCTTAAAAATACCGGGAGCTGTCGGAGCTAGCTAAGTTGAGCTGTGCTAAGGAGCTGTAAAAAATTAACCTCATGGTTTGGCCTTATAGTCCGTCAGGCTTAGCAGCTACGGACTTTCGGAGTCATGAGCTTATTAATTTACAAGCCCTAAGTCCCGTCGAAAGCTGGATTAATGCTTTAAGGGGCCAGAGTTTAAGCCTGCTAGATATTGCCAGCAACAATTAGTACCTTCCTTCTGATGCATCGTCTTAGTTCCACTTTGTACCTGTAAACCGTGGCGTAAGTATTCAGGTCGCTAGGATCTCCTCATAGAAAGGCTTTCAAGTTCAACAGATTTGCATTAATATCCTCTATTTCTCAATAGCTAACGGAAAATCAAGGTTTCATCGATCCTTGTTGGGAAGCATGCGTAACTGTTGCTAGAGCTACAGCCTTTACACCGCAAGGCTTAAAGGTTAGTTTCGCAAGACCTGAATACTTACCATTGAGGAAGACAACCGCTCGCAGGACATTCTTAACGATCCCGAGTGGTTCTCAAAGATTGCTGAGGTTGGAAATTCCAGCAATGGTTTTGCTTTTGAAAAGCTGGTGAGACAGAGTTTTATAGTGCTAGGCTTTCAAAATTCTAAGAAAAATTCCAAAGCTAGCCTTGACCCGATGGCGACAGGCGGCGCAGGCGGATTAGATTTTTATGCTGATACGCCATATCCGATTGTGGGTGAGTGCAAGTCTACGAAGACGGAAAAAGTACCTAGCGGTGCACCTGCGCAACTCATCAGACTAGGACACACTATTTTGGAGAAGCACTACGATGATTGTATCAAGATAGTAGTAGCAGCAGGCGTTCTCACATCCGCTGCTAGCCAAACCTTGAGAAACAACAGTATCGGCATTATCCGGCCCGAAACGCTGCAAAAGTTAGTAGAACTGAAGATGGCTTATCCAGGCTCAGTGGACTTGGTAGAGCTAAAAGATGTTTTGAACGTAGCACCCTTCGGAGAACATATCGACCAGCGAATTAATGATTTTATTGCTGGTGTTTGGCTAAATCTCACGAAGCGATCGCTCTTAGTCGAAGCCGTCAGGCAGCTCTCTCTTCAAGAAGAAAACAAGCCGGTTACTGCCGGAGATGTTCGAGTGCATTACAATGCTGCTTTTGCTAAAGACTCAATTCCACCCCTAAAAAGCAAGGACGATGCCCGTGATCTACTGATCGAACTATCATCACCTTTGACGGCTTATATAGGACGTGAAAACGCTGAGAATGGGGCTGAGCGGTTTTATTTCCTGCGCGAATTGAAAATCGAAGATTAGCAGGTCGGTCAGATCATCGAATGAGCCGCTGTCTTCATCACTATCCGTCGAGGCCGCGATAAAGTTCAGCGATAGAAATCTCCAGGTCAATGCTTTTCAAAGCAACAATATTGCCCGCTTCGTAAACGACTGTTTCCCACATATTGTGAGCTGTGCGGCGACGGTATTCTACCTTCTGACGCTGCTGAGAAATCAGCACATATTCTTCTAAAGACTCAATCTTCTGATAATCCTCAAACTTGTCGCCTCGGTCAAAGGCTTCCGTGCTTGATGAGAGTACTTCGACGATCAGCTTGGGATATCGCTTGATGTAGCGGTCTTGGCGATCGCGCAAATCACAAGTAACAAACGCATCATGATAGTAGTAGTAAAGCTCATCCCGATAGTTGACCTTGACATTGCCAGAATAAAACCGGCAGTCGGAAGAATCACCGAAGTGGTCGTCAATCGCCTTGAAGAAATTGAGCGCAGTGCGATTATGGTTATCTGTGCTGCTCGCCATGGCATAAACCAGGCCACGCCGGTATTCGTGGCGGATTTGGCTTTGGCGCTCGATAAATTTATAACGTCCTATGATACCGGAAGCAAGGCTGTAAACGGCAGGTGCGATCACCTATCGCTAGCAGGTCTGAACCGTCAGATTGAACAACATCTGAGCCTTCAGCGATCTACATTTACTTCATTCTAGCTTCTCTTCAATAGCGTCAAATAGGCTCTCCAAAGTCGCATCTTTTTCAGCTTCAGTCAGGTGACCATAAATCTTCTGCACAAGAGCTGAAGTTGCGTTCTGTCTAAACCAGTCTTCGCTAGGGTTAGAGTCAAAACCTAGAATGTATTTCAGTCGTGTATTAATTTCTTCTTTGTCCTGCTTGTCCAATTGACCTATCCGTTTCATTCATTTCCCAGATGAGTCCTTGAAGCAATTTGCATCGACTGTACAAACCTGATGCACCAAGGCATAAGACTTACGGGTCAGAGAGTTCCTGACAGACTTATTTATTGGATAAACATCTGGCAGACCTAAAAAGGTCGTTTTAGAGGTCAAAGGAATAGCTATCAAGGTTGGGATATGCTTGAGCCTGTCTTGGTAATGATCGCTCGTCATAACAATATAGGGATGTAACCCACGGGTCACTCTACTGGAATTGATGACTAATTCGCATGAATCTACTTGACAGTCGACTTCTTCATCCGAACTCAGACTGTAAATGCGTGAGTGACCATTTCTGCATGTGAGTGCTACTCGTGACGGATCGATCTTGTAGATCCATCCTTGACGGGGTTTTTGCCCTGCCAAACCTTATACTCCCAGCTCTTCAAGCATCTTGTCCCTTTCTAGAGACAGATTTAGATGAACCTTATCGCTCGATTCAAACTTGCTTTTTGCCTCAACCATTGGGGCCGTAGCATAAACATAATCCAAAAGTTCAGGCAGTTTACCGCTCCCGGCCCATTCTTTTCTTATGTTTTCTAGCATCAAATCCAAGCCTAGTGGAAAGTTGAATTCAGCGTCTAACAGTGATTGATCGCGCAGTTCAACCATGGAAGCACTGCCTTCTTTTCGCAAGCAGATGCTCTCTTCCATAGAGCGCAATGCCTCGTCGATTCCTTGCTCCCAAGGCCCATGTGTGTAATAGCACCAATCTAATTCAGTCAGTTGATTCTCTGTCCATTTGACCGAGTATAAGTCAGCCAAATACAAAAACTTTACCAACTGGGTCTTCGTAATATAACCCTTGGTCTTACAGACAAAATATAGAATTAGTTGCTCTAACATCACTTTTGCCGTACTTGAGTCAAGTCCCCATCGTCTCAATTGACTACATATAACATTGTATGCATCGTGCCTCAGTATTGGCCAATTCTACAAGTAATTAACGTAAAGAGAACATCAATCATATTTATCGGATTTTGGTCATTTGGATGCGGCCCTGTTTTAGCCGCTAATCGTAAGGGTTTAAAGCTGACAGCGATCGCCCTTATCGCGGTTTAACAATTTGCCACATGATGAAGATCGTCAGCGCAAGGTAGAGCGCGGTGAACGTCCAGTTTTGCCAGCTATCGGAGAATTCCATTGGTTTACTCGCAAAGGTTCCACGCAAGAGTTCCAGAGTGCTGGAAGCTCACCTACCAAACGCGCCAAGCCTCCCAGTCCAAATTAAAGATAGAGGTATCTGGGAAAGCCGTTGGGTTGCCGTTGTCATTCAGCCGCTGCTGAAGCTGCTCTAGCAAAGGTTCACGCCTGGGCAAATCATCCACCAGTTCGTAGGGCAGTACGCCGTTGTCAAAGGCAAAGTCAACGGTCGTCCCTGCCGCCGCGCCGACCGACCATTCAAAGGAGTGCACCCGGTAAGCCGCTGCCGCAATATTGCTGGTGGCAATAGTTTTACCGGCAATCAGCAAATTGTCGACGTTTTGCGGAATCATCGCCCGCAGCGGAATTTGCCCTGGGTATGCCTGACCGTGCGCTTTGCGGATGTTTTCACGCTCGGTGTTACCTGGTGTTTCGGGCGGTGACTGCGTCAGGCAGGGGTGAAAGTCGATGGCGTATTGAGCAATGCCTACCGAGTCTGGGAAAATGGTCGAGCGGGTGCGCCGCATAATATCGGCGGCAGGTACCTTGTCATTTAATACTGAAGCCGTATTCAAACCGGCCAGCGCCTGCCACAGCGCCAGATAGCGATCTGGGCCAAGCGACGTTTGATAGTACTCATTGCGGTAGTCGGCACGGGAGATGTCGATTTCATTCACCATAAAGCCCTGGGGATGGGCATAGCCAGGGCGACCCACAATCCGCCGAGCTTCTCGAATGTAAGGATGCTTGGAAAGGCCGTGGGCAGTTCCCATCGGCGCGTCAAAGCCAGCAATAAAGCGGTGGTTAGGGTTGGGCTCTTTGACGCCGGGGCCAAGCTGAGAATCGGTGTCGCCTGCAACCAGCCAGTAGTAGTAGCTGTAGGCGTTTTCCTCGGCTTTGTGCAGCGCCTCTACGCGCAGACCGCCCAGCCAGCCGCCGGGAGTGAGCTGACCCGTGGCGGCAAGCTGATCGGCGCTGAAGATGAGATTGTCCTGCGCGGTGCCGGGGCGGTAGTCATTTCCCCAAGTCCAGTTCTGCATGGAAATGTCGCCGGGGGCCACTTTGGAAACGCCAAACTGCTTACCCTCGGGGCGAGGTTGAGGCGCAGCAATGCGGCGATAGGTGAACACATAGTCAAAATAGTCGCCGCTGTCACGCGGGCGTTCGTAGCTGAAGTAAGGCGCGTACTGCTCGTAGTACACCGGCTCCGGCTGAGGCTGCGCTTCGGCGGTGCGCTCCATGCCAAAAGTGTAGGTGAAGCCCTGAGTGCAGTAAGGGTCGGCAGTTTCAGTCGGGGAGGACGGGTTGAGGGGCGATCGCGGATCTAACCCCAACCGATAAGGCACTCCAGAAAGCGCAATCACTTCGCCGGTTTCAGTCGCTTCCACCACGTACCAGTCGGCAGGGCCAGACTTCTCACCCGCAGGCGGCACAAACTGAATGATCTTTTTGGTAAAGCGGTCAGAGTCTTCGTACTGATAGCTGTCGAGGTAAGTTTCAGAAAGCGGTTCGGTATTGAGCGGAGGAGTGCCGGGAGCCGGGGTGTGTTGGATGGCGATCGCCCCATCAATCATCCGCCCGTCCGCACTCATCGCCAGCTCTTTGACCACGGTAGAAGGAAACCACTTGAGCGTGCCTTTGCCTTTACGCGCCGCTTTGTCTAGCTCCTGCATCAAAATCGTGTTTGCATCGCGCGGCAAAAAGCAGGAGAGGCTCACCCAACAGCTCCCAGGATTCAGCTCATTGTAAAAGTCTTCAATGCGGTTGCGCAGTTCCTTGTATCCCTTCGCGTAAAACAACAGCTCCCGCTGCCGCTTAGCTTCATCCAGCGCCGAGGTGCCCTGAGAAGAAATTTGACCACCCACCCAGTCCGTCAGCTCGGTCATACAGACGGTGCGGCCCGCCAGCAAACTCTCATAAGCCGTGGCCGTCCCCGACAGTCCGCCGCCGACAATCAGCAGTTCGCACTCGACCGTTTCATCGGGAGCGACAGCCGACTGAGCGATCGCCCGCTCGGCTCGGCCCAAAGGCAACGACAGCGCCGCTAGCAGCACAGCAAACACACTCGCAGAACAGCGCCGGATCACAGAGGTAGCCATGGGAATCTCTTTTCAAAGTTGCTCTTCAAATTAACCCATTCGCCTGCTGCCTTGGCAAGTGCCGATGTATCAGTTAGCAAAGGGTGTATCAGAATTGGCAATCCCCAAGCGGTGTAGGATAGAGTCGACTCGCCCCTCTCGCGCACTTCTCCAGTCCGGTGCCCGCTTCGCTCTATGCCTCAGCGCCTCCTATACATCAGCAATGGTCACGGTGAGGACAACCACTCCGCCCACATCATTCGCACCCTCAAAGCCATTCGCCCAGAGCTAGCGATCGCCGCACTGCCAATTGTCGGTGAGGGCAACGCCTACCGCCAGATCTCCGTACCGATTGTCGGGCCAACCTACACCTTGCCCTCCGGCGGATTCACCTATATGAACCGGCTGCGGCTGATTGACGACTTGCGGGCGGGCCTGCTGACGATGACCTGGAAGCAGTTTCAGGCGATGCGCCGCTATGCCGCCCAGGTAGACTTTGTAGCCGCGACTGGTGATACGGTCGGGCAGGCGTTTGCCCTGTTTAGCGGCAAGCCCTTTGTCTCTTTTATCTCGCCCCTGTCGGCAATGTACGAAGGCAAGCTCAATATGGACTTGCTGCTGTGGCAAATTCTCAAGTCCGAGCGCTGCAAAGCCGTGGCAACCCGCGATGCCTATACCGCCGAAGATCTGCGTAAGCAAGGACTCAGCAAAGTGCACTTTGGCGGCATTCCCTCTTTAGATCGGCTCAAGCCTGCCGGGAAGGACTTGCAGCTCGCAGCCGATGACAAAATGGTGGCGCTTTTGCCCGGTTCGCGCACGGCAGAAGCGGTTCGCAATTTCAAGCTGGAGATGCAGCTTGCTCTGGAAGTCGCGCAGCTCAATCCGCAGGTGAAGTTTCGGGCGGCGCTGGTGCCCAGTGTGATGGCTAGTGTGGAGGAAATTGCCACCGAGCAAAGCTGGCAGTTCGAGCGCGTTAGCCACGAGCAGCAGGCTCCCTGGATCAGGCTGAGCTACAAAGGAGCCGATGCCAAGCCAGCGGAAATTCTCTGCTACAGCGATGCCTTCAGCGATATTGTCTGCCGCACAACGCTGGTGGTCGGGATGGCGGGGCTAGCGGTCGATCAGGCGATGGCGATTGGTAAGCCGATTGTGCAAATCGCCGGGGAGGGGCCACAGTTTACCTACGCCTTTGCAGAAGCTCAAGATCGGCTGCTAGGACTCTCGGTGCAGACCATTGGTAAGCAGGCAGCAACGCCCGCAATCTTAAAGGAGGCCGCTCGCTGCGTAGTCAAAACGCTGGACGACGAGGCGTATTTGCAGGCTTGCGTAGAGAATGGACGACAGCGGTTTGGGCCGTTTGGGGCTTCAGCGCGAATTGCTAACTTGATCCTGACGCATTTAGATGAGAACAGCGCAACGTGAAATCTTCTGCTAGCAGCCAATCCAGCTACCGCCATTTGGTGCCCTTTATCCGGGCCGAGTGGCCTCTGTTTTTACGGACATTGCTGTGCGTTTTGGGCTATGTCGCGACGGTGCCGATCCTGCCCTATCTGGCGCAGAAAATTGGCGGGTCTATCGGCGATCGCGACATCTCAGAAACCGCCTACTGGCTGGGCCTGGCCGTCGTTGACTTCACGGTACAGAGCATCTTCCTGTACGGCGAACGCATCTGGGCGATTGAATCGGCTCAAAATGTGGTGCTGGCCGTGCGGCAGCGGGTCTATGCCAACCTGCACAAGCTCGACATCGACTACTTCGCCAAAGCGCCCACGGGCGACCTGACCTATCGCATCACCGAAGACATGGATCGCATTGGTGAAGTGATCACCAAAATGTCTCAGCAGTTTATCTCCTGCGTGCTGCAAATTGTTGTTCTCACCGGCTACATTTTTTATCGCAACTGGCAGCTAGCGCTCACCGGGCTGCTGGTCGCGCCGGTAATGGCGCTGCTGATCGGCCTGTTTGGGCGGCGACTGCTGCTGCTCTCACGGCGCAACCAAACCGAAATTTCTAACCTGTCTTCGCTGCTAACTGAAGTCTTTGGCAACATTCGAGTGGTTCAGGCATTTGCCGCGCAGGACTATGAGGTAAAGCGCTTTGCCAAAGAGGCGAGGCAAAACCGCGATGCCAGGTATCGCACCGAGCAGCTCACCGCCATTCAGTATCCGGTGGTCGGCTTTTTGCAGGCAGCGGCAGTGATGATGCTGTTTTTAGTAGGGGCTTGGCAAATTTCTATTGGCAATTTGGCCCCGGAAGAGTTTTTGGGATTTCTAGCGGCGGTGGCGCTGTTGGTTTCTCCCATTGACCTGGCGACTCAGCACTACAACCTGTACAAGCAGACGGAAGCCTCGGCGGAGCGCGTGTTTGAGCTGATGAACTTAAAGCCGACGCTGGTCGAGCAGGCTGGGGCGATCGCCCTCCCCCCCATCACCGGCAAAGTAGACTATCGCGGCGTTAGCTTTGGCTACAGCAGCGCCGACAGTGAATTTAAAAGAGACTCCGCGCCAGAATTAATCCTCACCAGCCTGAACTTGCAGGTCATGCCCGGTGAAGTGGTGGCACTTGTCGGCCCTTCAGGTGCGGGCAAAACGACCATTGTGAATTTGCTCGCACGCTTTTACGATCCGCAGGTCGGGCAAATCCTCGTCGACGGTATCGACATCAAAACGGTGACCATTCCCAGCCTGCGCCATCAAATCGGCATCGTGCCGCAGGAGACCACGCTTTTTTCTGGCACGATCGCTCAAAACATTGCCTACGGCCAAACCAAGCTGGACTACGCGGCGATTGAAGCGGCGGCGAAGGTTGCCAATGCCCACGACTTTATCCGCCGGTTTTCGCAGGGCTATCACACCTGGGTGGGGGAGCGCGGTACAAACTTTTCGGGCGGGCAGCGGCAGCGGATTGCGATCGCCCGTGCCATTCTGCTCAACCCCCGCATCCTCATCCTCGACGAAGCCACCAGCGCCCTCGACCCCGAATCGGAAGCCCTCGTGCAAGAAGCCCTGGAGCGCGCCATGCAAAACCGCACGGTCTTCATCATCGCGCACCGGCTCAGCACCGTCCGTCAGGCCGACCGCATTTTATTCCTGGAAAAAGGAAAAATTCTGGAGTCGGGCACCCACCCGCAGCTCCTGGCGCAAGGCGGCAGATACGCCCAGTTTTACCAGCAGCAATTTGAAGGATAAAGGGGCGATCGCCTCTAAAGAAAATCGGCGATACCTTAGACCAAAAGCTGATCTGAAAGCACCGCCGACCGGAAAGGTGTGAGGAGCGTATCACTCCTACTGTTACTGTGGCCTACCCATGTGACTTTTGTATGACAGAGAGATGAAAATAACGCGACAAGATGCTGAGTGAGCGGGTCTGTGGCTAATGCAGCATTTGAAATAGGGCAAAGCCAGCTAGCAGCATATCTATTGCAAACAGCGCCACCCAGGCAGTCACCACCGCTGCCGTTGCCGATTCGCCTACGCCCCTACCATGCAGCGCTGCTGTCAGGCCGCGACTACAGCTTGCGATCGCGATAATCCCACCAAACAAAATCGCCTTGGCAATGATGAACAGCACATCCGTCACGCTGAGGTAGGTACGCACCCCATCTAAAAAGCTGCCCATAGACAAGTCATAGACATTGGTTGTAACAATGCCACCCCCTGCCACCCCGCAGAACAGCGCCAGGACAGTCAGCACCGGCAGCATAATCGCGCAGGCAATCACCCGAGGCATGACCAGGTAGTCAATCGGGTCGGTGCGCAGCATTTTGAGCGCGTCAATTTGCTGGGTGAGCTTCATCGCGGCAATCTCAGCGGCAAAAGCTGAGCCCACCTGACAGGCAAGTACGCCTGCTGTGAGTAAAGGCGCGAGTTCCCGGCAGTAGGCGGCAGCAAATACCCCGCCCAGCGTACTAATTGAGCCAAACCGGGCCATCTCCCGCGCCGACTGAATCGCAAAAATGACCCCTGCACAAACGTTCGTGAGTACGACCGGAGCCAGACAGCGCGGCCCCGCACACATCAGATGATCCATGATCTGACGCTGGCCATACCGACAGCGAACCAGCCGGTGCATCACCTGACCGCCCAGTAAAATTGCCATCGTGGAATGATAAATGGGATTGTCCGCTTCGGCTTCATGACGACGACGAACGACCTTGGAGCGAGCCGGTAAGCGGCGCGGCGGATGCTTCCCCGGTAAATTTATATGCCAATCAGCTTTGACCATCGAAATCGAGTCTCCTCGTTTATCTACCAATCTTTATTTGCTTGTCCAAAAGGCTATTCTGACTGTCTCTACTGAGACCATTTACCTAAGTTGAGCAATCACACCTGCGCTATAGATTGCCCCCTAAATAGGCCAAACTCAATTCTTGAAGCAGCTCTTATCCTATAGGATCGCCCCATATTTTCGACCCCTTTTCCGGGAGTGCGCAGTCAGGGATGGTCGCTAATAACACTTTTTTTAGATTGAGTTGCTTTTATCAATCTTTAGTAGTACATTTATACTAAGGTTAAAGTACAGGTGTACTAATGCTGTCGAAAGTCCTCTTGACAGCACTTCGCGCACCGCCAGCCTTCTGGGATATGAAAAAAACTGACATGGAACTACAGGCTATTCGAGAAAAGTTGCAATCGCTCCAGGCTGAGCCGCCAGCGGCTAAGACACTGTCCATGCCGTGGTCGTCGCCAAGGGCAGCTGAACCGGCTCAGGCCCACCGATCAGAGCTATCTGGTGATCGGCAGGTACAGGCGATTGAAGCGCTTCAACAGCGATCGCGCAGTCATGAGTCAGCCGTTCATTCTCGGGTGGAGGGACTGGTCGCTCAAGAGATCTACCGGCTGGAAGCACAGGCGCACAGTATCAATGCGCGATCGCAGCAGCAGGCCGCCGACATTATAGCGATGAAGCGGTCAGCTCAGCAGGCTACCGTTGCCTTAGCGCGTCAGGGCATTCACGACCATCCGCAGCTAGGGGCGATCGCTCAGTTTTTTGCCAGCTATCAGTCCGCAGTCGTCCCCCATATCGATAGAGACACTCAGGGCAACTTTACCCTCACCTACACCACCATAGACTTCGAGCAGGCCGAGCAGGAGGCCATTGATACCGCTCAGTCACTCCGGCAGCGATCCGGTGCGGCGCTTTTCTCTCAGCCAATTGAGGCTGAATCTGTCAGCAGTCGTCGCACTGGAGAGGTCTCAAACAAGCCAGCGCAGGTGATGGAAATCTACGGCGCGGTATTCGAAAGCGAATGGCTACGAGTTGCAATGGAGGGCGCTGTCAACCAATTCAATCGAATCTTGCAACAAAGCCGCCGCTATCGACGCAAAAAAATCGCGGTTCACCCGAAGTCCAAAGAGTACGCCATCACCGGCCTTTATCCCGATGCAGAGGAGCAGCCCCTAAACCGCGACTATTCAAGCGAACAGTTTTCCTGTGAGGAAGGCGCAACCTGGTTTGTCAGTGCGGCGATCGCCCGACTTGCCATTGAGCTGACCGCCATCAGCTATGCCGCTATCCGTACATCCGTGCTGCTGACCCTAGTGGGCGTGATCAGTTTTGCCCTCTATCAGGTCATGTTTTCAAAATCTTCTGACTATAGCCTGGTGTACCGACTGTTTATTGCAATGGCAGGACTGTTTTTAGCGAGCTTTGTGCGCAGTCTGTTCTGAACCCCAACTCTGAATGTATTTGACACAGGCAATCGCGTTCGCGTGCGTCTTACCTCCACTCAGCCAACTGACAACACACTTTACGAGAGGTATTTTCAATGACTCCATCCAAGCCTATCCACTATCCAATCAAGCCACTCCTGGTCGGGGGGCTGATGTTTGCACTTATCGGCATTCTGCTCGATATCAGCGGTAGCGGCCCGCTGTTCAGGATGCCTCTCTCATTTGCCCAAGCGCCAGTTCGGGGCAAAGCTGCTGAAAGCCTGGAAAAGTCTTGCGCAACCGACATTGTTGAGAGCGCAAGACTATCACGAGCACAGCTTCTAGAGCTGTTAAGCATTCCTGAAAGAGATAGTAAAAGCAAAGTCCGTGAGATCGTCAAGGAACCCTACTGTCAGCTTTCTAGCCTCAACATTCGAGCAGACGTTAAAGCTGAGCGCGAAGCCTACCCCCTAGAATTTGACCCGAACACGGCGCTTGTTATCCTCTATGAAAACGATGAATATGCAGGCTATCGCTTCAAGTTCTAAATCGTGGCGGCAACGGTGGCGGCAGTTCACGCCAGCGATCGCGATTCTGTTCGGCACCGTTTGGTTAAGTAGCTGCGCCGCTCAGTCTGCCCCCGAGACCCGAACAATCACGCTACAGCAACAGTGGACATTTAATCCGGGTGATGAGGTCGCAGGCAATCAGGTTGCGGGCAGCTTAGGAGACATCTCACTATATCTGCGAGATGGCCGCGTCCAGGCACCCTTTGACGGCGAGTTAGAACCCAGTGAAATAGCCGAATGCGCGCTGTATTCCACCGCCGAGATTCCAGCCTACCTGTTTCGGCTCTGCGGACTTAAGCGCTTCGACTACGGAGAGCGGAAGGCTGGGCAAACCCTGGGCAAAGGAGAGTACCTTAGCTTTGCCACACTGCGACGACAGCCTGACGGCACCTGGATTATCGTCGAACCTGCCAAGGGCGTCTTAGAAAAAGCGCTAGGCGCTGAATAGGTCTAGCGCTACTACTGTATTGTTGTCAGCCAAATCGATCTGCCGTATTAAGTCTTTTTATTGACTGTCTTTTACCCTCCATAGCCATGTTGAAATCGCCTTTTTTCTTCGCAATTAGCGTATTAGTGACTTTGATGAGCTGGACTGGCATGGCTAGGGCCAACGAAGAGGCCGTAGGGCTAACCTTCGCGCTGCCGCCCGCTCAACAACAGTCTCAATCCCTTCCTAAAGCTATCGTCTCCAGCGAGATCGCCGATATCCAGAATTTGGTACGGCCCGAAGAATCACTGCCGCCTTTGACCAAAGACGTAGCCGCCACCTCCATTGAGCAAGAATCCGAGAAGGAACAGTATTCTGGTGAGAAAGAGATCCCCTCATTACAGCCCTCTCCTGAAGCAGCAGACGAGATTGGTCTCAGCTTTGCCAAGAGTGAAGAAGACCTGTTAGCGGTAGAGAGTACACCTGTAGAAGGCGCTGACACGGCGATCGCCCCGATCCCAGCGGAAGTCGCTGATAGCGCTCAGGGCTTAGAAGATTGGATTTTCGAGGGCGGCACTGATTCTCTAGTAGCGAGAACAGTCGGCAATGCCGAAGGCACTCGGGCCTGGAACGGAGAGAAAACACCGGCCTACTACGGCCATATCGATCCTGGTAACGGGGTATGGAACCGGGGCACCTTCTCATATCAGCATGAGGCTCGTTCACCAGAAGATGCTGACGATAAGCAGCTTCAGCGCCTGAAGCTTCAGGGATTGCAGCTAGAAGAACAGGCCCAAAAACAGGGCCTAAAACTCACCTTAGAAGAAAGGCTCAACGGGATAGATCTCGCTAACCAGGCACCTCTGGCCGCCCTTGATAGAGGCGGCTACATCGAGCAGTTAGCCAAAGCCCGTCGCTTAAGTATGGAAGATTTTGACGCCATCGTCTGGGCTCGCACCCAAGCGTATCTTGATCCAGACACCCGGCAGTGGAACGCACCTGGGCTGGGCAACAATGTTTACAGCATCGACCGAGACCAGCGACGACGGGCAGCGGCGATCGCTCAAGCCCATGAAGCCTATACCCTCACCGGTACTGAAAAGTCTGCTCAGAGCAGTCTAAACAATATTCACCTGACAGAATCCGCACCAGAACCGTCCACTCTAGTTGCATCCAGCTCAGAACTCTCGTTTACTTTGCCTCCTGTCACCACTGCGCTACTGAAGCCGCTACGCGAGCAACTAGCAGCTGAACCGCCCGAAGTCTCTACTCCCAACCCCCCTTCGGCTAGCCCCTTAGAAAATCCTGACTTGGGTATTCACTTCAGCACTACCGACGACGCTGATATGATGGCAGGCGTTCAAGCGGCCAGTGAAGATAGCCTGGAAGCGACAGCGTTGCCAACAGTCCCCGAATCTCTGGCAACCAGCAATGTTACGGCTGAGCCATTTACGCCTGATGTGACCTCTACAGCGATCGCATCCCCCCCACAGCTCACCCACGAGGTTGCAGGATATGAGGATGAGCCAGCAACCATCGACCGCGACCAGGCCACTGCCAGCAACGACCGACCGGCCAGCCGCCGCTTAGCACCCCTAGCGGTGCCGCCTGTTGCCCCTCCCATAGCGACGAGCCAGTCGATGGCAGATGCACCCCAGAACGTACTCGCCCGGAAAGACTTCTGGCGCTATGAAGACAAAGTAGGCGATGATAGCGTAGATAAAACAGAGCTAGCCACACCTGCCGAGAAATAGACAATTACTTTGAGTTCGAGCTAAAGTGGTAGTGACTACGGTTTAGCCCTGGTCACGATCTCGTGACGGAAGCCTGGTTAGAGTCCTTGATTTTGAGTCGCGATGGCGGAGCCTTCCAAGGGAATCGCCCACAGCTTACCCTCTCTTAAAACGCAAGTTTTGTCTCATGCCATGCAACCATTAGCCGCCTCCGGATCACCCATAGAATCATTAGAAGGTGCCATCGAGCGGTGTCAGACCCTTGGCATGCGGCTCAGTCGGCAGCGGCGCTATATCTTAGAGCTGCTGTGGCAGGTGCAAGAGCATCTCTCCGCCCGCGAAATTTATGACCGACTGAACCGCTTAGGCAGGGAAATTGGTCATACCTCGGTCTATCAAAATCTGGAAGCGCTCTCTGAGCAGGGCGTTATCGAATGCGTAGAGCGCTCAGATGGTCGCCTGTACGGGCACATCAGCTCGTCCCACAGCCATGTGAACTGCACCGATACTCAGCAAATTATCGACATCAATATCGAGCTTCCCCCAGAAGTAATTCAGCAGGTAGAAGCGCAAACCGGGGTCAAAATCTCGGACTACCGAATAGATTTTTTTGGCACTAGAGCCGACGTATAAGGTGTAAATGCGGGCTTGAAGTGCCAGCTTGAAGTGCGCCTACTGCATCCTTCACCCCGAACCGAGCAGGGTTAACCCTTTAGGACTTCTTTGCTAAAGAGAAAGAATACGGTGCCAAACACAATGGCCGCTATAGCTAAGTCCATAGGTCTTTTCTCTCATTTAGTGGGGAAACAAGTAGGCAGAATACAGCCTTTCAAGTGCTCGATATTCCTGCCTAACCAAAGTACCCTGATTGGGGTACAGCCTACCTGTATCGGTCGCCACAGTTGATCAATTTTTTTGATTCCTATCTGCAAGTCGCTATTTGCTCATCGGCGTTGGCCTCGCCGCTAGCTACGAATTTGTACCGGCATGACCAGATAGGTAATCTTTGTGCCCCCGAGCGGTGTCAGCACCGAAGGACTGGTCGGCGTATTGCACTGAATTTGAATTTCGCTCGAAGGCAGTGCCTTGAGCCCTTCGAGCAGGTAGCGCACGTTGAAGGCAATGTCGAGCCCAGCGCCTGTGATTTGAGCGGGCATCGTTTCGAGGCCGCTGCCGACTTCTTGCGCCTCTACCGATAGGGTCAAAGACTGTGTCTCTTCGTTGACCGATAGCTTGACGATATTGTTTCGCTGGTCGGCCATAACGGCAATGCGCTCTAGTGAAGAGATAAGCTGCTTGCGATCCACGGTGAGCTGGCGCTCGAACTGTTTGGGAATGAGCTGACGGTAGTTGGGGTACTGGCCTTCGAGCAAGCGCGTGGTGATGCGCTGCCCGCCCAAATTGAACACCGCCTGAGTCGGATCGAGCTGGAAAACCACCGGCTCAGTGGTTGGATAAATCTGTAAGACGCGCTCTAGCTCTCGCAGCGCCTTGCCCGGAATGGTGACGTTCATTTTCAGCGTAGAAGCGCCGGGTTCGTCAACCGTTTGGACGACGGACAGACGGTGGCCATCGGTAGCAGCAAATTCGAGACCGTCTTCGTCAGCGCTCAAATGTACGCCGGTCAGCACCTGCTTCGTTTCGTCGGTACTTGTGGCAAATAGCGCCCCGCGCAACCCTTCAATCAGCGCGTCGGCAGAGATTTTTACCGGCTCAACCGATTCAACTTCGGGCAGATTTGGATAATCTTCGGCGCTGAGGCCGCGAATCTGGTAGCGGCCAGCCGAGCAAGAAAGCGTGACTACCGGTTCGTCATCGTCTTCGGTAAGGGCGATTTCTTCATTGGGCAGCCGGGAAACGATGTCGCCGAGCAGCTTCGCTGGCAGCGTCAGAGAGCCACTCTCGTCTACTTGCGCGGCAAAGACCGTTTGAATGCCCAGGGTTTCATCAAAGCCGACCAGGGTTACCTGCTGCGTATCGGCATTGGCTGTGACCAGTACGTTCCCTAAAACCGGTTTGCTAGGCCGCGAGGGCACCGCCCGACTGACTAGCGAAAAGTGCGTGTTGAAATCGGGTTGCGGGCAGCTAAATTTCATTGCTCCGGTGGGTAAGCTGAGATGCCCAATAGTATCACCCCATTCGCCTGGGTCAACTGCCTTTTGATTTCAAAGGTCAACGCTCTTCTAGTTACTCTTCTCTTTAAAGAAGAATATTGATCGATAGTAGTAGTAGGGCCTGTGGAAACTGTGGAAAAAAGAGCCAATGCCTGAGCATAAGTTGCTTCTAGCCGATAATGACCTGTGGAAAACCTGTGGGAAACAAATGGACTTTTCCACAACCCTTGGAATAGCTGAATTCTTTTCCACATTTGTCAATGAGTTATCCCGGTGCAGTCCACAGGTTTTCCACAGGAAAATGGGCTTTTTCCACAGGAAAATCCTGCGCATGGTTTACCTTTCTTAAGATAAACGCCGCTATTCGCCCGCCAAAAATGAACCCCCACACCAGATAGGTGCAGGGGCTATTTGATAGCGATGGTCAGATTTTCTATGTTGGGCGATGAGGGCTAGTGGCCGGAAGTAATGGTGATGCGATCGCTCACTTCTCGAATGCGCTGGGCCAGGTTGAGGTCGCGCTTGATCAGCTGAGCAATCTTGTCGCAGCTATACATGACGGTGGTGTGATCTTTGCCGCCAAACTGCTCGCCGACTTTTGGCAGGCTGAGGTCGGTGTGCTGACGCATCAGATACATGCCCACTTGCCTCGCTAAGGAAATTTCTCGTCGCCGCGAATTGCTCTTAAGATCCTCTACGGAAATTTTAAAGGCGTCCGATACGGCTTTGATCACGGCCTTGGGCGAGGATTCTATGCGCTCTGCTGGCGGGTCTAGGACGGGCACCAGGTTTTCCACCGTCATCGGCAGGCCGGAGATGGAGGTGTAGGCGATCGCCCGCGTCAGCGCCCCTTCCAGCTCGCGAATATTGGTAACGTAGGAGGAGGCGATATATTCGGTCACATCCCGTGAGATGGCGACCTGCTCGTACTCAGCCTTCTTTTGCAAAATGGCCATACGGGTCTCAAAATCAGGCGACTGAATATCGGCAATTAGCCCCATGGAGAACCTTGAGCACAGCCGGTCTTGCAGGCGAGGAATTTTGTTGGGTGGACGGTCGGAGGCCAGCACAATTTGCTTACCGGCTTCGTGCAGCGTATTGAAGGTGTGAAAGAATTCCTCCTGCGTGTATTCCTTGCCCTCAATGAACTGAATATCGTCTACCAGAATGACGTCTACCTCCCGGTACTGCTCCCGAAAGCGCTGCATCGTATCGCGACGAATGGAGGCGATCAGGTCATTGGTAAAGGTCTCTGTAGAGACGTAGGCAACCCTGGCCTGCTTATCGCTTTCCATGCGGTAGTGGCCGATTGCCTGCATCAAATGGGTTTTGCCCAGGCCGACACCGCCACATAAAAACAGCGGATTAAATTCTCGTCCGGGCGATTCGGCGACCGCCAGCGCGGCAGCGTGGGCCATGCGGTTATTCGCGCCGACGACAAAGCGTGAGAAGACGGCCTTTGAGTTGAGATCGGAAGACTTGCTGTCAGGGTTGTCGGCTGGCAAGGCAGCGGCTGGATAGTGGCTCGGGGCCGCGTCGCTGGGCGCTGAGACGGCGACGACTTCATTGGTTGCGGTAATTGACACCGTCACGTCGCGGCCCAGTACCTCGGCTGCAACCTGAGAAATTTGAGCCAGATAGTGCTTTTGCAGCCAGTTCCGGGCGAATGGGTTGACCGTCAGAAGCACCAGTTGCTGCTCTGAAAGCGTCCGGACGCGGGTGGGCTTAATCCACGTCTCGAAAGTGGGGCCGCTGAGCTGGCTTTCGAGCTTTGTCAGGACTTGATTCCAAAGATCTTCTTTGCTTTGAGTCACAGGTCCACCTCGACGGTTTTCTTTGGGGTTGCTAACGAATCAGCGGGCTGTAGAGGCGACAATCGTAGACATCTACAGGGACTCTCTAGAGTACTAGATATAGCGTCTCAAATGGGTGGAGAAATCTGTATATGTGGTGAAATGCAGAGACATCGTAGAGAACTGTCACTTCGGCATCCCCTGCCACCTGAAGTAATCTGCTAAAACAAAAAAAATGACTGTAACGATAGCCGCAAAAGGTAAAAAATGAAGCAGCCTGAGAAGCCCGCTGATTTGGAAAAAACGACTCAAAAGCGCCTGAGATCTTTTGCTGGCGCAGCCCGCTCCCTGTCGACCTATGCCCTGGTAATGTCCGTGAGTGCGGGTACGGCGCTTGTGGTCACCAGCCGGACTGCCTCCCGGCAGGCTGTGAGCTTTGACGATGGGCCCTTACAGTATGAAGAAGTGCAGCTGACGCGATCGCCAGCACTGGCCGATGGCTTGCTCAGCAGCGAGCCGCCGTATTTGCTGGCCCAAGCGACCGGCACAGAGCGGCTGGTGGGCGGCGCTAACTTTATTGCCGCTGCGGTGGAGCGAGTCGGGCCTGCGGTGGTGCGCATCGACTCGTCGCGGACGGTGACGACCAGCAGCCGTCCGGGTATTTTTAACGATCCTTTTTTCCGCGAATTTTTTGGGGATATGGGCGTTCCCGAGCAGCCTGCTCAGCGCGTCGAGCGAGGCACCGGGTCAGGATTCATCCTCAGTGCCAATGGGACTATTTTGACGAATGCTCACGTGGTGGAAGGGGCCGATACCGTAACGGTAACTTTCAAAGATGGCCGGGAGCTGCGCGGTGAAGTAATCGGTGAAGATTCGCTGACGGATGTGGCGGTGATCAAGGTCGATGCGGATAATTTGCCGACGGTGACGGTGGGTAATTCGGACGCGCTGCGACCCGGAGAGTGGGCGATCGCCATCGGCAACCCTCTGGGCCTGGACAATACGGTTACAGCGGGCATCATCAGCGCCACAGGCCGCACCAGCGCTCAAATTCGCGTCCCCGACAAGCGAGTAGAGTTCATTCAAACCGACGCGGCGATCAATCCGGGCAACTCGGGTGGCCCGCTGCTGAATGAGCGCGGTGAAGTGATTGGCGTCAATACGGCGATCATCGGCAACGCGCAGGGCTTGGGCTTTGCGATTCCGATCAATCAGGCGCGGGCGATCGCTGACGAACTCATCGCCAATGGCCGGGTCGAACATGCCTACCTGGGCATTCAAATGCGCACGCTAACCCCGGCACTCAAAGAAGAAATTAACGCCGACCAAAGATCGAATCTACGATTACAGATTGAGGAAGGCGTGGTAATTTTGGGCATTGCCCGCAATGCGCCCGCCGCTCAATCAGGATTGCGGCTAGGCGATGTGATTGTAGCGATGAACGGCAAGCCCATTACCGAGGCCGACGAGGTTCAGAAAATCGTAGGTGATACGGCGGTGGGAGATGTGATCGCCATGTCCGTAAACCGGGGCGGACAGACGGTAGATTTGACCGTACGACCGGGCGACTACCCGATGCAGTCCACTCGGCAATGAAGAAAAGTAGGAACGAGGAACGATGAGTTTAAATCTGGTTTTCCTCATTCATCGCGCCTACTTCATCTTTTCATCCCTTCTTTTTCTGTCTATTTATTTCCCCTCGGGCCATTTCGCCTGCATCCTCACCTCGTAATGGCTAATGCTGTTTCAACAGTTGCCTATTCAACAAACGCCTTAATACAGCTCATATTTCATTAGTTGGCAGAGGAGTGCGCCGTTGTATACCGGGGTGCGCGAGGCCGACTTGAGGCCGATGTTACTGGAGAGGGCTTTGTTGCCGCTGAGTACATAGGCCGTCCAACCTTTGAAGCGCTGCTTGAGGACGTTGCCGAGCAGCTTGTAAAATGCGCCGAGGTCGGTGTCTGCGCCGAGGCGTTCACCGTAGGGCGGGTTACAGAGCAAGATGCCGCTGTCTGTCGGGGCTTCTACGTCGGCGAGTTCTCGCTGCTGAAAGGTGATGAGATGTTCTAAGCCGCACTGCTGAGCATTGCTATAAGCCTGAATGAGGACGTTGGGATCGCGATCGCTTCCCCCCACAAAAGCCGCCAGTTCTTTTTTTTGCTGACCTTCGGCTTCAGCAATCATGCGCTCCCACAGGGCATCGTCATAGTCGAGCCAGGTTTCAAAGCCGAAGCGCTCACGGAAAAGGCCCGGGGCGATTTGGAGCGATCGCAATCCCGCCTCCAACGGCAGCGTCCCCGACCCACACAGTGGATCGAAAAAAGCCACTTCCGGCTGCCAGTCCGTCATCTGAATCAGCGCCGATGCCAGCGATTCCTTTAAAGGAGCCGCCCCCACCGCTGGCCGGTAGCCCCGCCGATGCAGGCTGTCGCCTGAGCTATCGAGGCTAAGGGTGGCCCGGTCATGGCGCAAATGCAGATTGATACGCACGTCAGGCGCTTGCGTATCAACGTCAGATCGTTCGCCAAACTGCTCAGTTTGCTGGCTGACAATGGCGTTTTTCACCTGTAAGGCGGTGAAATGCGTGTGGTTCAAAGTCTCCGTTTTGCCAGTTGCCGTCACTGCCAGCGTGTTGTCAGGCCGCAGGTATTTGCTCCAGTCAATCCGCTGCACGCCTGCAAATAGTTCACTCTCGTCTTCGCAGTCAAATTCGTCGAGCTGTCGCAAAATTCTGAAGGGCAGTCTGGCCCACAGGTTGATCCGATACAGGAGCGTGCGATCGCCCTTAAAAGCCGCCCCACAAAACCCCGGCTCTACATCCTGCGCGCCTAGCTGCTCTAGCTCGCGTGCGACTAACGGCTCTAAGCCTTTAGCCACTGTTGCAAAGTACTGGTTCATCGCCGATTCCTGTTCACTATTCTGCTGTGTCAGCCGCTAGCCAGTCTAAAAGCAGTGCCGTCACTATCCCCGGCTGTTCCAGATGAGGCAGCACGCCAGTCTCTGATACTACCTGAAATCGCTGCACCGCTTCCGGATTCAGGCTCGCTAACCGACGACCGAGAGAGACCGGCGTAAACTGAGCCTGTTCGCCCCATACGATTGCAGTCGGCACCGTGAGCTGAGTCAGATAAGGAGCTAGGTCAAAATACAGATCGCCCCTGAGAAAGGAGAGCGCAGCGTATTCAGCGTTGGGCTGCTGAGCAGAGGCAAGATAGGCGGCGACGGTTTCGGGAGATAGGCGATCGCGATTGACAAACAAAAAGTTCTCTAGAAAGTTGCGTACTGCCAGCTCATTCATCGCTCCCAACGCATAGATAGCCTTGTCTACAAAGGGCGCATTGATAATAGGCTCGGGTATGCGCCTTCCCGCCCCTGTCCCAAAGTCTCTAAACCCTGCCGGACAGGTCAAAAACAAACGCTCAAACAGCTCAGGGCGGCTAGCCGCGAGCCTGACCACCAAGCCTGCCGTAAACGAGCTAGCGACGGCAATAATAGGCTCTGCCGAAATTTGCTCGATAAAGTCTTTAATATTGTCCAGATAATCCTCCGTGCAATAGCGGCGAACCGGATGACTGGCTGCGCCCCAACCGACCAAATCGGGCGCAGCCAGGGGGTAAGCGGTCGCCAGGGCCGGATACACTTTCGACCATTCGTAAGCTGAAGCGCCACCGCCAAAGTTATGAAAAAAGACGACCGTAGGCTGGCGTATGCGCGGCTGATACAGCGATTCGACTGGCGTGTAATAAGCTACCTGGCCTAACCCGGTCGATACTGATTTTTGTCCGAAGCCCGGAGGCTGAAACTTCAGCATAGTCAGCCGATTGAAAGTACGGCTACATTGTAGCGATCGCTCTCTTCAAATAACCTTTTTTGAGCAATTGCTGACAATTACTATCAGCTAATTACCGTATATATACGGTAATTAGCTGATAGTAACCTCGTCTATATTTTGCGGGGAACTGTGCTGATCTAAGGAAAAAGTACTGTACTGTTTAGAGTTGAAAGCTTGGGGTTCAAATAAAGCCTAAATCATGCTTCAATTGCATGGAATCTGTAAGCGGATAGTTGATTGTAACGATGCGCTCAGGGTTCGAATAGGCCAAAGCATTGGCACAGTTGAGCCAATCAGCGAAAGCACTCGGGCGCATTTGACAGAGCCCTGCAACTTAATAGAAGCCTTTGCGGAGACGCTGTCTTTAGATTATCTGTGGTTTCTACGGAAGTTTTTCATCAAGGTTAGTTGTTCTTGCCAAATTACCGGGAATACTCTGATGCGTATGCCCACATAAGCTTCGATGTCAGTCAAGTTCTCCGAATAGCTTTTCAGCTTCAATCTATGCTGACGCTAACTATTGAGACTGTGGGGTCTTCTCCCATCCAGATATTGATAACAGGCACGTCTATTTTAATCATCTAGCAGGTGCTTAACCCCCAATGCCGTATTGCTTAGATGCTGTCAAACCCATTACCTTGCATTGCACAACGAGATATGACGATTAAACTGTACCGGAAAGTCTTAGCAGGAATAGTCTTAGTGATATCGGTATCGCTGGCTAGCCTCTCATCTTCAGCCAGGGCGGATACGACGGAGAGCATCAATGGGTTGAGCGATCACAGCTTACTCAGTGGGTCGCTCAGTGCCGATACCGATGAAGCGATTCTCCCTGAGGAAAGCCTCGACATCGCGCCCGATACGCTGGTTCCCGATACGCTTCTATCTGACATCCCTGCGCCCGATACGCTCGACCCTGAAGCCAGCCTATCCGTCGGGCTTACGCCTGAGATGCTTGTCCCCGCTGCTACAGAACCTGTAACGGCTCAGCCGGATTCTTCTACTATCCTGGCGCAAAGCAGTAGCCCAGGCGGCGATACCTTTGCGCCCCTCACCGAAGAAGAAGTTCGCCAGCAGTTGTTGATAGACCCTGACGCTGCCCCTTCTCAGCGGCTGCGCCCGCTGCCTGCCTCCACCTTTTTAGTCCCTACCGCCTATGGAGCTGATTGGGGTGATGTTTTCGTGGGTATCGCCGGGAATACCAACGGCAATACCGACAAGTTTGATGGCTCTGCCAGTCTGGGGTTTGGCCTGGGCAGTGCGGTCGATTTTGTCGGCCTGGAAATTAATTCCAGCATTATTAGCCTGGACGGCTTTGCTGACGATGGCACTATCGGATTTAAGCTGCACAGGGTATTTCCTTCGGTAGGTAACTTGGGGATTGCGGTCGGCTGGGAGAACCCTGTGAAGTGGGGTGCTGCCAGCGACGATGAAGAAACGTACTATGGCGTAGTCTCCAATCGGTTCGATCTGCGGCACGGGCAGGTCAATCCGCTGCCGATGACCGTTTCAGTCGGGGTAGGCACGGGCGCTTATCGTTCGGCGGGGGCAGTCACCGCTGGTGACAACGATCCGAACGTTTTTGGCAGCATCAGCCTGCGCGTTCAACCTGAGCTGTCAGTCATCTCTAGCTGGACTGGCAGAGCCCTGGGGATTGCGGCTTCCGCTGCCCCGTTCAAAAATCCGTTTGTCTTTACCGTGGGCCTCTCTGATATCACAGACAATACGCCAGAAGGCATTCGGCTAAATGCCTCGGTTGGCTACGGCTATACATTCTAAAGAAAAGTCCTGAACTTAATTTAATTGGAGCAGTTTTTACGATGCGTCATCAGCCAGCCTTTGTGCGCTCATTAGTCAAATTTCCAATCCTGGCCCTGGTCTGCTTTTTATCGGCAGAAATCGCCCTGCCCACACAGGCACTCGCAGGCAGAGTTCCAGTCACTCCGCCAGATTCTAGCAATGCTGTAGGGGATACCTTTACCCCGGCGCGGCCTGCCCTGACTGGCGATGTGCTGGCCGCTCAAATTAGCAACGGGGTTGCGAACGCGCTGCGAACTATTCAAGTCCGTCAGTCGGTACGGTCTATCAATGGTAAGTACCTGTTTATTTCGCCGAGTAAAGTGGCTGCACTCACCGCCGCGCTCGCATCGGTTCAAACGGGAGAGCGGCTTGATATTGAAGCGTTAGAAGAGCAAATTTCAGATGAAATGGGCGGTTTGGAAGTTGATCTTACCGTGCTGGGAACTTCTGAAAGTGAACTTGAAACGGCCATAGAGACGACAAATAGCTTTATCGAAGGACTCACCCGTGAGCAGCTCGCGCTCGCGATTAATGCACCCACGCTGTTGGCCTTGCTTCAGCTATTGAGAGCGGCAAACGATGCTGCTGGCCTTGAGGTTGTCTCTATTCCGGGCGGCGGTAGGATCGGCGTTGTCAGCATTAGCCTGCGCCAGGAGTAATCGGGCGTTCGTCCAGGGCTCGCTGACTTGCACCTGGTCGTTGCCTTTCATGCAAAAAGAGCCGATGCCGCAAGGTATCGGCTCTTTTTGTTGAATCAGCAGTGTCATTCCGGCTCGGGGGGAATCTCAACTTCTTTGACTTCCACCAGCGGATAACAGGGGATGGACTTAGGCCCACAAACGCCTGAGACGCTGCCTCTAACCAGAATAGGCTGACCGACGTATGAGTTCAGCGGTTTTCCAGTGAGGTATACCCGGCCAATACCGCTGCTTTCGACAAAGTAGCCGTTTGGGGGTGGCATTGGCTCGTTGCCTGCTTCGTTACCGTATTTAGCCTGTATGACGCCTTCCACGGTCACCCGAGGCGCAATTGTCGCACGATATAGCTTATGTAGCTGCCAAATGACAACCGCAGTAGCCGCTGAGCCCAGCAGAAAAAAGACCGTTGCTACGCTCCAAAGCGCAAGCTGTGAGTGTTCCTTGGGCTGCTCAGGTGAGGGCGATACGCCAACGTTCGAAGACACCATGCCGAAAACTCCTCCGTGATGTGTGCTGATACCTGATGGGCTGAAATAGCGCGATTTCTTGATAGCTACTATAGCGATTTTCGCGAGGATTCTGACCGGGATGATCGCTCACTTCTGACCAAAGACGTAAGCTGCTACCTTATCAAGTCGGCGATCGCCGCAATATCGTATATTCTCGGAAGACCAATTGTTCACTTTAAGGCATGGTACAGCGCCCAAATTGCCATTGGTCGCAAATAGTGACAGGCGCGAAAGGTGCCAACAGCAGTAATCGCTTCGGGGGTACGAAACTGGAGTCCGTGCTGATAGATTTGCTGAACGACGGCTGCTGTAATTTCCATGGCTTCGGCCTGCTTGCCTGCGTGGGCGAAAAAGGCGGCAAGACCAAAGTTAATGCCTGTCCATACTTCGAGCTGGTGAGTGTCGTCCGGATTCTGTGGTGAGCCGTCAGGCCGGACGCCGTTGGCGCAACCAATTTTCACACCTGACTCGGCGGCGCTAAAGTAGCCGGTTTGAGCGCCCTCAAACTTTTGGTTCTGTGGCCCTAGTTGCGCAGCGTACTCGTTGAACTTGAGGAAGCAGGCGTCATAAATGGCAGATAGTGTGGGCTCGACGTACTCAGGATCGACTACATCAGGCAAATCCATCATTGACGCGCAGAACTGACCGCAGAGCTGATCGGCCATGACTACATCGGAGCCGCTGCCCGTATCTAGCCGGTAGTAGCTGCCGTTCCAGAGCTGCTTTTGGTAAGCGGCGCGGCTATGCTGCCACCAGCGCTGATACTGGGCTAGCAATATCGCCACGTTGCCGGGGGCGCGTTTGTGCTGCTGGAGGGTTTCACCAATGGCGATCGCCGCACTCAAAGCCGCAATCCACAGCCCCCCGCAGTAAGCGCTAATGCCCTTCAACCGCCAGTCATCAAAGGTCTGATCGGGTGCGCCGCTGTTCTCGATCAGGCCATCGCCATCGGTATCAAATTGTTTGCTGTAGGCCAGCGTTTCGACTACCGCAGGCCAGCAGTCTACGAGGAAGTCAATATCGGTGCTGCCGGTGCTGTGAAAGGCTCTGTACACCTGAAGAATGAAGTCACTGGAGAGATCTTTCCACTGGTTGCAGTCCTGATAGCTGGTGTAGTTGGTGGCGAGCCAGGGGTTTTCATTCGGTGCGCCCAGGTCGTGGGGGGTAGCGCCTTTGAGCTTGCGCGGGGCCATGTGGTCTTTTTCGCCGATGGTGTAGTAGTAGCCGATGATGCGCGGTTTTGGATTGGCGGTGGGGATAGCGCGGGCAAAGGCGCGGATGACTGATTTTTCGAGTTCGGGCCACAGCAGCAGGGTGGCAAAGCCGCCGTACAGCCGCACGTCCAAGCTTTCGTACCAGCGGTAGTCCAGGCACTCCAACACGCCGAACTGACCGACCGGATCGGCCTCACTTGCTGCTGACCACAGGGTGCCGCCGCTGGCCAGGTCGTATAGCTCGTTGAACAGGGCCATTTTGAACCAATCAGGCAAGTCCTGATCGAGAATGGGCTGCTGCCAGGTTTGGATTTTTGCTTGCCAGGTTTCGTAATGTTCAAGGGCAGTTTGGGCGATCGCCCAAGCATTCCGCCCATCTCGATCAAAAAAGTCGGTATAGCGGCGAAAGGCACTTTTCCCAGCGGCAAATTCTGTTACTGGCAGATCCCAGCTCAGGGCAAAGGGGATTTGTTTGGTTTCGCCGGGGGAGAGGGTGAAGTGGAGAGCGATCGCTCCCCCAATCTGTTGTTCTGCGCTAATACCCGCATCTTCAAAATTAGTCAGTCGTCCTGTTTTGGTAAAGCTGTTCCACAGGTCTCGCCCGTCACCGTCAGGGTTCCAGTGGGTGTTGTAGGTCGCTTCTGCCTCGGGGTGGTAGGCCGCTACTGCAAATTGACCATCACCTTCGTCTGGAATACCCGCCCATTCCCCATCCATCACAAAGCCTGCCGCCTTTTCTTCTTCGCAGACCAATTTGTTGTAGTTGCCCAGACTCTTTCTTAGCCGAGGCACATACTCGTAAAAGGGACTGCCATCTTCTCTCTGTTGAATCTCGGGCGACTTGTTGTTGTTCGTGAACCAGCCCACCATATTTTGCCAGCTCAGCATAATGCTCAGCTTTATCGGCTGATCGGTTGGGTTATGCGCGCTCCAGACAAAGGTGGCAACCGGGTAGCTGCTCTCCTGATAGTTGTCGGCCCATATCGGCGTCAGTTGCTCGCAGGTGAGATCGGCTTTGAAAACATTCTCGTAGGCGTACCAGCTACGCGGATACAGGGCGTGATAGGTGCCTGAATTTTCCGCCGGGTACCACTGCCAGCCGGAAAGTTTGTTCTTTGGCCGGTCGGTAGACATTGCGTAGGCTTGGGTCTTGCCATCTGCTTCTTCAAAGACGCTAAATTGACAGCCCGGAAACGAGTCAAAAATATGCTCGCCGCCGTCGAGATGCCACAGGTTAAAGGAGCCGTTGGGCGACCTGCCAATGCAGCCCGCCCCAAAGCCGCCCAATGGCGCACCATGCTCCGGCCCATCGTCCAGATTGCTGGCATAGCGCACGATGTAAGGCATCTCCCACTTTTGCCCAATCGGCCACTGCCAAGTGCACTCCGGGATATTAGGAGGAATATTTGGCCTTGAACTTATCGGCTGACTCATCAATGGGGTTCCGCACGCTGGGACACCCCGGATTATCCTACGCTTTGCCCCCGCCGCCAACCTAAAGAACTAGATGGTAAGAATCCTGGCGTTGCTGATTCTGAGTATGAATTGAATTATGGACTATTTGAAGGCTCGTTCAAACTTGTGAAAAATCATACTGTTATTCAGCAACGCCAGAATCCTTTCCTTCCGAGGGCAAATGCCGCAGGCGCTGGTTTTGTAAGTCCGGCTCCAGCCCTAAGTCTTCCAGTGGAATTAGTCCGAGTAAGGGCGTCTGACCAGCAGGTAGCTCTACACAGTCGTAACGGCCTTCTCTGCCTTCTACAGTGAGCTTGAGCCCCTCGTAAACTTTGAGCGTTTGGAGCCCTACGGCTGTGCGGGTTTCAATGGTGGCGGTTTGCTTTAGCCCTAACTGTTGAACCACGTCTGCTGGTAAACAAAGACGGCTTGCGCCCGTATCTACAAGGGCATTATCGATGGTGCAAGAACGGACTTCTGCGGTTGGGATGAAGCTACGATCTGCCAAGACTTCATCAGCCCAATTCGTAAGCGCTAGCGTGACGATTACTTTTCCCATAGAAGTGCTGAGTGGCTGTGTAGTGCCCATCATTTTTCCCAAAACGCTTCGCTCTAACGGTAGCAAACCACCCCTCCGCAATCAGGTAGATCGTCTACCATATAGATTCTAAAGGTTAAGAATTTTATCGCCCTTGCCTGCCGCCCCTCATGAAAAAGTTTGACATTCAAGCCCCCTTTGAGCCCGCAGGCGATCAGCCCAAGGCCATCAAACAGCTCGTCGCCAACCTGAACAAAGGTCAGCGCTATCAAACCCTGCTCGGTGCGACCGGTACCGGCAAAACGCACACTATCGCCCGGACGATTGACGCGGTGGGTAAGCCCGCCCTCATTCTGGCGCATAACAAAACCCTGGCGGCGCAGCTTTGCAACGAACTACGCGAATTCTTCCCAGACAACTCGGTAGAATACTTCATCAGCTATTACGACTACTACCAGCCAGAAGCCTACATTCCCGTCACCGATACCTACATCCAGAAGACGGCTTCGATTAACGACGAAATTGACATGCTGCGGCACTCGGCCACGCGATCGCTCTTTGAACGCAAAGACGTGATTGTGGTCGCTTCCATTAGCTGCATCTACGGCCTGGGCATCCCATCCGAATATCTCAATGCCTCTATTCCGTTACGAGTGGGCGCAGAAACGAACCAGCGACAGGTGCTGCGCGATCTCGCCTCGATTCAATACACCCGCAATGACATCGAAATGGGTCGCGGGCGCTTTCGAGTAAAAGGCGACGTGCTAGAGATTGGCCCCGCCTACGAAGACAGAATCATTCGCATTGAATTCTTTGGCGATGAAATTGACGCCATTCGCTACATCGACCCGGTGACAGGGGCTACGCTCCAGAGCATGGACGCGCTGAACATTTACCCCGCCCGCCACTTTGTCACTCCAGATGACAAGCTAGAAGCTGCCTGCCAGGGCATTCGCGCCGAACTCAGAGATCAGCTAGAACTTCTCGAAAGTCAGGGCAAGTTGCTAGAAGCCCAGCGGCTGGAGCAGCGCACCCGCTACGACCTGGAAATGCTCGAAGAAGTCGGCTACTGCAACGGCGTAGAAAACTACTCGCGCCATCTGGCGGGCCGGTTGCCAGGGGCTTCGCCGGAGTGCCTGCTGGACTACTTTCCGCTGGATGACTGGCTGATTGCAATCGACGAGTCGCATGTAACCGTGCCGCAAATTCGAGCAATGTACAACGGCGACCAGGCGCGTAAAAAAGTGTTGATCGACCACGGTTTTCGTCTGCCCAGTGCGGCTGACAACCGCCCACTCAAGGCAGAAGAATTTTGGGAGAAGGTGAACCAGTGCATCTTTGTGTCGGCGACACCGGGTGAGTGGGAAATAGAACAGTCTGAAGGGCATGTGGTGGAGCAAATTATCCGGCCAACCGGGGTGCTAGATCCAGAGATTATGGTGCGACCCACCGATGGGCAGGTGGATGATTTGTTGGGGGAGATACGCGATCGCGCTGCCAAAAACGAACGCACCCTGGTCACTACCCTCACCAAGCGTATGGCCGAAGACCTCACAGACTACTTTCACGAGCACGGCGTGAGAGTCCGCTATCTGCACTCTGAAATTCACTCGATTGAGCGGATTGAGATTATTCAAGACTTGCGAGATGGCGTCTTTGACGTGCTCATTGGCGTTAACCTGTTGCGAGAGGGGCTCGACCTGCCGGAAGTTTCTTTGGTGGCGATTCTCGATGCGGATAAAGAGGGCTTTTTGCGGGCACAGCGATCGCTCATTCAAACCATCGGTCGCGCTGCCCGTCACATCGAAGGCAAAGCCATCCTGTATGGCGACAACATGACCGACAGCATGGAGAAAGCCATCAGCGAAACCGAGCGTCGCCGAGAGATTCAGGAAGCCTACAATGAGGAGCACGGAATTACGCCCACCGCGATTATCCGCCGTAACAGCAACTCAATTCTCTCTTTTCTGGATATGTCGCGCCGCCTGAATGCGGAAGAGCTAGAGAAAGCTTACGATCACAGTGATGAGCTGCCGCTAGAAGACATTCCGATGCTCATCGGTCAGCTAGAAACCAAGATGAAAGAAGCCGCGAAAGATCTGAAGTTTGAAGAGGCGAGTGAATTTCGCGATCGGATTAAGCATTTGCGCGATCGCCTCCTCGGCAAACACAGAGCCCCCTTCCGGCAAGCGCAAGACGCCGACAGAGTCGCGAGTGAGGGCTTGTAAATAAATAAGTTCATGGAGTCAGTGCATCTAGCTGACGCGGGCGAAGCATATAATTCCATTGAGGACAGATTCTTCGTCGAATGAGATTCAGGTTTGCCATTTGGGCATCAGAGACTTTGACCTTAGTGGGGTAATGTCCCAATAATTGCGAGGCTTTGACCGTGAGTCCCGTCGTG
>JBBQAC010000309.1:0-4579 GCA_038315915.1 Phormidesmidales cyanobacterium
GTGTTTGCCTTGCCATTTCGTGATACCACTGGCAGTACTCTGCGTGGGTTTGGCGATACTCTACTTCCAGGCGAAATTCCTGAGCAGCCTGATGAAGCGCAAAGGCTTCCTGCACCTCCCGAACTTCGGCTGACTTTGGCAACAAATATTCCAACATACTGCCCAATGCTGACTGCTTCGATAGCCCTATCCTAGCGGCTACGCCCACCCTCGCAAACGATAGACCGCAAAACCCACATATTCCTTCAGCGCCTGGGTAAATCGATCAATGGCGCTGGCATCGGGAATCAGCGAGAGAAGCTGTCCCTGCCAGGTATTTTCTCCCCCTGGTTCGGTAGAGACCAAATAATCGGTCGGTGCCGGAATGACGGTGATCCCTAGCTTTTCAAAAATGGCCACAGCGCGAGGCATGTGTATCGCCGAAGTCACTAGCAGCACGGTATCTATCGACTGGTCTATCAAAATCTGCTGAACGTTGACGGCGTTTTGCCTTGTATTGAGCGAATTGCCTTCGAGCAGAATGGCAGATTCAGGAACATTCATCGCGATCGCAAATTCTTTCATATCGTCAGCTTCTGAGGGGCTATCGGCCTGCGACCCGCCATCGCGCCAGCTCACTCTGCCACCGCTCAAAATCAGCTTAGGGGCTCGCTTTTGGCTGTAGAGCCGAGCGCCGTAGAGAATGCGATCGCCCTGCTCAGCTACCTCCACCCACGGACGCGGGGCCAATGCCGGTACGGTGCCCCCACCCAGCACGACAATCGCATCGGCGGTAGGCATGGGGCTCGGCGGAAAATAGCGCCATTCCAAAGTGCTGACTAGCCTACTGCTGACGGTGGGATTGCTGCTGAAAAATAGAATGAATAGGGCCAGGGCGATCGCCCCCGTCGCCCGCCGGGGATAGCGCCACAGCCACAATAGCCCCAGCCCCATTAGCAAACTGCTGAGCCCCAACGGATACACAAACAGCGGCAGCAGCTTGGAGAGAAAGAACATTATGCGACCGGGCAATTGAACACAGCGTGGCCTATTTTACCTTTCTATCGCGGGCTCGCTGGTTGCGCTCTATATAGCGCTTTTTGGCTTTGTTCGTTTTCAGGAATGGCAGTTCCCAGCGCGGATCGACCTCGTCCGGATCGGGGCGTCTGAGCTTATCAATCGGCGGTAAGTTCTTAGGTGCCGGGGGTGCGCCGCCTTTTACCTGCCACCAGGCCGAGGTTAGCCCGCCCGCCACGCCGCCAATGGCTCCAAATAAAATGCTGAAAGGAATCGGGTAGCCGAGCACGACAAACGTCAGCAGAAAAAACAGCCACATCTTGAGGGTTGCTGGAATGATTAAATCAGCCAAGGCGATCGCTCTCTCTCTTCTGAGGATGTCTCAATTCAGTGCCCCTAATATACCCTGAGGGCACAACGTCAGGCTTTGTCCTCAGCAGGAAAGACGGTGGCTAGCTGCTGCTGAATAGCTGATTTAGAACGGGTGGTATCTATTACGACTACAGGATCTTCAGCGCTAAAGGGCTCCATAGACTGCCTCGCCAAAATCGCGGCAGTAGCATCGGCAATGTCGCCCCTGCGCCGATCAAGTCGGGCTTTGAGCACGGACTCTGGGGCGGTGCAGTGTAAAAAGGTCAGAGGGATGCTTTGGGCTTGAGCGCTGGCGGAATCTCTACACCGTAGAATCGCCTCCTGCCGCTTGGCCTGCCGGTCAAACTTCGCATCCAAAATCACCCAATATCCCTGACTCGCCAGCCGCCTGCCCAGCTCAATCAGCCGCGTATAGGTTCGATCCGTCATGGCCTGAGTGTAAATGTTATCGCCGCCCTTTGTGTGAAGCGCTATCCCCGCCAGGTGCTTGCGAATCGCATCCGAGCGCAGGCGAATCGCGCCTGCCTGCCGAGTGAGCATCTGAGCGGTTGTACTCTTACCCGAGCCCGAGAGACCCACCATCACCGCTAGAGCGCCTTTTTTTTTTGCACATAAGACCAGGCCAGCCGGTAGTACTTCGCGGCTCTGTCGCTCGCGGCCTGCCGGTCTGCTGCCGAAACAGACGGGTCGTTCAGCATAAAGGAAGTGACCTTTGCCCGCACGTAGGATTGGCGGCTCACATACAGCGGCAGAATTTCCAACCCTTCATAGTCACCGGTTTCTTCTACATACTGATTGAGGAAAATAGTGCTGAGGTCGCTGCGGCCCGCCAGATCTAAGTCCATGATGATGTAGGCTACATCGTACATCGTATCGACGAAGCGGAAGGGCTCGTTGAACTCAATGCAGTCGAACAAAAATATCTGGTCTTCCCACTCGCAAATATTGTCCAAATGCAGGTCGCCGTGGCAGGCACGAATGCGGTTCTGGTCTAATCGCTGCTGAAAGAGATCCTGTCGGTTGGCAAAAAAAACGTCTGTGTAAGCCTTCGTCTCGTCAAATTGCTGCTGCGTTTGGGGCTTGTTGACGGCATCTCCCCCGACAAAATCGACCGTCTGCTCGTAGTTTTCGTCAAAGGCTTGGCGGATGGCAGCAATGGTGCCGTAGCTACGGATATGGTCGCTGGTTTCGGTTTTGCTGTGAAACTGGGCGATGGTGGTAGCGAGCGATCGCACCTTCTCTTCATCCAGCAGCCCTTGCTCAAACTGCTTGCTCAGCAACGCCGACTGCGGAAACTGACGCATCTTCACCGTGTACTCGACCGGCTCGCCGTCACCCTCCAGCTCAAAATTATCGCCCGCCTGGGTCAGCGGCACGACTGCCAGGTACAGGCTACCGGCCCCGCGTTGGTTCAGGCGCAGTTCCTCTTTGCAAAAGTGTTTGCGCTTGGCCAAAGAAGAATAGTCTAAAAACCCAAAGTCAACCGGCTTTTTGATTTTGTAAACGATATCGCCTGTGAGCAACACGTAAGAAACGTGAGTTTGCATCAGGGTGACGGGTGCTGTGACCGGGTGGGGATAAAAATCCGGGCGGAGCATTTGCTGAATCAAAGGCGGAAGCGCAGAGTCGGTCATAGCAGTTGGGGTTTGGCGTCACTAGCTCAGATATTATCCCAGTGAGCGATCGCTCGCCCTTATCCATAAATTGAATAGAAATATATTCATAGCAAAGGGCCAGAGGAACTACCTCTGGCCCTTTGCCTCAGCGCTAACGCTTTCTCTCAGCTTGACTGCACTGACTCGACTAGGAAGCTGCTTCAACTTCGGTTGCTGCTTCAGCTGGCGCTTCGGTACCGGCAGTCTCGTCAGCCTCAGTTCCATCACCTGCGGCAACCGTGCGTGGTGCCAGCACCGAGACGACCAGTTGCTTAGGGTCGGCGGCAACTGAGCTACCAGCGGGCAGCGTAATCTCACCCACGTGGAGCGCATCGCCGATATTCATCGCCGAAACATCTACATCCAACGACTGAGGAATCGCATCGGGCGGACACTTTAGCTGAATTTCAGTCATCACCATGTCCAACGTACCGCCTTTGTCCGTGACCCCGATGGCCTCACCAACAAAATTGATCGGCATACTCACTTCAATCTCAGACTGCGACGCAATCGAGAAAAAGCTGAGGTGGTGTATCTTATTTTTCCAAGGGTGCTTTTGCACTTCGCGCAAAATGACTTTGCCATTCCAGGGCATATCGGGCACGTTGACAGTGATCACCGACTTGTTAACGGTTGCTTTGCGCAGCAGGGCTTCAGCGTCATAGTTGCTGAGCTTCAGCGCGACTGAGGCATCGCCATCATGTCCGTACAGCACTGCTGGCAAGCTACCTTCTCGGCGCAGCTTTTTGGGCTTTTCGTCCGCTGCACGCTGGGCGCAGTCAATGTTTAATTCCATGAGAGTTACGAGGGGTCAGTCAAAAAGTAAATTCAGAGCAAGATTCAGATCAAAGCCGAATTGCCAGCGAGTGCTCACCGAATAGGCGCACAGTTTGCCATTATAGCCCGAAGCGCCACATTGCTAAGCCATCACCTTAAAGGCGCTGGTGTTTTCCTTGAGCAAAGCTCGCTTTGGCCCGTGAATCGGGTCTTCGACGATGATGGTCTGATCGCGGCTAGCGCCCAAGGAGACAATGGCGATCGGGGCTTCAGTCAGCTTGGCCAAAAACTCCAGATAGTCTAACGCGGCCTTGGGTAAGTCTTCCAAAGTGCGGCAGTGCTCGGTCGACTGCTTCCAACCGGGCATCGTTTCATAGATCGGCTTGCAGCGAGCAAACTGGCGAGCCCCGCTGGGCAACTCTAGGCAGCGCGTACCGTCTAGCTCGTAGGCAACGCATACTTTGATTTCATCGAGGCCGTCGAGCACGTCGAGCTTGGTGATGGCCAAGCAGTCGAGCCCGTTGATGCGCACGGCGTAGCGGCTGATTACCGCGTCGAACCAGCCGCAGCGACGGCGACGGCCTGTGGTAGTACCGAATTCTGCACCGACTTCGCAGATGGTGTTGCCGACTTCATCGTCGAGTTCGGTGGGGAAAGGGCCTTCGCCGACGCGGGTGGTGTAGGCTTTGGCAACGCCGATTACCCGGTCGATAGTGGTCGGGCCAACGCCCGAGCCGATGCAGGCTCCGCCCGCGACCGGGTTGGAAGAGGTGACATAA
>JBBQAC010000378.1:0-2831 GCA_038315915.1 Phormidesmidales cyanobacterium
GGTCTCGCTGACGCTGGCCTCTGCCTGGAGCGCTACGCGCATTAGCCCTGCTCGGCCCTGGGCACGCACAGTGCATTTGACGCTGAACGGCATTTTGCTGGTGGCCTTTGTGGTCGTGACGGCGACTGGCTGGCAGGTCGTTCAAAAGTATCTATGATGTCAGGGGGCGGTCTTTATCATCGTCAGTTCACTTTCCTCTACGTTCATGACCTCTGAAACGCTCCCCGAATCGGATAGCTTCAAAATATCGCCGATCATTCAGCTCACGCTGATGTCTCTAGATGTAGCACTGGTTACACCGCTGCCTTTTTTGGCGGCGGCGACTCATGCGGCAGTGTCACCGAGCTGGCTATGGGGTGGGGCTGGGTTGGGCGCGATCGCCCTATATGGCGTCTTAAGCGAACGAGTGCAGGTCGATTCTGATAGGATTGCGGTGACCTATCCCGCCTGGGTGAGGGCGTTTGGGCGGCGGGGCTGGTCGCTACGGTGGGATGACATCACTGCGCTCAAGCCGCGATCTACGGGGCAGGGCGGCATTGTGTATTATTTTCTCAACCAGGCGCAAGACCAGGCGTATTTGCTGCCGGTGCGAATAGTTGGCTTTGCCCGACTGTTGCGCTACGTAGAGGCCAAAACCGAAATTGACATGCGCGATGTGAAGCCGCTCTCTCAGCCCTGGATGTATATCATTTTACTCGGGCTGACGGCGCTGCTACTGCTGGTGGATATTTGGGTAATCGCGACTGCCAGCACTCTGATTCCGGTCGGATATTAAGCTTGTCAGCCCCTTAGTCCAAACCTTTAGCCCATGAAAGCGGGAGTTCTCTCCTTTGGCGATTTTAACGTTTGAGCAGGTGACAATGAGAGCCGCCACTGGCATCGTTGAAATCCTGAAAGATCTGAGTTTTGCGGTCGAACTCGGAGACTTTATCGCCTTAGTCGGGTCATCGGGCGCGGGGAAAACTAGCTTACTGCGACTGATGAACCGGCTGGCGACGGCCAGCGGCGGCACGATTCGGTTTGAAGGCAAAGACATTAAGCAACTGCCGGTCGTCAGCTTGCGGCGGCAGGTCGCCCTGGTAAACCAGGAAAGTCGGCTGCTGGGCATGAGCGTGCAGGCGGCACTGGGCTATCCGCTGCGGCTACAGGGACGCTCATCGGCTGAGATTACAGCGGCGATCGCGCACTGGAGCGAGCAAATGAACATCCCAGCCGACTGGCTACCCCGCACGGCGGTCAACTTGTCACTCGGTCAGCGGCAGCGGGTGGCGATCGCCCGCACGCTGATCAGCGAACCCAAAATTCTGCTGCTAGATGAACCCACCTCATCGCAGGATGTCGGCTACAGCGAGTTTCTGCTCAGTCGTCTAGATGAATGGACGAACCAGAACAAGCTCACCGTGATCATGGCCAACCATCAAATCGATTTGGCCGCTCGCTACGTCAATCGTCTGTGGCATCTGGAAGACGGCAGGTTAATCGCCGACAGTCCTGCTGCTGCCGTAGATTGGCCGCAGCTTCGCCAAAGCCTGATTGCCGCTGAGCAAAAAGCCGCTGCCGAATGGTCGTAGGCAGCTGCTCTAGGCGAGCTTTCCATGAGCGGCGATCGCCAGTGCCTTCACCGGCTTACTCACCTTGTCGTCCGGCCCGACACAAATGCGGTACCCCACATTACGCACCGTTTGAATCAGGTCGGGATGGCGCGGGTCAAGCTCAATTTTCTTGCGCAGCGACAGCACATGCGTATCGACCGTACGCGGATTGTCAATGGCATCGGGCCAGGCGCGACGCAGCAAATCGATCCGGCTGAGCGGTTCACCTTCAGCCTGAGTGAGCACGTACAGCAGGCTAAATTCTTGCGGCGTCAGGTCGATAAACTCGCTCATATAGCGCACTCGCCGCTGCACCAAATCAATATGCAAATCCCCGCAGTCAATCGCCAGTGGCGTTGCCGTATGGCGACTGCGACGAGCGAGCGACTCCACCCTTGCCAAAAACTCCTGCATTCCAAAAGGCTTTTTGAGATAGTCGTCAGCGCCTGCCCTCAGCCCGGTAACCACGTCGGTCTCAGCGGTGCGTGCCGACAGCATCAAAATCAGCGGATGTCCCTGGCGCTGTAGCCAATGACAAAGCTGTAGTCCTTGCCCGTTAGCAAACTCGGCTTCTAGCACCACCAGTCCAGGCTGCTGCAGTTGAAAGCTGTCTCTGGCCGAAATTATGTCAGCACACTGCTGCACCTTGTAACCTGCCTGCTGCAAATTCCAGCTCAGCAAAGAGCGCAGGTTCAGATTGCTCTCGATAACTTGAATGGTGGTGTCGTTAGTGTCGTTGGTGGCGCTCACAGAAGAAGATGAAGCAGTCAATGCTGCTGACGACAATTTTATGAGCAAACGTTAACAGAAGTCTCTGAAGGGTTCTGTAATCGAAGTTACGGGAACCCCTCCGTCGGATAGAAATATGGCCGATTGGCGCTGTGCGGTGGCTGAGCCTTGTTTTACCTGGTAAAATCAGAGGTAACAACACTGAATAGTCACTAAATAGTCCGAGTACAGCGTTGCTCTTCAAAGACAGATGAAGGACATACCTAGCTCTCCTAACTTCTTTAAAGCGATCATTTTTATTTGAGTGAGGCCAACAAACAAATGCTCCAAGACGCCAGGGTTATCCGTTACTACCAGCGGATTACTGACACCCTTGTAGACTACTGGCATAAAGGCTACCGCTCCGATGAGCTCAGACTCTATCTAGAAGGGTACATCGCCTCTATGCGCCACTCTGGTGCGGTCGAGTCCTACTTGATCAATCAGTTGGAGCAAGAATCCTTGCGATTT
>JBBQAC010000246.1:0-6516 GCA_038315915.1 Phormidesmidales cyanobacterium
TTCTACCGGCCAAAAGGGCTGGTGCTGGTGATTTCGCCCTGGAACTTTCCACTGGCGATTCCGACCGGGATGACGGTGGCAGCGCTGGTCACCGGTAACTGCGTCATGCTCAAGCCAGCGGCGGTGACTTCTGTAATTGCCGCAAAGCTCGCCGATATTTTGGTAGAAGCAGGCATTCCCAAAGGCGTTTTTCAATACCTGCCGGGGAAAGGGTCTACGGCGGGCAACCATCTGGTGAAGCACCCTGATGTGAATATGATTGTGTTCACCGGTTCGCAGGAAGTGGGCTGTCAGATCTATGCGGATGCGGCTATTTTACAGCCCAAGCAAAAGCATCTGAAGCGCGTGGTCGCGGAGATGGGGGGTAAGAATGCGCTGATTATTGATGAGAGTGCTGATCTGGATCAGGCGGTGCAGGGCGTGGTGTACTCTGCCTTTGGCTATAGCGGCCAGAAGTGCTCTGCCTGCTCACGGGTGATTGTGCTGGCGTCGATTTACGATACGTTTGTCGCTCGCCTGGTCGCGGCAACAAGATCTCTCAACGTGGGTGATGCTACAGATCCTGGGACTCAGGTGGGGCCGGTCATTGACGAAACGGCTCAGAAGCGAATTCGAGAATATATTGCTAAGGGGAAGGCAGAGGCGACGCTGGCGTTAGAGTTGCCTTCACCAGAGCCGGGTTACTACGTCGGGCCAGTGATTTTCACCGAGGTCGATCCGCAGAGCACGATTGCCCAGGAGGAGATTTTTGGGCCGGTGCTGGCAGTGATCAAGGCGGAGAATTTTGAGGAGGGGTTGGCGATCGCTAACAACACCGACTACGCCCTGACCGGCGGTCTTTACTCCCGCACGCCCTCTCACATCGACCAGGCATACGAAGAGTTTGAAGTCGGCAACCTCTACATCAACCGGACGATTACCGGTGCGATCGTGGCGCGTCAGCCCTTTGGTGGCTTCAAGCTTTCAGGCGTTGGCTCCAAAGCCGGTGGGCCGGACTATCTGCTACAATTCCTCGACCCCCGCACGGTCACTGAAAACATTCAGCGGCAGGGATTTGCACCAATTGAGGGGATGGATTAGGAGCTTAGTCGGCTTACCAGATCCTGCTCACCTGGAGCGTAAAGCCGGGTAGCACCGGGTCGCAGGTTACGCTGTCAGGATTCTCTAGAATCTCTGGAGTGGAGCCGGGCCGATAAACGTGAACCGTTTGCTTTTTGCGGTCTATGAGTAGACCTAGGACTGCACCATTATCGATGTATTCCTGCATTTTTTGTTGTAGTCCGACTAACGTATCGCTGGCAGATTTTAGCTCAATCACAAAATCGGGGCAGATGGGTGCAAAGGACGATTTTTGAGCGTCGGAAAGGGCATTCCAGCGGTCGAGTTTAATCCAGGCGGCGTCGGGCGATCGCACGGCTCTGTTCGGCAAGGTAAACCCCGCGCTAGAATCGAATCCTTCTCCGGTGCCATCCTGGGCTGCCCAGATACCTAACTGAACCGCAATTCCAAAATTCCGGTTCCCCGTATCTGAAAAAGCTGGTGGCATGACGATGACTTCTCCGGCTGCGGTTCTTTCAATCCGTAAGTCTCGATTGGCCTGGCAAAAGGCGTAAAACTGCTCAGTCGTCATCGTTGTCTGCGGCATGATTGACGAGATATCGACCGTCAGCGGCGTCGGTGCGTTCTTGATTTGCAAGCTAGTCATCTTAGCACCACCTCTTTAAAGGGCTTGCGTTTGATTCTAACAAATACCCTCAAGCTACTACTGGAATCTGCAATTGGCATTAGAATGCACAGCCATCGGGCTGCGGTTCAACTTCGGCGAGTGCTAACGCAAAGTCTGTTGGGAGTGTAGTGGGTACTAAGCCTTCGCTGGCAGTGCCCTGTAGGGCTTGGGTACTGTAGCCTTGGGGATACATGTGCGATCGCACAATCACCGACTGATCCGCCTCAACAGCAACCGGGCCACCCGAGCGAGTAAAGGGCTGTTCATCTGGATGGCTATGGGCCAATATGCGCCGGTATAGCAAAGTGCCGTCTTCAGTGACCACTTCCCACCAGTTGGCGTACTGGTCGCACCCCGTCTCCTCACTTTCAATAGTGACCGCAAAGGTATAAGCGCCTGGTTCGCCACTCACCTCAACGGCGCTCACGACAGCCAGCTCATTTTGGGGTGGAGTGGCGACTTCAGAGCTTGTGTCCTGACTATCAGAGGTGATCTGCGGCGTTTCAGAAGTAGGCGGCTGAGCAGCACAGCTCGACAATAAAAGCACCAGAAAAAGACTTTTTAGAGGAGCATTTGTGATCACAGCTATATTCTCTTTGTGACTGCATGGAAAGAACCGTTATTGGGCTTTGTGCCAATCGACGGCGGCCTGACGGATTTCGGTAAGTTCATCGTCTGACATTCTATCTAAGTTTTTGAGGATGAAGTTCATGCGGCCCTGCGCGCTGAGTTTTTCCCGATGGCGATCCAAAAAGTCCCAATAGAAAAAGTTAAACGGACAGGCATTTTCACCCGTGCGGGCCTTCTGATCGTATTGACAGCCTTTGCAATAGTCGCTCATTTTATTGATGTAGTTGGCGCTGGCTGCGTAGGGCTTGGTCGCCAGTATGCCCCCATCGGCAAAAAGACCCATGCCAATGACGTTGGTTTGCATCACCCAGTCGTAAGCGTCGATAAAAGCGGCGTGAAACCAGTCTTCTACTGCCTGGGGAGAGAGACCAGAAATGAGAGAGAAGTTAGCGAGCAGCATCAGCCGTTGAATATGATGGGCGTAGCCGGTGTGCTTCACTGTATCAATGGTTTGATGCAGACAGTTCATTTGCGTATCGCCGTCCCAAAAGAAGTCGGGCAGCGGCTGAATATGCTCAAAATAGTTACGCGAAGGATAGTCGGCATCGACATGGTTGTAAATACCGCGCATGTACTCACGCCAGCCCATGACCTGACGAATGAAGCCTTCTACGCAGTTGAGCGGTAGGTCATTTTCTTCATAGGCTTGTGCGACCGCTGCGATCACTTCCATCGGCTGTAACAGGCCAATGTTGAGATAGGGGGAGAGCAATGCGTGCCACATGGTGCTTTCGCCCGCGACCATGGCGTCCTGGTAGGAACCGAAGGTTGTGAGGCGATCGCTCACAAAATAATCCAGCACCGCCAACGCCTGCTGCCGCGTCACCGCCCAGGTAAAGCTCTCAGCCTCACCGAACGTTGGATAGTCAGCCGCTTCAACCGTTTTGATCACAGCCTTGGTAATCTCATCTGGCTCAAACTCCAGCGGATCGGGCGGAGAGATTTTTCCTTTAGGCGGCTTACGATTCTCTTTGTCAAAGTTCCACTTCTCTCCGACCGGCTTTTTACCCTCCATCAAAATGTCAAATCGCTTCCGCCCTTCCCGGTAAAATGACTCCATCAGCAGGCTTTTGCGAGTGGTCGCCCATTCTTCAAAATCGTCCTTCGACCAGAGAAAATGATTATTCGGCGTCTGCACCAAATCGCAAGAGAGATCTAGCCCTGCTAAAAACTCAGCAAAGGGGCGGTCAGCAGGCTCCATCACCTTCAGCTCGGAAATCTTATGTTTCTTGATCCACTTCGCCAAAGGCTTTTCAAATGAATCGGCAGTCTCATAAGTCACCGACCAACCATCGGCCTTCAGTTCTTCAGCAAAGTGGCGCATCGCCGACCAGATCAAGATTAGCTTCTGCTTGTGGTATCGCCGCTCCTGCACGTGGGCCAGCGACTCGATCAAAATAATGGGCGTATCGGCTTTATCTGCTGCGCAGCTTGCGATCGCCGACTGTCCCTGCCAGAGCTGGTCGCCCAATACCCAAATGCCAACCGTCATACCTTGCCAAAAAGTTACACCGCCACAGTGTATCGCTGAGCGCCCAGAAAGCGTTAGCCCCTTTAGAGTGAGCCCTCCCTAAGTCGCGAGCGCTCGGGCAAAACAGGGAATCGGGGTGTGGCTGACGGAGTGCAGGGGAGCGTGCCTAAGAAAACCGGCGCTTCTCCTCATTTTTCTCACATTTATAGAATAAATTAAAAGTACAAGTCAAAAAGTAGTGCAAGTAGATTTAATTCGCTTCGCTTGCTGGGCAGCAGGCGTCGCTATCTCTCTTGCAGGGAGACGCCATGATCAACGCAATTGTAGAAGCAGTAAGCGCGCCGATTTCGAGAGTTGTTCCGCTAAATTCGGTGCCCCAGGAAATGAAGATTACTGGGCTCAACCACTTTAATATCACCGCGTCGCCGAGGCTAGTCGAACAGGTCAAACAGTTTTATGTTGATACAATCGGGCTAGCCGTTGGGCCCAGGGCTGATCTAGATCATGAGGGCTATTGGCTGTATGCGGGAGAAGTGCCTATTCTACACCTGAGTGCCCGCCGAACTATCGAGACAGCATCCCCTCAAGCGGGATATTTCAACCATATTTCGCTGAGCTGTGTGGGGTTAGCACGCGCGATCGCTAAAATGGTCGCCACTCAAACGCCTTACCAGCTCATGTATTTATCTGATATTCACCAAACTCAAATATCCCTGAAGGATCCTGCCGGTATCGGCGTAGAGCTAACCTTTTTTAACGAGTGCTTGTAGCACAAGTACCTAATACAGCGCCGCCAATGCCGTTTGCAAGAAAGGTTCAAGGCGAAATACTCACTTGCTGGCCGCCGTATGAAGACTGGCCGGTTTAGAAGCCCGTCCCCACCATTCCAAATGGTTACAGAGCCACCGAATCTCCTGACGGCTACCGGTAATACGTAGCTGGTCGAGCCGGACAGAGGGCGACCCACTGAAAGTAAAGCTGACTTGATGGCAGAGCGGGCTATCGGCTGAAAACGCGACAATAGGCCCAGACTGAACCGAATAAACAGGTATTTGCGAAACGTGAAGCATTGTTTCTGAGAGGCTTGTAGCGGTTCTAGCGCGGCTGCTTTTGGCGGCTGTCATCAGGGTCAACAGCAGTTGACCGTCAGGCGTATGTACTAGCTTTAAGATTGCTTTTCGGCAGCGGGGGCCACTGCCTTTCGGCGAAGCGATCAGTGCGTAGGGTATAGGAAGCAAGGCTGCAACGAGTATCCCCAGCAGTATGGAGCCAGTAAAGGCGACGGCACCGCCCACAAACACAACAGTCGTCAGAATCACTAATAGCGCCAGCGCTGTGCTCCTGGGGCGATCGCGCTCAGGAACGTTAGCCACCAGACTTTCGCGAATACGATGCCGTGAAAACTGTACTTCGATAGCTTGACGCGTCGAGCGCACCTTAAAATCGGCGCGAACCGTTCGGGAAAACCGGGATAGTCCCGGACGGACAATAGATAGATTGAACTGATCGGGAGGAATAGACTCATCGGGCGTTTGAGCCGTACTATCGTAGCGATTCATATCTGTGAGCGATACTATGTTTTCATAAAGTAGTTCAGTTTGGCGCTGCATTAGCCGTACAAACACTTAGAAACACGTAATAAACAAATACATCAGCTTAGTTTAAAGAGTCAGTATATCTATGCAAAATGTAGGAACTTTGGGCAAACTGGTGAACTGCATTTCACAAACTTTTGTAATCGCCTATAAAGAACCGACTGAACAGCTGACATCAGTGCTGACTCAAGCTGGGTGCGACTGTACGGTACTGCGGCAGGTGCATCAGCCCGGTTACGAAACCTACTCGCCTAGCTTTTTATGTCTGCTGAACCATCGCGGCGCTTGGGAGCTAGCTTTGCGATCGCAGAAGCCTACGCTAATTGTCGAAGCCGATTTTGTGCCGGTGAGCAATTTTGCTACGCTGCCGCCACCCTTCGACCCGACAGATGCCGAAATGGGAATCGCTTGGCTTTACACCTGTGCGGCGCAAGTTTATAGCGTCAGCGGCGGCTTTGCACAAGGCTACTCTACGTCGATGGTGGCTTATGTAGTGACCGCAAAAAGCGCCCGATTGCTGATTGACCTGGCCGCACAAATAGAAAAAACGCCGGGGCCACGGGCTTATTCTCCCTGGGATTCGGGGATTGAATACTATTTAAGGGATCGCGGACTCCACAACTACGTGCCCTTTCGCAACTACGGCGAGCATGGCGGACGCCCCAATCCTGAGCATGGCAGGAACAGACTTAGCAAAGCGCACCGGGCTGACGTGCTGTACGGCAAGCTCACTTTTGCGCCAATGTACGCTGAGATTAGCGGTCGGGTCAGTCGCTGGCAGTGGCTGAAAGGACGGGCCTACGGACGGATTAAGGGCGTTGGCAGGCTGTTGCTGATGAAGTATTTACGGTCTGAAGTGGTGAAAAAATCAGCTCAGGGGAAGCGGTTGGTGGGGTGGGCGATCGCCCGTCAGCTCACCCTTTAACCCACGGCGAAGCCAGTCTTTATATAGAACGTCTTATGTGAGTAGGCAGATCTAAGTTGTGGTCAAAGAAACGAGGAGCGTTCAAGATCAAGGTAACCAAACACAAAACCTTGACACTCCTCATGACTATGGTAGAAGCAGATGACCTGTTGATACAGGTTTTTGTCCT
>JBBQAC010000194.1:0-8902 GCA_038315915.1 Phormidesmidales cyanobacterium
GTAGGCGGTGCCGGGTTTGAGGTTGTGTAGCGGTGAGTAGGCGTAGAGGGCTTTGAATTCGGCTTCGTTTTGCGGCGAGCCGTAGTCAGATTCCCAGGCCCAGCCGATGGTGAACTGGTTGAAGCGCAGCATGTCCATGACACCGACAGCAGGTAGGGCTGCGCCGAAGAGGTCGGGGCGCTGGGTGATGCAGGCACCGACAAGGAGGCCACCGTTGCTGCCGCCAGCGATCGCCAACTTCTGCGATCGCGTATACCCATTCCCAATCAACCACTCAGCCGCACTAATAAAATCGTCAAACACCGTTTGCTTATGAGTTTTCATCCCGGCCTCGTGCCAGGCTTCGCCATATTCGCCGCCACCGCGCAGGTTAGCCACTGCGTATACGCCGCCCTGTTCTAGCCAAACTAAATTACTGACTGAGAAACTGGGAGAAAGAGAGATGCTGAATCCGCCGTAGCCGTAGAGCAGCACCGGGTTTTCACCGTTGAGGTCTAAGCCCTTTTTGGCGGTGATAAACATTGGTATTTGGGTGCCGTCTTTGCTGGAGTAAAAGACTTGCCGGGTCTCGTAGGCGTCGGGGTCAAAGGGGATAGAGGGTTCGCGGAAAAGTGTGCTTTCGCCCGTGGTGAAGTCATAGCGGTAGATGCGGGCGGGGACGGTGAAGCTGGTAAAACTGTAGAAGGTTTCGGTGTCGGTGCGATCGCCATTAAACCCACCCGCTGAGCCAATGCCCGGAAGCTCTACATTGCGGACAAAAGCACCCGTGAGATCAAAGATCTTAATCTGGGTATAGGCGTCTTTCAGGTAGTCGGCAACAAACTGATTGTTGAGCACACCTACCGATTCCAAAGTCTCTTCGGCTTCAGGAATAAGTATCTGCCAATTATTTCGATCAGGGTTCGCAATGTCGATGGCAATCACTTTACCTTTGGGCGCGTCTAAATCGGTCTGAATCCAAAACGTGGTGCCGTCGTTGTCAATCACGCTGTACTGCGCTTCAAATTCTGAAACAAGTTCAACAACTTCCCCGTCAGGATCTTGCAGATCTTTATAAAACAACAGATTTTTAGGAGAGGTACCTAGCCACACAGAGATAATCAGATAGCGGCCATCCTCGCTGACGCCGCCGCCAAATCCCCAGTCGGGCTGGTCGGGACGTTCGCAGATCAGTTTGTCTTCAGATTGAGGCGTACCGAGTGCATGGTAGTAGAGCTTTTGGTAGCGATTGACATCTTCTAGCTGAGTGTCGGGTTTGGGTTCGTCATAGCGGCTGTAGAAAAAGCCTTTGTGGTCGTGAGTCCAGGACGCACCCGAAAATTTCACCCACTGCACATGGTCGTCAGTATCTTCGCCAGTGGCGATGTCGCGCACTTTCCACTCCATCCAGTCAGATCCGGCAGTGGAGAGCCCGTAGGCCAGGTACTGAGCGTTTTCGCTAATGGCGATGCCAGAGAGGGCAACAGTGCCGTCTTCTGAAAGGGTGTTGGGGTCGAGCAGAACGGTCGGCTCTGCGTCCAGAGTGGGGAGGGTGTAGAGCACGGATTGATTTTGCAGGCCGTCGTTTTTAGAGTAGAAGTAGCGAACCGGCTGGTCAGTCGTGCGATCGCCCTGCTTAAACGGCAACCCATAGCGCTCGTAGTTCCACAGCTCAGTCAGGCGAGTGTTAAGGCGATCACGTCCTGGCAGCTCGTTCAAATAGTCAAAGGTAACTTTGTTTTGGGCCTCTACCCAGGCGGCGGTTTCCTCTGAATTGGGATCTTCGAGCCAGCGGTAGGGGTCGGCGACTGAGATGCCGTGATAGGTGTCGGTTTGGTCAGCTTTGCGGGTGGTGGGGTAGTTGAGAGGCATGGGGGCAGGGAGAGGGAGAGCAGGGGAGAAATTGGGAGGTTGGGTTGAGGCTGCGCGAAATCTAATACTAAACAGGATAATCGACGCTCTCTAAGATCAGGTTGGCCATTTTGTCGGCAGCGCCAGCGGGGCCACGCAGGTCGCGGAGGGTTTGGCGAAGGTCGGCAAGCGTGTCAGGAGAGTTGAGGTAGGCTTGGGCGACTTCGCTGGCCTCGGCAGCCGTGATGTCACCCAGCAGTTCCGGGACGACTTCGCGGTTTGCCCAGATATTTGGCCAAGCGAAGAGTCTGCCAGATTTTTGGACTGCGCTCACTATGAGAGGTGTGATCACTGTGCGGACAATCGCACCAATTCCGGGCAACCGCGCTAAGAGCCCTGGTATTCCGTCCAAAACTTTGATGCCATCTAGCTGCTGAGTGGGCAGTAAAATGATTATGGGAATAGCCAATGCGCCAAGCTGAGCAGTATTTGCCCCAATAGTCGTAAAGCACAGCGTACATTGAGAGAACAGATCCAGGGCTGGAAACCGCTGCCACAGGAACACCTTTGGGCCTTGTTCAAGTTGAAAATAGGGCAGTCCGGTTTCGGGCTCAGTCAGTTCAACCAGGGGGCTTTTCATCACAGCAACGCCGGGATTGCGAGCGGGATCTGTGTAGCCTTTAAGGTCGGCTAAAGACAGGTTTGGGGCGACGCCGATGACGTAATGAGATTGGGGGCGTTGGGTATGGAGGGTTTGAGCGATTGCCAGCACCAAAGGCACCCCCACCCCTAACTTGGCCGGTTTTGACCCCGGTAAAAAGCCAATCAGCTCAGCCTCTGGCTCGAGCCCCAAAGCCTTGGTAATTTCAATGCGATCAGCGGTGGCTTGCACATCGGCCATCAGATCGCCAACAACGGTAAATTTTTCCTGGTAGCGCGCGGGAACTTTTTTCGCCACGTCTGCCTGCATCACGCCAAAGCGGTCTATCTGGCTGACCCAGCGGGCTTCCCATTCGGTATAGGTGACCGTGCGATAGCCCAAACGCTTGGCCAGTAGTACGGTGTAGAACTGGTCGCCGCCCAGGAAGACAATCACGCCCTGAGAATGCCAGTCCCAGCGATTGGCAGTTTTACCCGTGAGCAAAAATTTGAAAAAGTGCTCAGCGCTCTGTACCCGGTCTACTTCGGGATAGCGCTGGACAGTGATGTGCTCCTGCCCGGAGGCATGGGGGCAGGGAGAGAGAATGACTGAAATGCGGAGCTTGGGCGCTTTTTGGTGGAGTGAACGCACCACTGGCTTTACCCAGGTCGCCACTTCTCCCGGGCCATTTGATAAAATGACTACGTCAATCAGGCCGCTTTTCTCAGCGATCGCTGCCGGGTTAGAAACGGTAGGGACAGTAGACATAGACTCTCAGGCGAATGAAACCAGGCAAACTAAAACTGAGACGAACGAGATCACGTTAGCCTATTACAGTTGAACTTCTCTTACCTTAGCGATATATTCCTGTGATTCAGTCCGATGACATGCGCGAATTACTTCAGGCTGTGGCCGCTGGTCGCCTCAGCCCCGATAGTGCTTTTGATAAACTTCAGGCGGCTGATGCGATAGCCGGATATACAGAGGTCGGTGACTTTGCCAAAATTGATGGGGGGCGATCGCAGCGCACTGGCTTTCCAGAAGTCATTTGGGGCCAAGACAAAACCGCCGGACAAATCATCGAGATCATGCGAGCGATGGAACCGCTGCACCCGGTAGTCATGGCCACACGAGTAGACGCTCAGAAGGGCGCAGAGATTCAGTCAGCGCTGCCCCAGGTTACTTATTTTGAAATGGCCAGAATCTGCGCGATCAGGCCCCAAGAGCCGCTTGCCCTACATCCTGGCAATTTGAGCATTCTTACCGCTGGCACAGCCGACCTACCCGTGGCCGAAGAAGCGGCTGTGACCGCAGAGTTGTGCGCCTTTCAGGTGACCCGGCTGTGGGACGTAGGGGTTGCAGGCATTCACCGACTGCTTAGCAATCGCCATGTGATTGACCAGTCCGACGTGCTGATAGTCGCCGCCGGGATGGAAGGCGCTTTGCCCAGCGTCGTGGCGGGGCTAGCACAGTGTCCGGTGATTGCCGTACCGACAAGCATTGGCTACGGTGCAAGCTTTCAAGGACTGGCCCCGTTACTCACCATGCTCAATTCCTGTGCAACCGGGATCGGCGTCGTCAATATTGACAATGGCTTTGGCGCGGCGATTTTGGCAGGGCAAATTTTGCGTACAGCTACCAGGGTTAGGAGCCGCTAGTGTTGGGCGGTAACCGAGGGCTGAGCGTAGTCGTAAAGCCCTCCGGACATACGCAAGCGTAACGCGAAACGTTTCGGAAAAACCCGGACTGAGACAGGCAAGACACCTGTCCTACTCCTCTTCTTCCTCTTCCTCAGCCACCACCTGCTTTGCTTTGCTCTTTCGGCCCTTCGTCTTAGTCGCTTTTTCTTCAGCTTCAGCGACGACTTCCTGCACGTCCACATCGACCTCGACGGGCAGCACTATTGGCTCCTCGTTAGGCTCAATGGGAATGGCTTCAGGCTTGAGCTTGGCCATGACCATCTCTTTGACTTTCGCCGCAAATTCGGGATCTTCCTTCATCCGAATAATGGTGTTGTCGCGGCCCTGGCCAACGTTATTGCCTTCAAAGCTGTACCAGGCACCTTTACGCACGACGATGTCCTGCTCTTCGGCAATGTCCAGCAGACAGCCTAGGATGGAGATACCTTCGCCGAAGATAATGTCAAATTCAGCAATGCGAAAGGGCGGTGCGACTTTGTTTTTGGCGACTTTGACTTTGACGCGGATGCCGAACTGGTCGTTGCCTTTTTTCAGCGTCTGAATACGGCGGATATCTAGCCGGACAGAGGCGTAGAATTTGAGGGCGTTACCGCCGGTAGTCGTTTCAGGGTTGCCGTAGGTGACGCCAATTTTAAGACGGAGCTGGTTGAGGAAAATTACCGTGCACTGGGACTTGCCGATGTTGCCGGTGATTTTGCGCAGGGCCTGACTCATTAGGCGGGCCTGCAAACCCATGTGGGAATCGCCCATTTCGCCTTCAATTTCGGCGCGAGGAGTGAGGGCGGCTACAGAGTCAATCACAATCAGGTCGACCGCAGAGGAGCGCACAAGCTGATCGCAAATTTCTAAGCCCATTTCCCCGGTGTCAGGCTGGGAAATTAGCAGGTCTTCGATATTAACGCCCAGTTTTTCGGCGTAGTAGGGGTCGAGGGCATGTTCGGCGTCAATGAAGGCGGCAACACCTCCCTGGCGCTGAATTTCAGCGATCGCATGTAAAGCCAGCGTCGTTTTCCCCGAACTTTCCGGCCCGTAAATCTCAATTACGCGACCTTTGGGCAGACCGCCACCGAGGGCCATATCGAGGGTGAGCGCGCCGGTAGGAATCGTTTCTACCTGCATACGGTTGGCTTCACCTAACCGCATAATGGAGCCTTTGCCAAAGTTGCGTTCGATATTGGTCAGCACTGAGGTGAGGGCTTTTTGCTTGTCAGATGAGCCGTTAGCAGCCATGGGTTACTTCCGAGAAATTTTCTTTGCGGTCTTCTTTACGTTTTTGGGAGGTTATCAGCCTTCATTCGCTATACTAATTTTAGTACAGTTGAACTAAATCGACACCTTAAAAAATATATTGGTCGCTTTAAAGCGGGTTACATCAAATCTGGCAAAATTCTGTCTAACAGTAGCTCAATCTATCGCGTTCTCCCACAAATTTTCCAGTAGCCTTGTGAGGGCATTTCTGCTGGTGAGGTGACGCCGATGACCAGTTGAAAAATCAGGTGTGCGCTTATCTATTCCCTTTTGCCTCTATCTGCGGCCATTATTAGAACCGTTGTAAACCATGCAAAACTGTGAACTTGTCGACATTTTGACCTACCCTGGCTGGGTGATTGCCATTGGCCGCACCGAACAGGGCTATCGCTGCTGGGTATTTACGCCCGATTTTACTGTGCTTGACGATGGTCAGGTGTACTCCACGGGCGAGGCCGCCGCTAAAAATGCCCGCTGTCTGATCAGCGAATCTAGAGATTACTAGCTGACGGGTGCTGCCCTTGCTACTGGTCAAGCGCTTCAGTCAAATTCCAGGCGGCACTAATCAGGGCAATGTGAGTAAATGCCTGAGGAAAGTTGCCCAACGCTTGGCCGCTGATGCCGGTCTCTTCGGCGTAGAGCCCGAGGTGGTTGCCGTAGGTGAGCATTTCTTCAAAAATACGGCGGGCTTCATCAAGCATGTCAGGGTCTGTCGTGCTAGCCCGGGTGAGCGCCTCTACCAGCCAAAACGTGCAAAGGTTGAAGGTACCCTCTTTCCCGGTAATACCATCGTTAGAGTCTCCCTCTGCATCGGTAGCGTTGTAGCGATACACCAGGCTGTTGGCAGTTAGCCCGCCTTCCTGCGGGGGCTTTTTCACCGCTTCAATTGTTTTGAGCATTTTGGGATCGCTGGGGGCCATGAAAAACACCAGCGGCATAATCAGACAGCCCGCATCGAGGTCTTTTTCACCGTAGGCTTGAACAAACGCCTGACGGTCTTCGTTCCAACCTTTTTCTAAAATTTCTTCATAAATTTCGTCACGAACGGCTTCCCAGCGCGATCGCTCTGCCGGGAAAGACCGACTCGTCGCAATCCTCAGTGCCCTATCGACTGCCACCCAGCACATCAGCCGGGAATACACGTGGTTCTTTTTGCCACCGCGCGACTCCCATACCCCCTGATCTTTGCGCTGCCAGTTGTCGCACACCCAATTGGTCAAATAGCGCAGATGCGTCCAAAAATCATAGGAAATGAAATTGCCGTACTTGTTATAGAGGTAGGCCGAGTCCATCAGCTCACCGCAAATATCTAGCTGAAGCTGCTCAAAGGCACCGTTACCAATGCGGACAGGCTGAGATCCTTTATAGCCTTCTAAATGGTCGAGGTGCTCCTCTTCGAGATCGAGCTTGCCATCTATCCGGTACATTACCTGCAAGCTGCCGCCCTCACCGAGTTCTTGACAGCGGGCCTCCAGCCAGCCCATGAAGTCTTTGGCTTCGGATGTGAAGCCGATCCGCAGCAGCGCATACACCGTAAAGGCCGCATCCCGAATCCAGGTGTAGCGATAGTCCCAATTGCGCTTGCCGCCGATTTGTTCTGGCAGGCTGGTGGTCGGGGCAGCAATAATTGCCCCAGTAGGCTCATAGGTCAGTAGCTTGAGCGCCAGCGCAGAACGCTCTACTCGCTGCCGCCAGCGCCCAGTGTAGACACATTGAGAGAGCCACTTTCGCCAGTAGGCAGTGGTTTCATGAAAAAACTGTTCGGCAGTGGGGTTAAGATTGGCGAGCTGCGCTTCAGAGAGATTAAAGGCAGGCTTAGACGCTTTGGCTGATCCGTCTGCTTTTGCCTTCTGGACATTGACCGGTTTTGCGGAGCGTTGTTCGATTTGTTCGTAGTTCTCAATCTCACAGTCTGTTGATTGTGAACCTGGTCGGAGAGCTGGCTTAAAGATAAAAGTCGCCGTCTCCCCTTCTTTAAGCGTAAACTCAGCAAATGCGCCCCGCTCGTTGAGCGTGAGCGGAATCTGAGTGACCAGTTCAAAGTACTGACACTGGGCCTCGGCAGGATCGTCAATCGGATCGTCGGAGCCGCAGGGGTCATCGTCGCAGAAGAACCTTGCGCCGGTTGGCGTCGGCTGGCTTTGGTGATGAGCGCGGCCATAGTCAAAGGCGGGATAGCACTCAGCGCGGAAAGTGATTTCTTTGCGAACGGTGCGCACCTGACGGACGATCCAGTTACGCACCGTTGAATTGCCCAAAGGCATAAAATCGACGACTTCACCGACACCGCTGTCGCACAAAAAGCGGGTGATTAGAATGTTCGTTTCTGGGTAGTAAAACTGCTTGTGGTTGTCTTGTGAGACGATTGACGCGATCTTGAAATGACCCCCTTTTTCGCCATCTAAGAGCGCGGCAAAAATGCTGGGCGAATCATGACGCGGGTGACAAAACCAGTCGATAGAGCCGTTGAGTCCGACCAGCGCTGTCGTTCGCATGTTGCCAATCAGGCCGTAGTTTTCAATGGGCTGATAGCTCACAAGAAGTCCTGTCGATGGGGTTCTGCCCTATCGTATAACGTTAGAAAGTTTTTTGTTCGGGTTCGAGCAGGTCGAACCGCTTTGGGTAAGGCAGGTTGTACTTGGCAAATTCTTTTTTGGCGCGGACGGTCAGGTCTGTGGCGTAGGAAAACTCGTCGCGAGCGTCTAGCGGATAGGCACGCAGCTTGAACAAGCTGCCCCAGCTATGTTCTGACATCACCACGAGAATGGGCATCTTCAGGTGAGTATATTTGCTGGTGTGGGCAATGCGATACAGGATGTTTTCGACCTGTTCAGGATTGACCTCATGAGCCAGATAGAACTCAGTGACGACCTGGGCTTCTAATTCGCCCATGTTGGCGTTAGAAACCACATTTGTCCAAATATGGTTGTGGGGAACGGTGACGATGTTGTCGCTGGGCGTGCGCAGGCGAAAGCTTCTGAGTCCGTAGCTGACGACCTCGCCGTACTCGTCGGCGACAGAAATGCGATCGCCCACCCGATACGGCCCTTCAAATATGCCGACAATGCCCGCAATAATCGAACTGGCATAGTCTTTAAAGGCAAAGCCTAGGGCAACGGCCACCGTACCAGTAACCGCCAGTACATTGTCTCTAGAGAGATTAAGAAACAAGTTCATCAGCATAACCACCGTGATCGTCATCACGAGCGTGCGCACGAAAGGCTGAAACTGTTTAATTCGCAGCCGGTTATGACGGGCGACCCGCTCGGAAATAGTGATCACCAGCCAATCGACCGTTTTGATCACGACAAAGGCCACAGCTATAATCGCCAGTGCCTGAATGACTTTGGTCGTAGTGATTTGCGAGAGCAGTTGCCTGGCTTGATCAGCGGTCTCACCCGCAGCTTTCCCTGCTTCCTGAGCCGCGTTTTTAGCAGCCTCGCCGGAAGCGCCGGGAGTCTTTCTAGGGGCTTGCGCCAGCAGA
>JBBQAC010000103.1:0-14141 GCA_038315915.1 Phormidesmidales cyanobacterium
GCCATCGCTTCCAAATAGACAATGCCGAACCCTTCTTTAGAAGGCATGACATACACATCGGCCAAACGATAGTGATCCATCAGTTCATGGTCAGGGACAAAGCCCGCGAAGACCACCCGCCCTGCAACGTTCAAGTCAGCCGCTAGCTGAGCCAGTCTGGGCTGGTCGTCTCCTCGGCCAATCACTACATACTTCACATTAGGAAAAACTTCGGAGATCTGTGGCAGAGCCCGAATGGTCACATCGACGCCCTTGTAAATATCACCAGGCCACAGTCGAGCGACGGTGGTGAGAACCTTTGCTCCTTGCAAGTGGTAACGTTCGATCAGCTCGTCAGGCGGCAGTCCGGGTGTAAAGATATCACCGTCCACCACGCAGGGGAGCATATCGAACTTCTCTGTATCGATTTGATTGGCTTCGCAAGCAAGATCCCGGCTGTAGCGACTGATTGTCCAGAGTTTGTCAGCAGCATCGATCGCCTTTCTTTGACGACCTGGCAGCTCATACCAAACTTCTTTGCCGTAGGTCAGCACAGTGTAAGGAATCTTCAGCAGACGGCATAGCTGGCCGACCATTACCGCCAGGTTAATATGTCCGCAGAAGACATGGTCAGGGCGGTGGCGAATAAGGTAAGCACTCAGCGCCAGGGCCAAGCGCACCCGTCCTACCATTGGGCGCTGATCTCCGTTTTCGTGCTCAAAGTAGTGGTATCTAAAGCAATCTGCACGGAGAAGCTGGTTTTTTGAGAGCGCAGTCTCACTAGCAGTGGCAAAATCTCTTAGCAAAAACACATCGGCCATCATCGCGGCAGATGAGTCGCGCTGGCTAGACAGCTTGCTGTAAGCACCTAAAACATCCTGAATATAGGACTGAATCCCCCCTTCACAGCCAAACACCTCAATGAATACGAACGCGTGCCTCATGCTACATCACCCCTGCCGGGGCAATGCTGCCTGCTTTCAGTCGTTCGAGGTCGGCTTGTACCATCGTCTCTACAAGCTGCTCAAAGCTAACCTGTGGCTGCCAGTTCAGATTTGCTCGGGCCTTGCTGGGGTCGGCCACTAGCTGAAAGTGCTCGTCTTCTCGGATCAGGTTTGGATCGGTTTTGACATACTTTTGCCAGTCCAGGCCCACACAGCTAAAGGCCGCATCCACCAGGTCACCGACGGTATGCAGCACCCCGGTACCAATCACATAGTCGTCGGCAGTATCAGTCTGTAGCATTCTCCACATCGCCTCTACATGGTCACCGGCAAAGCCCCAGTCTCGCTTTGCTTCGAGGTTACCAATCGATAGATGATCGCGCAGTCCCAGCTTGATCGCTGCCGCTGCTAGAGAAATTTTGCGCGTGACAAACTGCGGCGGGCGGCGGGGCGACTCGTGGTTATACAAAATGCCGCTACAGGCAAATAGGCCATAGCGATCGCGGTGGTGCACCATTGTCCAATGCGCGTGTAGCTTAGCCGCCCCGTAAGGATTCTTGGGCCGAAAAGGCGTTTCCGCCGTCTGCGGAGCAGAGTGCACGTCCCCGAAGATCTCGGAAGAACTCGCCTGATAGAAACGAGTCGGTAACCCCAGGTCACGAGTCGCGCTGAGTAGCCGGGTTGCGGTTCCCGTAATCAAGTCCAGCGTTCCCAGCGGATCGTCCCACGAAGCTGGCACAAAGCTAGGTGCCGCCAGATTGTAGATCTCGGCGGGCTGAAGGATTTCCATCGCCTGTGTCAGGGCCTCGGCACTGGTCAGCGCCACCGAGTAAATCTCGACTCGCTCAACCAAATCATCCAGTTTCGTAACGCTGCTCTGCCTTCCTGGTGGCACCAGACCCACTACGCGGTACCCCTTCTCCAGCAGCAGGCGGCTGAGATAATAGCCATCCTGCCCGGTAATGCCGGTAATGAGTGCGGTTTTTTTCATCGAACGAGTGTCCCCATCGCGACTGTTGCTCAAAATCCTAACAAGTAAAGCTGTTCGGTGTAGACAGCCTGACTCGTCATATGGATAGAGTTCACACAATCTTCGAAGTTTTCACGATTCGCAAACAATTTAGCTGCTTTGTCCGTGACTGTGAAATCGCCCGGTCATAGGTCACTCTGTCTGCCAAGCGCCTCAGCAAAAACCAACCGTAGCCGCCCTCTCGCAACGATCCCGGTTTGGGTTCGTTCAAGCTATCAGGATCAAAAGGGTCACCCCGGTCAAAAATGCGGATCTCAATTTGGTCTGCTCGCAGCAAAAGCTCAATGTCAATCGGTGTGCTTCCTGGCAAATCCGCATGGGCATGGCGCACCGCATTCGTAAAGCCTTCTGCCAGGGCAAGGTTAAGCTGATCAAACTGTTCGTCGAGCCAGGGACTTTTGACTGCCAAACGAGACACCAGAAGCCGAAACCATCGCTGCACCGACGATAGCTCTTCCAAACGGCTACTAACGGTCAAGTGAGCCCGCTCAAGCATATTTAACTTAGGCTCCACAGATGCGAGCTTCACAAAGATGACCCATTATTCAGCATGATCGAACTGTACAGCTTATCTTCTGAGATAACCCTGAGTCTTTATTAATCTATCATTTCGCCTTAATACTCCTTTACACAACTGGAGGCTTCTTTTCCTACTTTACGCAAAAACTAAAATCGCCCAGGCGGAAAAAACACCCAGGCGATCTTCAAGTTTTGAATTGTGTTCTAGATCTGTCTAAAACAGCTTTCTCTCCAGAACTCTCTCTAAAATAGGCCGAGTGTCAGTGAAGTATCGATTGGGTAGGTCGCGCCGATGCCAAGCCAAATCGTGACCAGCGTACCGAACAAGAATACAGCCGTGGCAACCGGGCGGCGGAACGGATTTTGAAACTTGTTCACGTTCTCAATGAAGGGAACCAAAATCAATCCCAGCGGAATAGCCGTCATCGCTGCAATTCCCAAAAGCTTGTTGGGCAACACCCTCAGCATTTGGAAGGTGGGATACAGATACCACTCAGGCAGAATCTCCAACGGCGTTGCGAAGGGGTTAGCAGGCTCACCCACCAATGCGGGATCGAGTACTGCTAGGGCGACGCAGCAAGCGATGGTGCCCATGATCACAACAGGAAAAACGTAGAGAAGGTCATTAGGCCAGGCCGGCTCACCATAGTAGTTATGGCCCATGCCCTTCTTGAGCTTCTCTCTCAGCATTGGATCGCTGAGATCCGGCTTCTTAAGGATTGACATCGATTAACTTCCTAAAATAATGACACTAACAGCTAGCTAACAGTTTAACTCTATCTGCCATCTGATTCAGCATACCCATCGACAGAAAGCGCAGGTAAGCCTTCTGCCGATGCAGTTGACAGCGGTTTACAAGGGGCCAGAAATGCCCTGCTTACGGATCATGATGAAGTGCAGCAGCATGAAGACGGCAATCAACCAGGGCAGTACGAAGGTGTGCAGGCTGTAGAAGCGAGTCAGGGTAGCCTGACCAACACCTGCGCCGCCGCGCATTAGCTCAACAATAGTGCCGCCAACGACCGGAATCGCACCAGGGACACCTGAGACAATATTCACAGCCCAGTAGCCGACCTGATCCCAAGGGAGGGAGTAGCCAGTCACTCCGAATGAAACGGTGATGACAGCCAGGATGACGCCAGTTACCCAGGTGAGTTCACGGGGCTTTTTAAAGCCGCCCGTGAGATACACCCGGAAGGTGTGCAGAATCATCACCAGCACCATCATGCTGGCCGACCAGCGATGGACAGAGCGAATCAGCCAGCCGAAGTTAACATCGGTCATCAGGTACTGTACTGAGGCAAAAGCATCAGTGACAGTTGGCTTGTAGTAAAAGGTCATTGCAAATCCAGTGGCAAACTGGATGATGAAGCAAGTGAGGGTAATTCCGCCAAGGCAGTAAAAAATGTTGACGTGGGGAGGAACGTACTTGCTGGAGATGTCGTCGGCTAGAGCCTGGATTTCTAACCGCTCGTCAAACCATTTATAAGGCGTAGAGTCGGTGACTTGCTTAGTAAACATGAAGCAAAATTCTGTGTCTGAAGGGTTTGTACCAATACTAAAAAATGTAACACAGGTGATGAATAACTAACTGAGCGATCTGGTTCAAATAGTGGGCAAAAAATAATCGGGCAGACGCGGCGGCAAAGCCCCATCGTTTCTGCGGGTAGGCATTCTCTGAACTCTGGATCGGGAAGATTCAAAGAATGCGATGTTTTTCATATAATTTACATAGCTTTACATCTGAATAGCGTGAAGGCTTCTGGTTTTCCAGTCCTTATTTCTAAGCTGTATCTTTGGAGAAGGCTTTTTTGATTGCGCTGCTCATTGCTGAGTTGTTTGCTGAGGATGTTTGCGGGGTTTATGAGAAAACGGATTTTTCGAGCGGTGGTGACGGTAGGATTGGCGATCGCCCTCTGGCTAAGCGTAGGGACTATCGGCAGCGGAAGAATGCCGACAGCGGTGGCCTTTACCAATCAGCAGCAGATGGTGATGGAGGTATGGCGCATTGTCAACCGCAGCTACCTGGATGAAACGTTCAACCATCAGAACTGGTGGTTTATTCGGCAGCGGGTACTGCGTCAGCAGTTGCCGACCTGGTCAGCGACTTACGAGGCGATTCAAGAAATGCTGGCCGTGCTGGACGATCCCTACACGCGCTTTTTGCCGCCCGATCAGTATCGGAGTTTGCAAACGAATACCAATGGCGAACTGCTGGGCGTAGGGCTCCAAATTGCCAAAGATGAGGAAATTAGCCCGCTGCGGATCATTGCGCCGATTGAAGGATCGCCTGCCGAAGAGGCCGGGCTGCTGCCACTGGACGAAATTATAGAAATCAACGGGACGCCGACTAGTGACCTGACGCTGGATGAGGCGGCATCTCGAATGCGAGGGGCCATTGGTAGCCAGGTGAGCTTAAAGGTAAGCCGGGCAGACCAGCCGACCTTTGAAGTGAATGTAAGGCGCGATCGCATTGTTATCAATCCTGTTTTCGCTGAACTTAGGACTGAGTCGGGGTTGCCTAATGTCGGCTACCTGCGGCTAGGACAGTTCAACGGCAATGCTGCCAATGAGTTCAAGACCGCGCTAGAAGACTTAGAAGGTTTGGGGGCAGATGCCTACGTTTTAGACTTGCGCAACAATCCAGGCGGACTGCTCCAGGCAGGCATCGAAATTGCCAGAATGTGGATGGATGAAGGCACCGTCGTCTACACCGTGAACCGACAGGGCTCTTTGGGCAGCTACGATGCAACGGGCAAGGCGATTACCGATGATCCGCTGGTGGTGCTGGTGAATAAGAGCACCGCTAGTGCCAGTGAAATTTTGGCGGGGGCGCTGCAAGACAGCGGCAGGGCGCAGCTCGTCGGCGAGACCACCTTTGGCAAAGGCTTGATTCAGTCGCTGTTTGACTTGCCTAATGGGGCGGGGCTAGCTGTGACAATTGCCAAATACGAAACGCCTAACCACCGGGATATCAACAAGCTCGGGATCGATCCTGATCAGGCGGTGCCCAATTCTACGGAGCGTCGCCAGCAGTTTGGCACGGCGGCAGATGACCAGTACCAGGCGGCGATTTCTTTGCTGAGCCAGTCTTTTGCGATGGCGCAGCGGTGACCCCGGTGGCTGACAAAACGCGCACCTATCACGACCCGCTGCACGGCGCAATTACTCTGGACAGCGGCGATCCGGTAGAGGCATTGCTAACTGAGCTGATTGAGACAGCAGCCTTTCAGCGGCTGCGGCGGATTCGTCAGTTAGGGCCAGCCAGCCTGACCTTTCACGGCGCTGAGACCTCGCGGTTTACGCATTCGCTAGGGGTGATGGCAGTCGCTCGCCGCGCCTTTGATCGGCTGGCGGCGCGATATGAACCGCTGCGATCGCACCGCGCTACCGTCCTCTGTGCGGCGCTGCTACATGACATCGGCCACGGCCCCTTTAGCCATACAGCCGAAGAGGTATTTGGCTCCCGGCATGAGGAGTGGACAGTGGCGATTGTCGAGCAGCTACCGGAAGTGCGATCGCTGCTAGATTGCTTCGCACCTGACTTGTGGCAGGCGATTGTTCAGGTGTATACCCACAGCCATCCGGTGCCCTGCGTGTGGCAGATGGTGTCCAGTCAGTTGGACTGCGATCGCATTGACTACCTGATGCGCGACAGCTACTTTACTGGGGCCTCTTACGGACAGCTTGACCTGGATCGTATTTTGCTGGCGCTGGCCTACGACGGGCTTAGTCAGCAGCTTGTGGTAGAGCGAAAAGGACTGGCCGCGATAGAGCACTATCTGGTGGTGCGATCCTTCATGTATGCCCAGATATACAACCATCCCAAAAACCTGGCGGCGACCTGGGTGTTGACGCAAGCCTTTGGCCGGGCCCGGGAACTGCTTCAGCGCGGTGAACTAGAAGCTGACCCAACCGTAACAGCCTGGTTAAAAGGGCCGATGGATGAGCTGCCATTGGCAAGCTACTTAGCCGGTGACGACATTGTCTTTACCTACCATCTGCAACGCTGGCAAAGTCACCCGGATTCGACGCTGGCCGATTTTTGCCGTCGGTACCTCAACCGCAGGCTGCTGAAAGTGCTAGAAGTCACCTCGGCGACACCATTAGAGCAGGAAAGTCTACTGATTGGTGTCCAGCAGCAAATCGGTGACGAGGCGCTGCGCTACAGCGGGCTTTGCCATACCTGGAGTAAGGGCTATAGCGTTTACCAGCGAGGCATCAAAATCAAGACGCAGCAAGGGTTGCAAGATATCAATCAGCTTTCTGCTTTGGTGCGATCGCTCTCCGCGCCTGCTCAGCGAACCTGGCTAATTTATCCTGCGGAAGTAACGGTTGGGCTTTGTTCACTGCCCTGAATAAGCGCTATGCCAGATCACAGACCAGGAATCGCTACCGCCATCGCAGCCCAATCAATCGCCTTAATGTGAGCGTAAGCCTGAGGTATCTTTCTCTCGCCTCGCAGAAAGCCAGTGCTAGCTCCCGGGCAGATATAGCTGAGCGTATCCGGCGTAAACTCAGCCAGGAGCTGTTGGGCATAGCGGAGCTGACGCGGCCAGTGAAAGGTTTTAGAAAGTCGGAGTGGCCGGGGGGCACCGCCTTTGTCGGGCAGCAGGTGGCGTCCGGTGAACAGCACGCCGCCATAGTTGCTGTGATAGAGACAGGCTGAACCGGGAGAGTGGCCCGGGCTCCAGAAGACGCGGCTAGTCGGGCTGAGGCAGCGATCGCGATGAAACTTTTCGGTCGTCACCGTCGGCAGCAGATAAGCCTCCTGCTCTTGAATCAGCACCTGAGCGTCGAAAGTGCTCTGTAGCAACGGCACTTGAGCCATGCCGCCCCGATGGGTGATGAAAATTGTACCAATGCCGCCATGCGCCAGGATGAATGCCTGGTTGGATTCAGTCGGGGCCGGACAGTCGACCAGAATATTGGCCGGTTTGCCATCGGCGTCTTTTTCCAAGATCAGGTAGGCCGTTCCCCCTAACGTTTCACGGTTTGGCGGGAATGCAAAGATGTTATCGAAAACGGCTTGTGGCGCTTTGGTCGAAGGCGGCATCTGTCGAAAACTCAGTGAAATAAACCTGATCCACCCGTCTGGCTTACAAGCCAAACGATCAGTCGGCCTATCAACTTATCAAAGATTGTCATTGCCGGTATCTATTGCCTCTCGAAGATCTTGACAACAATGCCCCATTGCCGCAGGAAAGATTGTGAGGACTGACTTACAATAAAAAGTACGCATATTGCCCCATGGGGCATTGTATCAGCCGCTATTTTCTCCGCCTTCAAAGGCAGGCAAATTGCTCATGCCTCTTGTTCTACTGGCTTTATTTTTAGGATTTATCACGTATTTGGTGATCAGCCGCAGCTTCGCCAACCTCACGAGCACGCCTGTATGGATGCTTTGGTTGGTGATGATGACGCCAGTGCTAGTACTCACCCTGTGGATGCTGATCAAAGGGGAAGAGCCGCCACCCCCCGCTTTGACATACGGGCTACTAATCCTTTGCCCGCTGCTATACGCGGCGATGATTCTGGCGGGCACTTCCAAGCAGAAGAAACAGGCAGCCGCGAATTCGACCGCAGATAAACCCCCCGCAGCCGCTAGCAAGCCGCCCAAGGAACCGACAAAACCCATTACCCGAGATGAGGAAACTCTCTTGCAGCGGTGCTTTCCCTGGTCGGTTTACTACCTACAAAATATTGAGTACCGCCCTCAGGCGATGATCTGCAAGGGCAAGCTCAAAACCTCACCTGGAAAGGCTTATCAGGCAGTGCAAGAGAATGTAGAGAGCAGTTTTGGCGATCGCTTCCTCGTCCTTTTCCAGGAAGGTTTAAACGGCACTCCCTTTTTTGCCTTGGTACCCAATCCCCAATCTCAAGACCATCAATCCCCCGATGCTGATAAAGCTCAGCTAGGAAAGATAGCGAGCGCTCAGGCCAAGCGGCGACAGCGTCGAAACGATACTTCGACCTTAACCCGGCCTGTACTTGCGATCGCACTCGCCATCGCTACTTTGATGACGACCACGTTTGTAGGCGCTGTTTTTATCGGTGGCGTTGAAGATCCGCAGGCGTTCCGGAATGATCCAACGATAATTAGACAGGGGCTGGCCTATGGCCTTTCGCTGATGGTGATTTTGGGCGTGCATGAGACGGGCCATTACCTGGCAACCCGCTATCACAAGCTCAAGGCGACGCTGCCTTACTTTATTCCGGTGCCTTTCTTTTTGGGGACGTTTGGGGCGTTTATTCAGATGCGATCGCCCATCCCGAACCGACGGGCTTTGTTCGACGTTGGCATTGCAGGGCCGCTGGCAGGTTTGGTGATCAGTCTGCCCATTTTGCTGTGGGGCTTGGCTCATTCCACAGTGGTGCCCCTTGGTGACTCACCCGAGCTTTTCGATTTCAAGGCGCTCGATCCGAGCCGATCTATCATCTTGCTGTTCATCAGCAAGCTCGCCCTCGGCAGTACGTTACAAGCAGACAGCGGCCTGCAACTACACCCGCTGGCAATAGCAGGCTGCTTAGGGCTGATTGTCACCGCCTTGAACCTGATGCCTGTAGGTCAGCTTGACGGCGGGCATATTGTCCATGCTATGTACGGTCAGCGGACAGCCGCCGTGGTCAGTCAGGTGGCTCGCTTACTGATGCTGGCAATTTCCTTTGTGTACAACGAGTTCTTTCTGTGGGCAATCCTGCTGCTGTTCATTCCAGCCGCTGAGCCAGCGCTCAATGACGTTAGCGAACTCAATGACGCCCGCGACTTTTTGGGGCTGTTTTCTTTGACTTTGCTGGTGCTGATTATTTTGCCAGCGCCAGCGACCCTGACGCGGCTGCTGTTCTGATAGTTGTTTTGAGCAGCCAAGCGATAAACTGCAAGCAGATACTGCACCCCTGACAGGAGAACGATTGGTTATGCCTCAAGATGTGACCCAATGGATGGCTGAGGTGCGCTCACTCCAACTTCAGGTATCAGAGCTACAGCAAGCGCGCGACCAAGCCTATGCAAGCTCAGACAATCTCAGAAGGCTCTACGAAGCGGAAGCTCAGCAGCGCCGCCGCGATGTGGATATCTACAGTCAAAAAATCAAGCGATTACAGCAGGCTTTAGCGGAGTATCAGTCCCCACCGGATGAAAGCACCGGACGACTAGCCGCAGAAATTGAGAGTATTCAGCGCATTCAATCAGTCGAGCAGCTTCAGAGTCAGCTCATCACTACGACTAAGCAGTGTGAACAGCTCAAAGCACTGCTAGAAGCAGAACAGGCAGACCATGCTCAGACCCGCGATAGCCTGACCACAGCGCTAGGAGATGCGGTAGATTTGCTGGCCAAAGAGCGGCCTCAATCCTAGGTGTGGTTCTCAAAAGCCCATTACCTTAGCCAGACTATCGGCATCAGCAGACAGGCCCGCTTTGAACTGGTTGCCGCTGCGCTCTATTGCTGATTCGGGATCTTTGAGGCCGTTGCCGGTGAGTACACAAACGATCCGAGCGCCTTCAGGCACCTGATCCTTGACCTTGAGCAGTCCGGCAACCGAGGCGGCACTGGCAGGCTCACAGAAAATTCCTTCTTCCGCAGCGAGCAGGCTGTAGGCCGCTGCAATCTCGTCATCGGTAACTGCGTTGATGGCCCCGCCGCTGTGGTCTCGGGCGGCGATCGCCTGCTTCCAGCTCGCCGGGTTCCCAATCCGAATAGCGGTCGCAAACGTATCTGGCGATTCAATTGGGTGGCCTACTACCAGCGGTGCCGCACCAGCCGCCTGAAAGCCCATCATCTGCGGGAGCTGGTGGCAACGGCCCGCCTCGTAATATTCCTGGAATCCTTGCCAATAGGCCGTGATATTCCCGGCGTTACCGACTGGAATGCAGAGCCAGTCTGGCGCATCGCCGAGTACATCGACCAGCTCAAAGGCGGCGGTTTTTTGCCCTTCGATGCGATAGGGATTGACTGAATTCACCAGAGTGATTGGGTAGCGATCGGCCACGGCTATGACTGAAGCAAGCGCCTGGTCGAATTTGCCCTTAATCGCTAGCACCTCCGCGCCGTACAAAAGCGCCTGGGCCAGTTTGCCCATTGCCACATAGCCATCGGGAATGACGACATAGGCGCGCAGATTGCCGCGACGGGCATAGGCGGCGGCAGCGGCTGAAGTATTGCCTGTGCTGGCGCAAATAACGGCCTCCGCGCCTTCTTCTTTTGCTTTTGAGATGGCCATCGTCATCCCCCGATCTTTGAAGCTGCCGGTGGGATTGAGCCCGTCGTACTTGACAAAAACCTCGACTGATTTGCCGATGCGCTGAGCGATCGCCGGAGCCGGAATCAGCGGCGTATTGCCCTCGTGCAGCGTTACAACTGGGGTAGACTCACTGACTGGCAAATACTGACGATAGGTTTCAATTAGCCCCGGCCAACCCCCGTGCTTTGTCTGCGATCGCTTGGGAATGGGTTGAGGGTGAGGTTTGTTAAGGCTCAAAGTCACGATAGTTTCCAGATACCAAATTGATTAGAGCGGTACAGCCGCTAACCGCTATAGAATTGTTGCTGAGCTAGCTTAGATATCTACAGCAGCAGCTTTAGCTTTAGCCTTTCAAGTTTACCGCGAAGCTTCTGACCCAACGGTAGTTTGCTATCGATCACCACATTCAAAATTGCCACAGTCGTAAGACAATCAGCGGTTTCAAGTTCGCTAATATCAACTTTAAACGAGCTAAGTCAGCTGTTTACGCTACAATGCCATAGCTTTTAGTGAGTATAAATAATTAGCCATTCTGCAAGCTGTAGAAATGGCTAGTCAACAGCCGCTAAATAGTTAAAAGATAGTTGGAAGCCTGTTTTAAAAGCCCCTTTTAATTGCCGTATATAAGTTCTGTGAGTGAGACTATGCCTGCAAGCGTACAAGAGCATCTGCCGACTGCCCCTGCTGTGACCCCTTCTGCAAAGAGAAGCTCAGCAAAGGAATTTGATCGCTCGGAGGAAGATGCTAAGGTCTGCTGGATTGAGGTCAAGCGCTATCCCTATAAGCCTGACCATCAGGTAGAACTGCTGCATCTTCAAGCTGAAGCAGACACGTTGCTGATTATGTTGCAGGCCGCCGGGCAGAAAGGAAATCGTGAAGTAGACGAGTAGTACAGTCGAAACTTCGGGTCTGACACTACACTGATACAAGGTAGAGCTGGAAGTCGGTTTGTATGAGTGAGTTGGGGCGCAGCGGCAAGCGAGGTTCGTCAGGTTCGCGCCAGAAGGCGCAGCGGATTGAGCGAGCGTTGACCTACGAGGAGGTCTATTGTTGCCCGGCTTGCGGAAGTGGGCGCATGAGTGCGATCGCCCTGATGGACGCTTTCTCTTGCGATTTTTGCCACCATATTTTTACGGCTAATTTGACTACGCAGTCGGTTCACTTGGCCGATAGCCTTCAGCCAACAGCCTGGTATTGGAACGGTTTACAGTGGCGTACTGCCTCGCAGCGGGATACGGTGGCCTACCTGGTTTGGGGCTTTGCTGGCGGGCTAGCCATTATTCCGGTCGGACTGATTGCGCTTTCTAACTATGTTTTTCCACCTTTAGAAGACTCCAATTTCCCGCTGATGTGGACGGGGCTAACGCTTACTAATCACGGCATTATCTCCATTTGGCTGCTAGCAGAGTATCACCGCTGGCCCTGGTATGTCTCCAGCAAGATTCGTCTTTGGCGCTTTTGGACGCGTTGTTTTGAGGTGATGGGGCTGGTCGGCGATTAGCGACTGCTCGCCGCGATCTGGCCCCTGACGATTCAAAGTGGTCGGATCGTGGCAGTCCCAGAAAATATTTAGCAAAGTTGCATAGTTGATGATCGCCGGATCGTAGGTTGCCTGCGCTACTTCCGCATGTCCGGTTATTCGGGAGAGCACGTCGAGGTAGCAAGGGTTAGCAAAAAGACCTCTATATAGCCTACCGAAGTATCAATTATGCCTCTCTGACCGCAAAAGGTTGCTTCAGTATACCAAAAGCAGCCCGCGCTGAAGGTGGCAATCGCGCGTTTTTTCGCTGGCTGCACTTTTGATTTTCAGTAATGTTTCCAGTCATTTTAAACAGCCTGGAATGCTTTCCAAGCGGGCTTTGTCGCCACAAATGAAGCAGATAAATTAGCCTCACTTACTCCGTAATATTCCGTAGTGGCCATGTTAATACCGAGCGTATCTCCACTGAGACAACCCTGACAGCGGAGCGAAGTAATCGTTGCATCTTCGGATGTCTTTATTGATACACCGGGTTTGTAATGGGATCGTGAAGCTTCACATCGTCCTTACTGTCTGCTCGATTAACTTACTTGGACAAGCGGGCTCACTGTGACGGACTGATTTGAATTTAGCTCACTGAGCGCATCTATCCCAGAACCATACCCAACCGACTTTATCCCTGCTGAACACGCCTGAGAACTGACAAGGCAGACATCGATGGCAGGTAGCGGTCGCTGGGCCAATTTCTCAAGTTCTCAGCTATCGCTTTTCATCGACTAGCCCGATTCAAAGTGTCTGCACTTTGGACATGTTTCCACTTACCTGTATGTTTTCTTTGGGCATAGCGAAATCTCAAATGTGGTTAAAACAGTAGGAGTATTTCTATGAAATTGACTGTTTGGCGGAGTGTTGCCCTGATCAGCTTGGCGTTGGCCGGCTGCGGCCTTAGGAATGGCGTCCCTCAAGTTCAGCCTCTCGGCAGGGACACCCGGCAGTTGGAAGGACAGTTAGTGGTCGCAGTTGGCAGCGACTGTACACAGCTAGACCGCTTTTTTTCAGAGTTGCTGACGCTAACGAATCAAGCTCGTCATGATCGTGGCTTGCCCCCCCTGACATTTTCTTATCAGCTTGGTCAGGCGGCCCAGAACTATGCTGAAGACCTCGCAACGCAGAACTTTTTTAGCCACACCGGTAAAGACGGCTCTACGCTCGGGTCGCGCATTGGTGCCACCGGCTATCGGTACAGTGCGGCAGGCGAAAATTTGGCGGCTGGGCACACCGATGCACTCAGCGTATTTCAGGGCTGGATGAATAGCGAGGGACACCGGAGTAATATTTTGAATAGACAGTTTACCGAAGTTGGCTTTGGTCTTTTCGATTCGACCGGTAGCTCTGATTTCGGACTTTACTGGGTGCAATCATTCGGCAAGCCGCAAGGCAGCAATACCCGAGCAGAAACCTACATTCCAGCAAGGTGCGGAACCTCAGTATCGAGCGCGAACCCTGCCTCTCTATAGCTGCCTCTCTAGCTCCAGCATTCGTCTATAGGAAATCCAGCCGACGCCGACCATGGCGATCGCAAACCCCAACAAAAACCCAAAGTGTCCGCCGCCCGGCCCCAGTGCCTCATCGGGATTGAGGAGGGCATCGGTGAGCGCCTCGGTCATGTGGTAAATCGGATTGAACCGAGCGATTTTCAGCAGGGAGTCAGGAAAGAGCGAAATCGGCAAGAACGCACCACCCAATACCATCAGCGGCACGCCAAAGGCCGCAATCAGCGCGCTGACATCTTCGGTACGACGGGCAAACTGGGTGCCCAGCATAAACCCTAAGCCGACGTAGGCCAGGATGCTGAGCCAAATGATCAAACCTGCTAAGGGCCAGGCAGCACCGGGAAAGGTGGCTCCGGCAATGGTGGAGATCGCCAGAATCACCAGCGTCTGCCCCA
>JBBQAC010000033.1:0-24197 GCA_038315915.1 Phormidesmidales cyanobacterium
ACCATCGCGCTCGAAACTGAAGGCCGCTGCCCCGGCAGCATTTTGACGGCAGGTCAGGGAGCCGGTGGGTTTGGCTACGATCCAATTTTTTACGTCAAGGCTCAAGGCAAAACATTTGCCGAAATGACCGCCGCCGAAAAAGAACGCTACAGCCATCGGGGCATTGCCTTCGAGCAACTGATGCCAGCGCTGAAGAAAATAGACTTAGGCCGCTGAGCGCTAGCCGCGAAAAAAGGCCGCTTTAGACTATAAAGCGACCCTCATATGCTAGTCAAACTGTTAGCTTGCAGTAATCTGAGACTTCAACCCAAAAACAGCTAATAGCCGCTAGACTGCGTTATTTTTGTTCAGCAGATCTTGAACTTGACCCAGGGCTGCTCTAAAAATGTTAAACCCAGCCCAGCTAGCAGCGATGAGTACAGGTGATAAAACAGCAACAATGCGAAAATCCAAGTCCATTTCGAGCCCTCTCTAAAAAATAATGCTTAAAAGGTCGTAACAATCCTCTCATATAATCTACCGCATCCATTGCGAAACGGGCACAAAACTCAACAAGCTAAAGGTAAAAGCACCCTGGCTGGCCCCTCTCAAGCTAGTCCGACTGCCTGAAATCGAGGGCTGGCTTGACAGCAGGCCAGCCCGACAAAGTCATCTGAAAAAATCTCAAAATCTTTACATTAATTATGATAAATATCTCAGCAAGACCTGTCGCTATCGTTACGGGCGCATCTAGCGGTATTGGTTTGGCGATCGCGCGTCGCTTAGCGGCGGATGGCTACGATCTTGCCATTTGTGCTCGCCGTCAGGATCAGTTGGATGCTGTGGCTGAGAAGCTCCGCCGTCAGGATGTGAACGTGCTGGCTCAAGCAGTTGACCTGCGCGATGAGCGGCAGATCCTGAGCTTTTTTGCGGCGGTGAAAAGTCGCTGGGGCCGCTTAGATGCCCTGGTCAACAATGCTGGGCTAGGCCATAAAGAGCCGCTAATGACCGGCAGTACAGACGCCTGGCGCGAAATGTTGGAGGTCAACGTGTTGGCTGTGTGCATTTGCACCCGCGAAGCGATCAGCCTGATGGAATCGTCGCCGCGCTTGCCATCTCGGGGGGCCGGTCATGTTGTGCAGGTCAGCTCAATGTCGGGGCATCGGGTGCCTGCGATCGCCGGTCTGTATTCGGCGACTAAGTTTGCGGTGCGATCGCTCACCGAGACCCTGCGCCGAGAGCTACGCGATGTAGGTAGCCCTATTCGGATCACCGCTGTCAGCCCTGGCATCGTCGAAACCGAATTTGCTCAGAAATACCACCAGAGCGCCGAGAAAGCCAAAGAAACCTACGGTCAGTTCCCTGTTTTGCAGGCCGTTGATGTTGCTAATGCAGTTGCCTATGCGCTCAGCCAGCCTGCCCACGTGGAAGTGAATGACATTCTGATGCGTCCTACCGAACAGGTGAGTTAGGTTGTAAAAGTATCGCCGACATTTTAGGTAAGTTTCTTGATGATGACGCTATACAGCAGCGTTTTGTAGGGCAGCTTTTGTCTGATAGCAGTGTGCTGAGCTTGGGGCGGACGGGTCTATTCGACGTTCATCAATCAAAACTTGGTCAGATTGAATCTCGACTGCTAGGGCGATCGCCTCCGCTTCTCCAATGTCAAGTTCATTGCTCAGTGCTTCGACAAGTGTGCGATTGCTAACAGCACGGGTTTGAAGCCAATCAAAGGTTTGTACTTCGGTCGCACCCGCTACAGGGAAGTTGGGGTCAGTCAGCTCTCGATAAACGGCTTCGGGGATCAGAACCGTTTCGTATAGTCGATGAAGAAGGTAGAGATGGTTGATTGCAGCGAGGTTATTAATGGGCGATGTGTCACTAATGACAATCACAATCTGCCCATCTCTCGAAGATTTTGAATGTCCTGTTCAAAATCTTCCACCCCATAATGAACTGAGATGCGACGACTAGCCAGAAGGTGCTGAAATGTGACACGATGCATCCCTGCAAATCTACTGGCTTGAGCAAGTGTAAGTTTTTCCCGTTGAAAAAGCATGACAGCAATTTCTTGACGCATTTCTGACTCAGTCATGCGAGCTACGGTTAAAACTTCATTAGGGACAACAACGCTCATGGCTAAATTCCTCTCTATCCCCACTATTTTACGCCACCGAGCCAGCTAACACCGCGTTGGTGCGGACGGAACAGAGGGTATAGATGGGACTTTGAAGTTGCCCGCCGCCGCACAACTTCACCGTTAGCCTGCTTCGTTTCTGCTGGTGGCGGTACAGTCAAGTTTCCTGTTAGCATTCAAGTCCAAAGCATCCCAGAAATCTCTTGCAAGGCAAGGTTTTGCAGCGATCAACCGGGTACTTGGAGGCAAGTTATACTGGGGAAATCTTCATTACAATGATCGGGTTTGATGCCTACAGATAGTCAGTTGGGGTGCTTGTATCGAATTAGCTACTATCTAACGTATCGAATGTTACAGCCTATTCACCTAGTGTGTATTGACGGTCGAACCCAGAATTTGTATGTGTTGGCAGGGCAAGACGAGGAAATTGAGTTTGAAGTTACTCCAAAAGGGGAGGTGCTGTGATGAGTTCAGTTAACTATGCATCAATGTCTTACCAAGAACTGAGGCGTTATTTTCTAACCCATCGAGATGACAGTGCTGCTTTCCAGGCTTATTTAGCAAGGCGAAGAGAGCGTTCCCGTTCTGTCATCACGACAGTTAACGATCCAGACTTTGATAGCAAAATTCAGGCATCTATTCGTCAGCAGATAGCAGAGTATCAGAGTGGCAACGCAGGCTAACAACCCTAGTGCAGCGGATTGACCGAAATCGCCTGTGGTGTTGCAAAGACCCCGGCAACTCCTGACTAGGAACGTTAGGGAGAAGCGGGTGATGCTTTCTGCTCTACGCCGAAGTATTGCTCCAGCACCTGTTTCACCATGGGCGCAGCAAACGATCCGCCGCCGCCGCCAGAGTGCTCCCCAAAAGCGACCACGACAATTTCGGGTTTATCTGTCGGGCCATAAGCGCCGAACCAGGTATGAGTGGCTCCCGGCGGTGCTTCGGCAGTTCCGCTCTTGCCGGAAATGGGTGGCAGGGCAGGATCATTCACTGCGCCGCCTGTCCCGTTGCTGACTACTTCCCGCAAGCCCTCTTGCAAAACTTTGACCGTACTCGGTGCCATTCCTAAAGAGGTTTTCCAGTCCTTAGTTTCCTCTTTGTCCATGACAAAGTGAGGCGTGACCCGGTAGCCGCCGTTGGCCACAGTCGCAAACATGACCGCAATTTGCAGTGGGGTTGCCAGCACGTTGCCTTGGCCAATAGAAGCATTGATAGTATCGCCCAAATACCATCCCTCTCCTAACTCTTTTTGTTTCCATTCTGCATTGGGCACCAGTCCTCTATCTTCCTCAGATGCCAGCTCAATCCCAGACTTTTGGCCAAGGCCGTACTTATGCATCCACTTTTCAAGTTCCTGCTCGCCGACGGCGCGGCCCACTTGATAGAAGAAGGTGTCACTACTCATTGCCAGCGCTCCTCGAAAGCCCAAAGGGCCAAATCCGGCGTTGTTCCAATCCCAAAACTGAATGCCGCCAACATTGAGAAAGGCGTAGGTCGGCAGTACCGCATCGGGCGAAAATTTGCCCGATTCCATGCCTGCTGTAGCGGTAATTACCTTGAACGTACTCGCTGGCGGATAGGCTCGCATCGCCCGATTGACCAGTGGATAGCCGCGACTTTGAAGCTGTTCCCATTGGGACTGAGTAATGCGGGTAGAAAAAATGTTGGGGTCAAAAGTAGGGCGGCTGACCATCGCCCGCACTGCGCCATTGCGCGGGTCAATGGCAACAATCGCGCCGAGATGGTCGCCGAGAGCGGCTTCTGCTGCCTTCTGTAGCTCTAAATCAAGGGTTAAGTTGATGTTTTGCCCGGAGACGGGGGGCTTTTCTCCCAGGATACGCAGCACCTGACCGCTGCTGTCCACTTCTACCTGCTGTCCGCCCCACTGCCCTCTGAGGGTTGGCTCCAGAGCCATCTCTAAGCCCATTTTGCCGATTACATCGCCCAGGCGATAGTCTTGATCTTCGAGACCTGCTAGCTCCTCATCGTTGAGTTCGCCGGTGTAGCCGAGCACGTGAGCAGCCAGATCGCCCCGGGGGTAGTTGCGCACGGCTTCGGCTTCGACGCGCACTCCTGAAAGCTCACTGGCATACTCAGCGAGGGCAGTGGTCTGAGCCGAGCTAATACCTCGGGAAATGGGAACTGACTTACTGAGGTTAGCGCTGGAGAGCGCCAAGCGGTCGTTGATTTCGCCGACGGGCACATCCAGGATCTGGGCTAGTCGCTCGATTACCTGGGTGCGATCGCTCTCCTTTTCAGGCAGGGCAATCGGCCAAACAGACACCGAATGAGAAAGCCGAGAGCCGACTAAAATTTGCCCCTTGCGGTCGAAAATAGTCCCTCTAGCCGGACGTCTGGGCAAGAGTAAAATCCGGTTGTCTTCAGCCAGTTCTCGGTTACGCTCTCCCTGCACCATTTGCAGGTAGGCGAGCCGACTGCCAATGCCGCCGAACATCACCAGGCTTAGCAGCAGCATAATCACTACCGACTGGTACTGGCGACCAACAGTGCGTCCTTTTTTATCGCTGAAGCTAATAGATCGCTGAGAAAAAGCCATGGGAGTCAAAAAAGGGTCAAAAAATAGCTAAAGAAGCGAGTCCGGCAATAGTTTAGCGCTTTTGCCTGCCCCTAATTGTTCAGTACGCTGGGTTGGGGTGGTTCGACCACGGGGGCGGGTGCAGGCGGTGGGGGTGCGGGGGGCGGGGGCGCAGAGACAGGTGGCACGGGCGCGGGTGCCTCTGGTGCCCTGACTGGGGCAGGCGCTGGAGCCGGGGCGCTAGCGGGGGGCTCCGGCTCCGGCGTCCCCGCTGATTCATCGTCGTTGTACAAGGGCTCTGGCTCGCGGGCGGGCTCAGCTTCCTGCTGATTGTCAGGCACGTAGTCTGATTCGGCTGGGCGGCGGCGGTCATCTGCTTCAGGGCGATCGCTGCTCTCAGTCTGGCTAGTAGTGACCCGCCGAGGCGAGATCGGCTTAGCCTGAATAGAGCCCTCTCGTTCGCCCAACTGAGGCAGCTCTGGAAACTTTTCAACCGGCAGATCATCAATGAACTGGCTGACAAATTTATACCAGGTCAGCGCTGCCGTCCGACTGGCCCCACCGGTGGGGCTGCTGTCATCATTGCCCAGCCATACGCCTGCTACGAGCTGCGGAGTGTAGCCCACAAACCAAAGATCCCGGTTTTTTTCAGAAGTCCCGGTTTTACCGGCGACTTGCCTGCCAGAAATCGCTGCATTACCGCCGGTTCCGCCGTTGACTACGCCTTCTAGCATCCAGGTCATAATTGCGGCTGTGTCTGGATCGATGGCCTGCTTGGGCTTGCCGTCAAACTCGTAGATTACCTCGCCCTGAGCATTGGTAATGCGGGTGATCCCGTGCGGGGTGACATGCTGCCCTTCAGCAGCAAAGGTGCCGTAGGCGCTGGTGAGTTCCAACAAATTGACCTCAGAAGACCCCAGTGCCAGGGAGTAGGCTGGCAGCAGTTCAGAATCGATACCCATGCGGTGAGCTAGCGCAATCACCGGGTCAAAGCCCACATCGACCAGTAGCTTGACGGCCACGATATTGATAGATCGGGTGAGTGCCTCGCGCAAATCTACGGTGCCACTGTAGCTGTCGCCGTAGTTTTCGGGTTCGTAGCCATCGACGATGTAGCGAGCGTCGGTGTAGCTTTTGTAAGGGGACATGCCAGTCGCGATCGCCGTCGCGTACACAAACGCCTTGAAGGTCGATCCCGGCTGTCTTTGGGCCTGAGTCACCCGGTTGAACTGACTGTCATCAAAATCGGTGCCGCCCACCATGGCTTTGATCTCGCCGCTATTAGGATCGACAGCGACTAAAGAAGCCTGCTCAAAACGCTGCCACTGGCCGTACTCATCAATGATTTCTCCGACCGTTTTTTCAGCCGCCTTTTGCCATTTCGTGTCCAAAGAGGTTTCTACTACTAGCCCCCCGGCCTCTATCTCTTCAGGCGAGAGAATTTCAGCAAGCTGCTTTTTGATGTAAATGGTGAAATAGGGAAACTCACTGTAGAGATACTTCGGCTCTTGAGCCTCTAAGGTGACATCGGCCTGATAGGCTTCCTGGGCCTGGACGGGGGTAATCACCCCGTTAGCTTCCATCCGGCTGATGACTTTATCGCGCTGCTGGCGGGCCGCTGCTGGATCGACCAGCGGTGAGTACACACTCGGCGCGGGAGCCATGCCTGCAATCAACGCAACATCCGCCACACTTAGCTGATCGACGGTTTTGCCGAAATAAATCCAGGCAGCATCGGCCACGCCATAAGCCCCTGCGCCTAAGTACACCAGATTGAGATAGCGCTCCAATACCTTATCTTTGCCCAGTTCGGTTTCAAGCCTCCGGGCCAAAATGGCTTCTTTAAGCTTGCGCTGAAAGCTGCGATCCTGAGTGAGAAAAGTAATCCGGGCAAGCTGTTGGGTGATGGTACTGGCCCCTTCTACCACGCTGCCGCTGGTCAAGTTGGCAAAAGCCGCGCGCGCGATTGAGCGATAGTCCACCCCATTGTGTTCATAAAACCGGCGGTCTTCGGCGGCAATGAATGCCTGCGCCACCACATCGGGAATTTCGTCATAGGACAGGCTTTCCTGCGCGGTAGGGCCGACCTTCTGTAAGATTTGGCCGTCCCTGGCTTTGAGGGTAATGGTGCCGCTGCGCTCGTAGGTCAACGCCTGGGTGACATCCGGCACGGTCTTTTGCAGATCGCTCCGCAGCCGGTAAAACTGAGTGCTAGTGCCAGCAACGCTCGCCCCAACTATTAGCAACAGCCAGAAAGAAGGGCGCTGGTGAGCGCGGCGTTGGGCTGATGGGTAGGTAACATTAGCGGCTCGCGCTAGCTGAGTACGCGGCGGAATGGTCGAGGTGCGAATTTCCCGCCTGCGCCGTTTAGATCCCTGCCGTTTAGATCCCTCAGTAGGGGTGTCTGACGCTGAACCGCGCAGGTGATTAGACCATTGTTTCAGCTGAGAAAAAAGATTGGCCACTTGAGTTTAGGTTCTCCAGACGATCTCGCTGCCGTCGACATACGTGATTTCAACCGCTATCGCTTTAATAGCTTAGCTTTGAGAGACGAGTTCAGGCATATTCCCCAAAGGCACTTAACGGAACTACGCATGTAGATGCTACCCCGATAGGCAAAAGCACGCTGGCGATCGCCTAGCTAACCAGTGCGCTATGGCCCAATGCCAGAGCCGTCACCAGCATTCCCAGCACCAAAAACGGCTGAGCGCTGGCCTGATACTTCACATCATTCTCTAGCGGATTACGCAAAAAATACATGTCCTGAAACGTAATCTGCGGAATAATCAGCAAAATCAGCAGTACCGCGTAGAGATTTTTGTGAATGCCGATCAGGTAGGCGGCCATCCCGCCCTGAAAAATATCGATCATCAGCACGCAAATCCAGGCGGCGGTTTGCACCCCAAACATCACCGGTAGCGACTTGAGCCCGAGCTGGCGATCGCCCTCCACCGCCTTAAAGTCATTCACCACCGCGATCCCCAATCCGGCCATACTGTAAATCAGCGTCAGCACAATGACAGTGGCGTTCAGCTCCCCAAAAAGGGCATGACCCGCCCACCAGGGCAGCGCGATATAGCTCGCCCCCAGCGCGTAGTTACCCAGCCAGCCATTTTTCTTCAGCTTGAGCGGGGGCGCTGAGTAAATGTAAGACACAAACGAGCCGCCCAGCGCCAGCACCAGCAGCGTTGGAAACTCGTGACCAGCCCAGCGATCTAGCCCGTAGGCGACAGCCAGCCCGCCCAAGAGCAGCACCCAGATCTGCGCCTGCACCTGCGGCAGTGAAATCGCGCCAGAGGGAATCGGGCGGTTGGGCTCATTAATCGCATCCAGGTCGCGGTCATAGTAGTCATTGACCGTCTGGGTGTAGCCGGTAAGTAAAGGGCCAGACATCAGCATACAGGCGGCGGAAATTAGCACGTTTTCAACCGACCAGGTGAATTTGCCAGAAGAGGCCGCGCCGCACACCACGCCCCAAATCAGCGGAATCCAGGTGATCGCCTTCATCAGCTGTAGGCGAATTTTCCAAATGGAGGTTTCGCCAGCTTCTGCGCCCTTCATGCCCAGAAGCTGCCGGGCCTTGCTGCTCCCTTTCTGGCTGCTGACCTCAATATTCTCAGCCAGATCGGCGGCTAAGGGCTCTGATAGATTGTCTTCAGACATCGGTCAATTCCTCTCAAAACAGTCGGCCCAAAAATGCTTAGCTAAAAGAAATTATTAAGTAGCCCTCTTGAAACTTAGCGCCGGTTACTGAGCGGCCACTGAGCGCCGGGGGCAGAGACAGGTTGTGCCGCTGATCGCCCGCTTCTACAGTGACCTCTGGCCCGTACTGGGTCAGCTTCACCTGTGACTTTTTGAATCCGGGTAGAAACAGCTTGACGGTGCTGCTGGCAACATCGACACTCATCGGGCTCGGGACGCTGACCGGTTCATCTAGCGCCGGTAGGGCATTTGCCAGAGACTGCCAGGGAGACGCTTCTGAACTATAGGGTAAGGCAGCGACCGGTAAAGGGGCAAAAGCTTCTCTTGCCGCTGACAGGTCAGCACCTTGTCCTGAGCGGGTATTGACCAGGGTGCCAGCGACGGTCAGGCCAATTTGCTGAGCGGCGCTCCACAGGTATTTGCCTTGAGCGATCGCCGCCGCATCGTCAGTGGTCACCACATAGGCCCGCAGTTGCATCGGGTCGCGCACCATTGCTTTGCCCTTGGCCACCATGCCTTCAACGCTCTGGGTCTCTGGCCGACTCCAAATATCGCCCGAGCTGCCGCTGCTCAAAATCGCGCCGGTAATCGGCGAAATAAATGGCGAAATAGAGCGGTAAAACTGTGAGTCTTGAAAAACCTTTTTGAACCGCCGAAAATACCAGTCAATACCGCCAATTGCGCCCCACATCCGCAGGTTCGACTGGTTGCCGGGGCCATCGTGCACAATCACGTCGTACTGCAGGCTCTCACTGTATTCACGAATCGCATTCAGCGCCAAAAAGTCATCCATCCCCGGAATAATGCTCAGCTCCTGACCGTACACCGCCTTGAAGAACGGATCTCGTAAGTACTGAGCTTCAAAGCTTTTGAGCTTTTCCCAGTTTTGGTCGAGCAGGGCAGCAGAGTGTAGCTGTACCGCCTGAAACCCTTGACCCTCAGCACTACCGTCAAGGCCGACGGGGCTAGGGGTAGAACCCACCTCCGTACCCAGCAGCAAAGAAATCGCAGGGCCTGCTTCCTGGCACAGCAGCAGCACCCGTTTTCCCTCAGCAGAGAGCTTGTGAGCGGCGGCGATCGCTACCGTCGAGCGACCCGTCCCCCCTTTGCCCAGAAACGTGAGAATCAGCGTCATAGTCTACAAAAATGTGAGAGTACAGAAAATCGGATGGCTAATCGACTAGCTAATCAACCGGGCGCAGTTCGTCTTCAAAAAACCAGGTGGTGTAATCGTCTGCATCGAACTTGACTAGCGCCCCAATACTTTGGCCGTCAAGCGGCTTAAAGTCTTTGACAGTGCCTGTTTTACCTAGCCGGGCAGCGAAAGATTTGCCAACTCGATCACGCAAACGGCACACCTGAACCCGCTGTCCAATTTCCAAATCCATGTTTAATAACGATATCCTTGCTGAACTGCCCGACTCAAAACCAGTCCTCAGTTTATCAGCGACCCGTGCCTACCCTTTCATCTAAATTTAAAAAATGCTCGCCAAACGAATCCTTCCCTGCCTCGATGTCAAAGCTGGTCGCGTCGTCAAGGGCGTCAACTTCGTCAATCTTAAAGATGCGGGCGACCCGGTAGAACTGGCCAAAATTTACAACGAGGCCGGAGCCGATGAGCTGGTGTTTTTAGACATCACAGCCACCCATGAAGATCGAGATGTGATCTATGACGTGGTGTACCGCACTGCTGAGCAGGTGTTTATCCCGCTGACGGTGGGCGGCGGCATCAGCTCCCCCGAGACGATTAAAAAGCTGCTGCGGGCCGGGGCCGATAAGGTCAGTATCAATTCAGCGGCGGTGCGCGACCCGGATTTGATCAACCGGGCGAGCGATCGCTTCGGCGCTCAGTGCATTGTGGTGGCGATCGATGCCAGACGACGACCGCCCGCGACAGCCGCTGAGCGCCCTCAGTGGGACGTATTTGTTCGGGGTGGCCGCGAGAATACGGGTCTAGACGCGGTGGAGTGGGCCTGCAATGTTGTGGCGCGGGGCGCGGGCGAGCTACTCATTACCAGCATGGACGCGGACGGCACGCAGGCGGGCTATGACTTGAGCCTGACGGAAGCGATCGCCAGCCGGGTCGAGGTGCCAGTGATTGCCTCAGGCGGCGCAGGCACCTGCGAACACATTTACCAGGCGCTGACTACCGGCAAAGCCGAAGCTGCCTTACTGGCCTCTCTGCTGCACTACGGCCAGCTCAGCGTCGCCGAGATCAAAGCTCACCTGGCTTCTCAGGATGTAATTATTCGTTACTAATTGTTTACAAAAGCTTATAAATTTTAGTTTTCTCTCAACCACCGCTTATCTTGAAGGGAAGAGGCTCTATCTCTGAAATGACGGCTAAAAACGCGAAAGAGCGAAGGTTTTTGCGCCTGAAGCAGGGCCAATCAGTATTTTTTCCTGTCTCAAAAGTCTGATAAGTTTGTTACAATCTGTAAAGATCGTTGATTCTCTCTCCACCGCTGACTTCAGGTCTTTAACGCACCTTTGTTTAGGATGATATTTCTGATTTTGGTTATTGTTGTCGGTCTGGTCTTTTGGGCGCTGCGTCTGATGGATCGTGCCGTCGAAAATCAGGAATTTTCGCTGATGCTAGCTGGCTTCTTAGTAGCTTCTTCCGCTGCGGCGATGGTGGGCGTTTACTTTTTGATGAGCGACTATCTTATTTTTATGACCCAGGCGGATAACGCTTTTGACAGCTACGATACGGCGCTGGTCGAAAGCGAGCTACCCGTTTGGATAGATCAGCCAACGCCTTACTCTCAAGCAAGCTTAAGCATTCTTCAAGACTCCCCTGATCGGCAAACAGATGTCCAGTAGAAAGCGCTGGTGCAAGCGTTATCTTGCCGATTGAGCCAGCGCCCGAGTCAGAGCTTCCCAGGTAGAAGCGCCCACAATCCCATCTACCGTCAGCTGCTTGTCGGTTTGAAATCGGTTGACGGCTGCTTGAGTTTGCTGGCCAAAAACACCGTCAATTGTTCCGCTGTAGTAACCGAGCGTTTGAAGCTCGCGCTGAAGCTGAGAAACTGCTGACCCCTCGGCATGAAGACTGAGTACCGGAGGGGCGACGTTAGCAGGCCCTGAGGCGGACGGCGGCGTTGCCGGTTCTGAGGCGGGTAGTGGGTCTGTTGCAGAGATCGCGGTCACCGCTTCGGGTGAGGGCAATAGTTTGGCCCAAGTAGAAGGGCCGGCAATGCCATCGGCGGCAATTCCAGCGGCAGTCTGAAAGCGGCTGACAGCCTCCTGGGTCGCCTGCGCATAGACGCCATCTACCGCGCCCTGATAAAAGCCCATTAGCTTGAGAGTTGCTTGCAAGCGACTAACACTCGCACCTGTACTACCCACAGAGAGCGTCGGGTAGGTGACTTGAGCTAGCAGATCTGGCTCCGCTAGCGGACTTTGGTCGTCTGATTGGCCGTCTGAGCTGTCAGTCGCCGGGCGGGCCAGGTCTGAACTGGCCGCTCGCGCCATCGGGTTGGAAAAAGTGTCTGCTGCCACGAAGGTGCAGGCAGCGGCGATCGCCAGCACCCCATGAGCACACTGGCGAACAGGATTCGGGAAACGCAGCAATCGGTTTTCTGACTGGCTGAGCCGCGACGGCTGTATCAGCGGTAAATATGTATGTGATCGCCCCATTGCGGGTTTCCTTAGCCTTGTGCATAGTGTGCTGTAAGCCATATCAATATAAGCAGATATAACTCCCCCTGCCAAGATGAACAAGCCGATAGCACCGCCAGACAACTGCACTCCGATAGGATCTCAGGCGAATGCTTCTACGGGGCATCTGCGGTCTCTGCGCGATCGCTTTCGAGGGGTGCTGCTAGGACTGTGGCTTGCTCCTACAGCGGTCTCGGCGGGGCCAACTTGTGCTTCAAATCAGCCGGGTCTGCTGGCTGAAGCCGCTGCATTTAGCCTGTCACAGAGTAGCGTCTTTCTGCGGCGACCTCATGCCTTCGATTTACCGCGCACTCAAATGGGAAAAAGCCTATATGGTGGCCAATTCTCGCTGCTGGCCAGCATTCCCCTGCTGCTGCGCTATTGCGATCGCTGGGAGTGGCGGTTGGGGTGGATCGAGGCCCAGCGATCAACTGTCGCCCGTTTGCATCAGCCTGAGGCGGTGATTACCCATTTTCTCGTCCTGGGCGATCTACTCGAACTATTGCTATGTAAACCTGATAGCTCACCAGTAGTCGGTCTAAGCCAGCTCCAAAAACGCTCGGTACTGTACGCTTTGTCAGCGGCTGAGCAGCGGTGCTATGACAAAATCTTGGCCGAACTGTTAGCCGGTGTAGCAACCGAATCATTTGCTGAGGCTGTGCTAATAGCGCTACTGCATTCAGAGAGCTACAGCCTGCCGGTGCAGATAGCGGCTAGTCGGCAAGGCATCGATCCGCTGGTGACGGCTGTGGTCGCTGGGGCTACGGGCGGGCGGGTGTCACTCCCGGCGCACTGGCAGCTCTCTCAGCGCTGCTCAGAGGTGGTGGCGATCGCCGATGACCTGTTCGGCCAGTGGGCAGGGGCCGCACGGTGAAGAAATCCACGTATTATAATGACGAGACGACGTATTTTTGGGACGGAACTTTTTGGCCCTTCTCAGCTCGCTACATATTGCCGCTAGTAGCCCTGCTACGGCGGCTTGCTAGGCAATCTATCCGGTAGGGCTCATGCGTGTTCTCCGTCATTTTGCCCGTTGGGTGTACCGGCTGTGGTCGCGATCGCTACAGCGAATCAAACGTCCTGGACGCCAGTTGGGAAGGCGAATCAACCGTCGCTGTGCCCCCTGGGTGAACAGTGCCCAGCGCTTTGTCTGGACAGAGGGGGTATCTCAGTCTTTTCCCAGCAGCGGGGTCCGGCAGGATCGCACCGCGCGAGTTCACTCAGCGGTAGGCAATCGATCTACAGCGCGAGCACTGCTATCGCTGGAGGTGACCAAACGCATCTGGATCGCGACGCTACTGGCATTTTTGCTCCTGACGGCCTGCTTTGGCCAACGCTTTTATAGCCAGCCCGGACTCGATGTCAAATCGGTTTCGCCTCAAACCTTTTACGCCCCTGAAAGCACGGTTTTTGAGGACAAGCAAGAAACGGAGAACCAGCGTAACCGCGTCCGCGACGGGGTGGTGCAAATCCTGAAGATAGACACTGACTTAACTGCTGAGGCGGATCGCTCGTTAGAGACGATTTTAGAGCAGGGGCGAGAGCTGCGCGAAGAAGCCGGCAGTCCGCCTTTTCTCAATCTTGACATTCTTTCAAAGCCAACTCAGGACTTCTTGTTTCAGGCTTCCGCGACTGAATGGCAAACTCTCTGGTACTTAGCCGGAATAGTCGATTTGACCTCGTCTCAGCTAACCGCCGCCAGCGAAGATCTCCCGCCTTCGCTACCGCCAATAATCCGCAGCCAGGTGAAATCCCTGCCGTCCAGTCAGATCGCCGCCCTCAGGGAGCTTGTCTCCTACCGAGAACGGTTGGGCGCACAGGGCTTAGATCTACTGCAAATTCGTATGGATACCCGCCGAGAGCAGTATCGAAAAGCTGTCGATGAACTCGCGGCGGAAGCTAGCTCATCTGGCCAACCGCTCTATAACTACCGGCTATTTGAGCTGTCTGAGGAGCAGTGGTTCACCTTAGAGAACAACGCCCGCCGGGTGTTTTCAGAGATGATGCTACAAGGCGTTCCGCCGGGCTCGCCACCTGACTTGATCCGGCGTGCCATCGAAGCGCGGCTACCGGCTGGGCCTACTCCTACCGTCAGGCAGCTCACTGCCGATGTTTTATCTGCCGCAATCTCGCCCAACTTAGTCCTGGATGAAGAGCGCACTAAGCTCCATGCCGAACAGGTCGTCAATGAGATTGCGCCAGTCATGATCTCTGTGCAAAAAGGCGATTTGATCGTGCGAGATGGTGAGGTGATCGACTCGACTGACTTTGCCCTGCTCGACTATTTTGACCTGACCAGTCGCTACTTCAACTGGATAGGGCTTTGCGGCTTTAGTTTGCTGATTGCTGGGGCAATGGCCTTTTACCTGTGGGTAGATCACTATCAAACTCACCAGCTCAATCAGCGCGACCATATTCTGGTGCTGATGCTGTGCCTGGTGGTGTCTGTGCTGGCAGCGCTGCGGGTGCCGACCATTGGTCTACCAGCGGTAGGACTGCTGGTCGGCAGCTTTTATGGTTCGGTTTTGGGAATTACCGTTGTGGGTTTGCTGGCGCTGATTTTACCGATTGGAACGCCAGTTAGCACGGTGCCGCTGATTGCCGGTACCGTGGCGGCGATGCTCGGGACATTGAGTGCCCCTAAGCTGCGATCGCGCGAAGAATTTGCCCTGCTAGGCGGGTTTGTGGGCCTGACGCAGGCCAGCGTTCATCTAGTTATTACCCTGATGCGGCTGACGATCGCCACGCCGGTATGGAATGTGGTGGTCGGTTCGGCTATGCATGGTCTCTATGGCATCGTTTGGAGTGTGGTGGCCCTTGGCGTCAGTCCTTATCTGGAGCATTTGTTTGATGTGGTCACTCCGATTCGCCTGGCTGAGCTATCCAATCCCAACCGCTCTTTGCTCAAGCGATTAGCGGCTGAGGCTCCGGGCACTTTTCAGCACACAATGTTTGTCGCTAACTTAGCTGAAGCCGCCGCTCGCGCCCTGGGCCGCAATGTCGAACTGGTCAGGGCCGGGACGCTTTACCACGACATTGGAAAAATGCACGACCCCGCAGGCTTTATCGAGAACCAGATGGGTGGCCCCAACAAACACGACTTAATCGACGACCCCTGGAAAAGTGCCAGCATTATTAAGAAGCACGTCACTCTGGGGCTGGTCATGGCCCGCAAATACCGATTGCCCCAGGCAGTGAGAGCCTTCATCCCGGAGCATCAGGGCGATATGAAGATCAGCTACTTTTACTACCAGGCGAAAGAACGTCAGGCCGCAGAGCCCAGTCTGGTGATCAACGAAGCCGACTTCAGCTACGACGGCCCAATTCCCCAGAGCCCAGAAACTGGCATTACGATGCTGGCAGATTCTTGTGAAGCGGCACTGCGATCGCTCAAGCCCGAAGCCTCAATAGACGAAGCCTATGCAATGGTCGACAAAATTCTGGGGGCTCGCTGGCGCAACCAGCAGCTAGTGGACAGCGGCCTCGCTCGGGAGGATATGGAGGTGATTGCCAGCGTCTTTATCCAGGTATGGCAGCAGCATAATCACAAGCGCATTTCCTATCCCAAGAATGTGTTGGCAGCAAGTGGGGGATAGGCCGGTGAGCGAGATTTCTAATTTCATTCCTCTTGATATAGTATTTTTGTACTATATTGTTGGCGAGGCTGCTGTACGTCAGGTTTAGCAATTAATGGTGTTTAGCCGAACAAAATATGTCTGAGGGGCAATGTATGGTTTTTGCTAGTGAAGGTTGAATGAGATATCTGAATTAAGCATAAACATTTGCATACTTTTTTAAGATTTCTCATCACTACTATTGAGAAAGCAAAATAGGCATTTCTCGCCCAGACCCTGTAATCTTCCTCGAAGGCTTAATCTGCGGCTGTTCGCAGTGCCCGCTCTGATCACCCGCAGGGATGAAATTTAAAAAAGATTTCTCATAAAAGTTGTATTACTTTACAATAGTTAATAGAGGCGAATATTTACCGATGGTTCCTGACTGTTGAGACTTTAACCGCCGTCTCAGACCCCATCGGAAACTCAATAAGGGGCTTCCACCCCAAGCACTATTCTCTTACCGCTGCGCAATCTATATGAAAGCTGCTCCTTCCGGCGATCTTGTTCGTACTTACCTGAAAGAAATTGGCCGCGTCCCGCTATTGACCCATGAGGAAGAAATCATCTTTGGCAAGCAGGTCAAGCAGATGATGGCGCTACTGCTATTGCAGGCTGAGCTGGCTGACAAGCTAGGCCGTGAACCTACTCAGTTGGAGTGGGCTGAGGCGGCTAATGTTTCCACGGCTGAACTTGAAGCGGTGGTCGCAGCAGGCGAAAGGGCCAAGCGCAAAATGGTCGAGGCCAATTTGCGGCTGGTCGTCTCAGTGGCGAAAAAATACATCAAGCGCAATGTGGATCTGCTCGATCTGATTCAGGAAGGCACAATTGGTATGCAGCGCGGGGTCGAAAAGTTTGACCCCGCCAAGGGCTATCGCTTTAGCACCTATGCCTACTGGTGGATTCGGCAGGCAATTACGCGGGCGATCGCTGAAAAAAGCCGCACCATTCGCCTACCCATTCACATCACCGAAAAGCTCAACAAAATCAAAAAGTCCCAGCGTCAATTTACGCAGGCGACAGGCCGTCCCCCGACAATTGCCGAAATCGCTGCCGATACCGAACTGACTACGCAGCAGGTACGTGACTACTTAGACAAGTCCCGCCAGCCGCTCTCGCTCGACCTACGGGTAGGTGACAATCAGGACACTCAGCTCAGTGACCTCCTAGAGGACGACGGCCCAACGCCTGACGACTTTGCCACTCAGTCATCCCTCAAGCGCGATCTCAATGCGCTGATGGCCGATCTGACGCCTCAGCAGCAGCGCGTTCTCTCCTTACGCTTTGGCCTGGACGATGGCAAGAACATGACCCTGGCCAAAATTGGCGCAATGCTAGAAATCAGCCGCGAGCGCGTCCGCCAAATTGAACGAGAAGCGCTGACCAAACTCCGCAAGCATCGGAGCGATATGCGAGAGTATTTGGCTGGCTAATCTGTCTGACAGCCTTTAAATGGCAGCGCCCAGTAGCCTATGCAGCAAAGAGATTGTAGAGTAGGAGAACTATTTGGAGTCTTGCTGTAACCGTGGCCTAGCTTAATGTAGGGCTGACAGTAGGACAGAGCGGGCATAGGGCTAAGAGTATGGGGCTGATTGTTCAAAAGTACGGCGGTACTTCTGTCGGTAGCGTAGAGCGAATCCAGGCAGTCGCGGCGCGGATTCAGGCAACGGTGAAGGCCGGTCATTCCGTGATTGTGGTGGTGTCGGCGATGGGCAAAAGCACCGATGGGCTGGTGCAGCTAGCCAGCGAGATTTCTAGCAATCCGAGCCGCCGAGAAATGGACATGCTGCTGTCAACCGGTGAGCAGGTGACGATTGCTCTGCTGAGCATGGCGCTGCACGAACGCGGACAGGCGGCGATTTCGCTGACCGGCGCGCAGGTTGGCATTGTGACTGAAGCCGAACATACTCGCGCTCGCATTTTAGAAATTAAGACTCACCGTCTCACTCGTCACTTAGAAGAAGGCAAGGTCATTGTTGTTGCCGGTTTTCAGGGGACAAGCGGGAGCCCAGAGCAGGGCGATGATTTGGAAATTACGACGCTCGGGCGAGGCGGCTCAGATACCTCAGCGGTAGCCCTAGCAGCGGCGATGCAGGCAGAGCGCTGTGAAATTTATACTGACGTACCGGGGATTTTGACTTCCGATCCTCGGGTGGTTCCAGATGCCCGGCTGATGGATGAGATTACTTGCGATGAGATGCTGGAGCTAGCCAGCCTGGGTGCAAGCGTACTGCATCCTCGAGCGGTGGAGATCGCTCGCAATTACGGCATTATGCTGGTGGTACGCTCCAGCTGGACGGATCAGCCTGGGACAAGGGTGGTTTCTCCGGCTCCCCAGCCGAGAGCGTTAGAAGGGTTGGAGCTGGGTAACCCGGTCGATGCGGTGGAGTTTGATACAGATCAGGCGAAGGTAGCGCTGCTGCGGGTGCCGGATCGGCCTGGGGTGGCGGCGCAAATTTTTGGTGAGTTAGCGGGCCAGTCGCTGAATGTGGACTTGATTATTCAGTCGATTCACGAGGGCAATTCTAACGATATTGCTTTTACGGTGCGCTCTGAGGCGATCGCCCAAGCCGCCAGCGTCGCCGAGCATATCGCTCCAACTCTGCGCAGCCAGCCGGGTGCCATCGATGAAGCCGAGGTGCAAACGTCCGATAACATCGCCAAAATCAGCATTGCAGGCGCGGGCATGATCGGTCGTCCGGGCGTAGCTGCTGGGATGTTTTCGGCCCTGGCCGCAGCCGGGGTGAATATTCAAATGATCTCTACTTCAGAAGTGAAGGTGAGCTGCACAGTGGCTGGCGAGGACTGCGACCGGGCCATTGCTACCCTTTGCCAGCATTTTGACGTGAGCAAGTCCCCAGCTCGCCTCGATCAAGGTCAGATTGAGACGGCTGACTTGCCCTCTGTACGCGGGGCGGCGCTCGATCTTCAGCAGGCCCAGCTCGCGGTTCGATACGTGCCCGACAAACCTGGCCTCGCCGCTCGCATTTTTCAAATCCTGGCGGATCGGGGCATTAGCGTGGATATGATCATTCAGTCTCAGCGCAGCCGTCCGCACCAGGGGCAGATGACGAGAGATATTGCCTGTACGGTGACTCAAGCGGACGCTCAATTAGCTCGGGACGTTTTGCAATCGGCGGCAGCAGAGCTGGGCTGCGGCGAAGTTTGGGTGAATGAGGCGATCGCCAAAGTCAGCATCGTCGGCATTGGCATGATCCATCGTCCGGGCATTGCCGCTGCGATGTTTCAATCGCTCGCAAAAGCAGGCATTAATATTTTGATGATTGCGACTTCAGAAATCAAAATTAGCTGCGTGGTCGAAGAGGCGCAGGGCGTTGAAGCCCTAAGGGTGGTTCATTCGGCCTTTAACTTAGCGGGTGTCACTGCTGTTGAGGTACCGGTATGAGCGAGGATGTCGCGCTTTTTGTCGGTGCGATCGCTTTACTAATCGGCTATCTGGTTTTCTCAGCGAAGACTGAGATGGGCACTCGCTGGCCCCGGAAAAAATAGGCGTAATGCCATAGGCACGAGCGCTGAAGCGTAATGCCATAGAGGGATACCTACACCCCTGATCGCCCGCTAAGCTTGTAATAATAAACCTGCAAGGTGATTTTGCGAATTCTTCGGCGAGATCGATTGCATAAGCTGACAGCAAAGGCGTCTTAATGAATAATCCAATTGAATCGTTTTACAAGTGGTATCGCAATGCCATTCGCAATCCCAAGTACCGCTGGCTGGTCATTCTCGGCACCGCGCTCTACCTGGTGAGCCCCGCCGACCTCCTGCCGGACATTATCCCTGGCTTGGGTTTAGTGGACGATAGCATCTTAGCAACGCTGCTCATCGCCGAGCTTTCTTCTCTCGGGATGGACTATCTCAAAAGCCGCAGAGGTATTGACGTAGCAGATAGCGCGGTTGAAACTGAGGATGGAACTGTAATCGACGTTGAAGCAAGCTAGCGTTAGGTATGGTAACTGACTAACAATCACAAAAAGTATTTAATGGAAGGAGTGCAGTTATAACTGCACTCCTTTTTGCTACAGACCTCTACTCAGTCGTCGCAGGCGCAGCTTCAGTTTCGGCTTTGTTTCTCTTCGGTTGCTCCGGGGCCGTCAACTGGCTTCCAAGTGCCAATGTCCCAGGTGCTTGCGTCCCAAGGGGTTGGATCTACGCCAGTGATGCGATTGCTCAGCCCATTGGTCACTGCCCGCCGCACCAGCGGAATCACCGCCACGTCCTGCATCAAAATGGTGTTCATTCGCTGGAAAAGCTGCGCTCGTTTTTTCGGGTCTAGCTCTTTGCTGGCCTGCTCCCAAACCTTGTCGTACTCGGGGTTACAGTAGCGGGCGTTGTTTGGCTTCTGCCACTGGTTTTCCATCGAGGCAATTTCATCGCACAGCCACCAGGTCATATAAATGGCCGGGTCGGGCGTATCGCTGCCAGCGTTGTACTCCTGCATATCGGCGTAAAAGTGGTTAATGCTGCGCGTTTGAGCCGGGTCAGCTGAAAAGAAATCATCCACAAGTACCCGGCGAATCTCGACATCGATTCCTACCGCTTTGAGATCTTTTTTCACTTTGATCTGGGTCTGCTGGCGTACTGGGTTGATGGGCGTTTGAAACACTAGGCGCATTTCTACGCCGTCTTTATCGCGAATGCCGTCGCCATTGGTATCTTTCCAGCCTGCTTCATCTAGCAGCGCATTCGCCAGTTGTGGATCGTGGCGGTAATAAAGCTTTGGATTGGCATATTCCTGCGGGAAGGGCAAAATTTGGTTAGTGCGCTGGCCTGCATTGCCGTATATTTCATTGGCGATCGCATCTCTATCTATCGCATGATCAACCGCCTTGCGCACCTGGAGATCGCTTAAAAAGGGATGAGGATTCTCTACGCTTGAGCGCTCTCCCGCTTTGGTCGCCTCGTTCGGATCGGTCGGGTTGAGCATCACCCGCTCCACAGAAGAGCCAAAAGTGGCCACTACTTGCCCTTTGCCCGAACTAGACAAGTCCACCCGGTCTTCGATGCTGAGCTGCAAGTTATGCGCAAAATCCGCGTCGCCATCACGTAACACCCGGCGGGCCGCTACATAAGGCGTCACCCCACCTTCTAGCTCTACCAGCTTGAAAGCGGGCAAGCCGTCTCGATACTGCTCGTTAGCAGCAAACGTCCACCGGCCATCAATGACCGCAATAAATCGATAGGGGCCAGTGCCAATCGGTTGCAGGTTAGCACTGGCACGGCGCACATTCACCCCCTGCACCTCCGCAAACACATGCTTGGGAATAATCATCCCGTTTTGCCCGGTAAACGGCAGCGCCCAGGAAGGATTAGGCTGTTTAAATGTAATTTTCACCGTTAGCGGATCGATGGCCTCTATTTTCTCGATGCCTTCGTAGTAATTCTCGGTCACTGCTGCGACTTCAGGATCGCTGACAAATTCATAGGTAAACACCACATCTTCCGCAGTGAACGGCTGGCCATCTGACCAGCGCACGTTGGGCTTTAGCTTCCAAGTAACTGAGCGGCCATCGGCTGCGACCCCACCATTTTCAGGCGTGGGAATTAGCGCGGCTAAAACCGGCACCAAATCGCCATCGGGGGCATAGGTCGCTAGCGGCTCGTACACGATTCGGGCTGCTTCAAAGTCTTGAAAACCGTTGGCCAGATGGGGATTTAGCGTAGTCGGGATGCGGCTGTAAAGCAGTCGCAAGACAGATTCGTCCCGCGCGGTTGAGTCAACGCTGATGACCTCGGCTTCTTCACGGTTGGTATTGGCGATCGCTCCCGGTTCATGCGCGCAGCCAGCCAACAGCCCCAGCACAATCAACGGCACCCCCCACAAAGACGCACCCAACGGCGGCTTACGGGCAAACAGCAAAAATCTCATTACAGCTATGCGCCTACAAACAGGCGCGAATAAAATCGATAGCAACTAGCGCTACAAAAGGGACATAGAGTCAGCTATCGCCCCAACAAGTCTAAATGATCTGACCGTCTCATTTAGCCGTTGCCAGAAAGGAAAGGCAATTGTTCAGCAATTGGATCTGGCGTCGGGCTACTGGAAACTCGTGCCCAATACTCACTCAAGAAGTGAATTTGCCTGAGTCCCACAATCAAATTGAGTCCGGGGACAACTATCCACCACGTTACCAGCGGTGCCTTTTGCCCTTCTTCCACATACAGCCGATTAATTTCCTGGTACAGCCGAAACTGCACAATATAAATCCAACCAACTCCCGAGAAAGCCAAAAAACCAAACCAGCCAGGAACATCCGGGTCAAATTGGGCCAACAATAGCGGCAGGGCGATCCCCAGCACAAAGGGAATAATGCAAACGGCTCCCGACCACACGCGCTGCCCGTAAGTCCTCAGCTCGTCTTGAATCATCCATTTGTAATAGCCGTAATACAGCAGTCCGCTAAGGATAGATAAAAGAATCGCCCGAGTGAGCGGGCGAGGCTTACCGGCAGCAGGCGTAGAAGCAGTGGCAGTCAACGGTTATCGTTCGCCTCACGACTGAGCAGGTAGTCAAGAATGCGGTCATGACGCTCGCTCGCAGCGGTCAAGCTATCTACTCGCTCTGTCAGCTTGTCAATAGCCGCCGCGTTCCGATCAATACGCTCGGTCAATCTATCAATGGCTACTGTGTTCTGCTGCGCCAGTGCCGACGCCTGCAAAAGAAATTCACCAGCGCTGCTAAGGACTTCTTCTAGTCTGTCCATCCGACTTTCTAGCCCGTTGAATCTAGCCTCAGTCATTAGCTTTGCCCCTTATCTGCACTTAACGAGGACTTGTTACCTCTCAAAACAAGACAAGCGCCCCTCAATGGAAGCGCTTGCAAGCTTTCTTAGCAAATGTTTTGCTGATCGGAGCGACAGGATTTGAACCTGCGACCCCTACTACCCCAAAGTAGTGCGCTACCAAGCTGCGCTACGCCCCGAAGCGTTAATTTGCCTATCAAGAATAGCATAGCAAAGGGGCTGCCTAGCAAACGCCGTGTGATAGGTCGTTCCACCCCTGTGGAAGCGCGTTCAGCAATCATAAACTGTCCTCAGTACAGTCCTTGAGATAGTCCTGAGGAATTACTGTGGACTATCCTCAGGACATGCTATACTTTGGAAGAACAAAGGTTTGAGGGTTTAGGGGGAACGGCTTCCACTGGTGGGTAAAGCCCCTGCTGGCGTACAGTTGCCAGAATGACTAAGAGCCCGCCACCGTTTCTGGGTAAGGTAACCCCCTTTAAAGAGACGTGGTGCCAGTGCTACCATCAGCATCACTACCGACGAACTCACCAACACCACTGTCACTGCCTACCTTCACTGACGAACTCATCGGCTGGTCGATACTCGTTGACTGCAATCAACAGGTATCAGGCGGAAACGCCCATCAGATGAACGATATAAACACACGATAGATACTGGAGCTGGCAGTAATGCTGGCTCTTTTTTTATCTATCTTCCATTCTAGCGTTTGGAGACCAACCAGGCTACCTCGCCACCGGAGCGATAGCCTGCCCGGTTAAAGACAAACCCCGCTTCGTAAAAGGTTTGCCCGTAGCGATTAATTTCCTCAGGGTCGAGGTCTAGCAGATCGGCTATCTCGGAAGTTCTTAGCTTCCAGCTATTGCTGACGGCTTTCTCTAACGATTCGTAATAGGCTAGCGGATCGGCTACCGGCTGAAGCTTAGCGGTCATCTCACTGGCGAAGGCGGTAATTAGGCGAAGCATGTCGGTCTGGTCTATTGAAGATCCTGCGGTTAGTTCTGAGGACTCTCCTGCGGACTGACTGGCGGAGTTTGTAGTGGATTGACTGCCAGATGGTTTCAGCCCTTTGCGGGCGATGAATTCGGCGACGTTGCCACCGACCTGAATAAATTCGTGGAGTTCGTCGAGCAGGGCGATTTGCTGGGCGCTGACGTAGGCTCGGTTGCCAATTTTTTCGCGCTCAATACCAAGGTCAGCCATGCGCTTATAGACGGCGCTTCTGGCTAATTTGTAGCGACTGATTAGCTGGTTAACCGGGATGCGGTCAATATTGCCATTGCTCATGCCCTATTTCTCCGGGTGGCCCTCAGGAACGTTCATACATATTATCTTCTTAAGACTATCCACAGGACAGGATGGCAATATCAGTTTTTGAAAGTTTTAGCCCGATCACATTCCCCTAAGCCCTCTTCTTAAAAATAGAAGTGATTTCGGTGGCGATCGCCCGAGCGAGCTTCCCTACATCCGACTGACTCAAGATCAGTCCTGAGGAAAGTTCTAAAGACTGTCCGGCAGTAGCGTGAGCCGGATGGTCATAAGGCGGTAGCCCTCTGGCCTTTAGAAATACGGGGGTAATGCCGCCTGCTTGGATATGTGCATGTAGCTCATCGAGCAGGGCGACTTGTTCGGGGCTCAGGTAGGCGCGATTACCGACTTTTTCGGGCTGAATGCCGAGTGCTTTCATGCGGGTGTTAATGGCAGACCTGACTATGCCGTAGCGAGTGGGGAGCGCACCAATCGAGCGTGAATTATCGTCTTGGCTGCTCATACGCTATCCTCTGTACAGTCCTCAGGAAATATAC
>JBBQAC010000167.1:0-9970 GCA_038315915.1 Phormidesmidales cyanobacterium
CTCTAAGCCGTTTCTCGTGAGTTCAATGTGAGCTTGATTGCCCCCACTCTGAGTTTTCAGGGTGGGGGTTGTTATAGGGAGGCGATACTCCAGAGAAGTGGCCTTGCCATCGCTGAAAAATGATCCTTACGCACTACCACCCCAAAGATCAGCCGCCCTTTCAGAACTTGTCCGCTCTCACGAAAAGTGAGGCGCTGAAGGTCATGACCGACCTGGGCAAACGAACTGGCGAAGTGTATCGCCGATTTAGCAACCCTCAAAAATACCTGCGGCTGCGGCAAGCGACAGAACGCTGGCTTAGAGAAGAATTTATCCACAAGGGAGGCCAGCCGCTTTCTGACTATCCCACTTACTTTGTAGTTGAAAGAGCGACCTGGATCGAGGAAGGATTCAATGGAGAAAGCGGCGCTATTCAAATTCCGCTATCAGCTTTTGAGGCTAGCCAGGTCAGCTTTACCTATCCTGACAGCATGGTGAGCTACTCGCTCAGGAATCACCAAGACAAAAGGTTCTACCACCCCGAATATCACGCACAGGTGTTTAATGCGACCGAAATCAGCAAAATCATTGATGGGGTTGGAATACCTGCTGAAGAATGGCGAACCGACGAAACGCGAAAACACGACATTTTCATCGAAGCCCAAGTTTGGGGCAGTATTCCAAAGCGACGACGTTGACCTGAACGCTATGCTTTCTTCACCTGTCTATTTTCAGTAGACAGTTAGTATTCCGAGAGTTGGGATGTTGGCTAAAGCCTGAATATCGGTGAGGTGAGATCGCAGGATGGATTCGACCGCAGTGGTAGAGCAGTTACCCCGACGAATCCAGATTACTTTAGGGGGAAAGCCTCGCAGCACGAGTAATTCGTTATAGTCACTGTCCCTAGTGACGATGGTGAAGTCATGGGTTTGAGCATAGATCCACACGTCGCGATCATCAGCTTGATCCATACCCAGAGTATACACATGAGATGAGTCAGGGAATAAATCAGCGAGCCGAGGAACTAATCGAGGCGATAGGTTGTGATCGAATAGCAGCTTCATGCCTGAACGAACAGGGTTTGATGTTCGCGATCAGCAGCATAGCTGAGACAGGCTAGGATATCTTCCTGAGTCAGATATGGAAAGTCTTCGAGGATTTCTTGATAGGTCATACCAGAGGCTAAGTAGGACAGCACATCATAAACAGTGATCCGCATTCCTCGGATGCAGGGTTTACCGCTTCGTTTTCCAGGTTCAAGGGTGATACGTTCCTGATAAGGCATAGTTTTATCTCTTTGGCCAAGGTCTTCAGATCAAAACCGGAACTTTATTGCGTGCTATAAGAATGACATTTGCCCGATAGAGCCAGCTAAATTATGGAATAAAAAGACGACCGAACCCTATGAAATGAGTGCATCCCAGTCTCTCATCATCAATGAAGTTCATGTGCAATCCGTAGATATAGATATTTTCTGAATAGCTGATAAGCGAATTGAAGAGTTTACGCCACTTTGCATCACTCATATAGGCTACCGTTGCAGAAGCTATCTTCTGATTAATACGCCTCTGAATTTCATCTGAGCCATTCATAAAGAACTAAACCCCCAAAAAACAAGAGGCCATCAACAAAGTAGGGATATGGGTGGAGGAATTGACCCCATTAAGCGCGCTTCTAGTTCGCTGTACCGAGCTTGTCCTGGGTTCGATTTTCAAAATCGCTGGCCGCGTGGCGCTCAGGGAGCTGTTCTTCGGGTGGCCCCCAGGTGCGGTTCACTATTCGTCCGCGCTGGACTGCTGGACGAGCGTCAATCTCCTTTGCCCATCTCACCAGGTGGGTGTAAGACTGGGCCTCTAAAAACTCAGCGGCATCGTAGGCGCGGTTCAAGACTAGTGCGCCGTACCAGGGCCAAATCGCAATATCGGCGATGCTGTATGCGTCACCGCAGATGTATGGTTTGTCTGCTAGCTGTCGATTGAGAACGTCGAGCTGACGCTTGGTTTCCATGGCGAAGCGATCAATGCAGTATTCGATTTTGATTGGCGCGTAGCTGTAGAAGTGCCCAAAGCCGCCGCCAACGTAAGGGGCTGAGCCCATTTGCCAGAAGAGCCAAGACAGACATTCTGTCCGCTGTGCAGGCTCAGTTGGCAGCAGTGCGCCAAATTTCTCTGCTAGATACAACAAGATAGACCCTGATTCGAAGACTCGGGTTGGGGGTGTTGTGCTGCGATCCACTAAAGCTGGAATTTTGGAGTTGGGATTCACGTCGACAAAGCCGCTGCCGAATTGGTCGCCCTCACTGATCTTGATCAGGTAGGCGTCGTATTCGGCAGCGGCGATACCCAGGGCCAGGAGTTCTTCTAGCATGACTGTGACCTTTTGCCCATTCGGGGTCGCCAGGGAGTAGAGCTGAAGCGGGTGCTTTCCTACGGGTAGTTCTTGGTCGTGGGTAGGGCCAGCGATAGGACGATTGGTGCTGGCCCAGGTTCCTCCGCTCTCGGTCTTCCATTGCCAGACTTTGGGCGGTGTGTAAGCTGAGGGTGTTTCCATGGTTTGGCGCTGCTGTAGGTTTCTAACGATTGTGAGCGTATCTTGATCGGGTCTTTCTGGGTAGGCTGAGCGGGTCATCCTCACTAACGGCTGTCGCCATGATGCTAAGAAAGTTTATCTATCGTATGGTTGCCGGTGCATCTGCCTTTTGCTTGGTTCATTCTATATCGGCTGCGGCCTTTGCCCAGGTGAGCGTGCCTCAGGTAAAAACTTTGGGGCCTGATCAGTCGATGAATGCTCTGTTGTTTCTGGAAGCTCGGACGGTAGAAGTCGAAAACCCATCCAATGAGCTGGATGACGTTGCTCAGAGTATGAATGCTGGTTTTGCGATCGCCCAATCTCCCCAAACTCAACCAGCAGACTTCGCGCTAAGCTCACTCCCGATCATTGGTGAACTGCTGAATGCGGAAGGTAATATCGACTTTGGAATGGAGTTGCCCGTATCTTTCAACGTCGGCAGCGTAATGGGAGAAACCGGGCTGATTCTCAGTACAGACTTCACGATGGACTAGCTTTGAGCAAAATCGGCAGTCATTTGAATCAGCAGACCGATAGAATTAGGGCTGTCAGGCACTTTGGACGTTTCCATCTTGCCCTGTAGCCCTTTATTGCTGCCGCTAATCCCCAACCCATGAGTGAAGACACCGTTTTCAGTAAAATCATCCGCCGCGAGATTCCCGCTGATATCGTCTATGAGGACAACCTTTGTCTGGCCTTTCGGGATGTCACACCTCAAGCGCCTACTCACATTCTGGTAATCCCCAAAAAGCCGATTGCAAAGCTGTCAGAAGTCCAGGCCGAAGATAAGGCGCTTCTAGGACATTTGCTGTTTGCGGTGAGCGAAATTGCCCGACAAGAAAAGGTTGACGATGGCTACCGGGTAGTCATCAATACTGGTGAAGAGGGGGGACAGACAGTCTTTCATCTGCATCTACATTTAATTGGCGGGCGCACGCTGGGATCATTCACCTGATCGGCTACCTACTCGTCAATACGCTCAAGCTGCCACAAAATTTGATTGCCTTCTCGGCGAATGCGCGAAACCGTCCAGTTGCGCCATGCCCAGTAATCGCCCCGGCTGGTGACTGCGCTGGCATTCACATCCATCAGGTCGGCTAGCTCTGCGCTGGTAATCAAATAGCCCTGCTTAGCGAGTTCGTCGGTAACTTGCAAGGTCTTAAGAGCGTTTTTGAGTCTTTCTATTCTGCTCACCTCTGGCGGGCTGCTGCTTTTTAAATCGGAAAGAGCCATTGCCGAATTTCCTTCTTTAGAGGCGTTCTGCTCGAATTCTAGCGCTGTTATCGAGAATGGCTCCTCAGTAGTGCCGTTATTTATCTCTGGGCTACTGCTCAGTGACAATCCTTTATGGTCGAGGGTGTTGTCCGGTTCATTCTGACTCTGATCTGCGGTTGTTTTAGGGGTTGCTGGTTCAGCTTTATCAGATAGTTTGAACTGCTTTAAACCGATAGGTTGGCTGTGGGTAAAGGCTCGGGCGATTTCGTCGCAGCGTTCGTTACCAGGATTGCCCGTATGTCCGCGAACATAGCGCCAGTCGATTTTGACGCTGGTGTCGTCTAAAGTCTGAGTGAGCTGATCGAGCTGTTGCCACAAGTCTTTATTTAAGACGGCTTTGCCAGCGGAGGTTTTCCAGCCCTTGCGCTTCCATCCTTTGATCCACTTAGTAATGCCGTTTTTAAGGTATTCGCTGTCGGTGTGCAGCGTCACTGGTGAGCTTTCGAGGCCGGATGCCTGCAAAAATTCTAGAGCGGCGATCGCGGCCTGCATCTCCATCCGGTTATTCGTGGTGGCAGCGTCTCGCCCCCCTAGCTCATGCACTTGACCATCGGTAAATTCTATTCGGGTGCCCCAGCCTCCCGGCCCTGGGTTCCCTGAACAAGCGCCATCTGTATAAATCGCCTCAACCGTTGCCATCGTTCGCTATCCCTTAAAAACGAAATCCACAGATTTGCAGATTGTTTAGCCAAAGGGCAGTTTAGCGCGGATGTATTCGCGGCGCATTTGAGCGATCGCCGCAATGGAAATCCCCTTCGGACACACCGACTGACATTCCCCATGATTGGAGCAGTCCCCAAAGCCCTCAGCCGTCATTTGCTCAGTCATTTTCACCACGCGCTGCTGACGCTCTGGCTTACCCTGAGCCATCAGCGCCAGATGAGAAATTTTCGCCGCTGTAAAGAGCGAAGCTGACGCATTTGGGCAAGCTGATACACAAGCGCCGCACCCGATACAGGTGGCGTAATCAAAAGCTTTATCTGCATCCGGCTTAGCTACCAGCACCGCGTTCGCATCGGGAGCCGCGCCCGTTTTCACCGAAATATAGCCGCCCGCTGCGGAGATCCGATCAAAGGCCGACCTGTCAACAACTAGATCCTTAATCACCGGGAACGCTTTTGCTCGCCAGGGCTCTAAGGTAACTGTGTCGCCATCTTGAAAGTGGCGCATATAGAGCTGACAAACTGCCGTGCGCTGCTGAGAGCCATGCGCTTGACCGTTGATCATCATGCCGCAAGAGCCGCAGATTCCTTCCCGGCAGTCGTGGTCAAATTCGACAGGGAGGTCGCCCTCAGCAATGAGCTGCTCGTTAAGGATATCGAGGACTTCCAAGAATGAAAGGTCGGGTTGGACGTTAGAAACGGTGTAGTTTCTGAAGTCGCCCTCGGCCTGGGGATTAGCCTGTCTCCAGACCTTTAGATTGATTCGCATAGCGTGTCTATATAACGTTTCGTCTGTTGGTTAAGGGGTAGCCATTGCCTTTGGTTCGATAATTACCCAACCGTTGGCCTGTGCGCCAGTCAAGTAGTCATCAATAATAGATTTGAATGCGGCTTCAACCTCAGAGGGGGTGTTTCCCTCGGCAGTCAGGTAAAGACCCTCTGCGTTAGCTACAGATGCGTAGATACAGCCATCTTCAAAATCTACTTCAACTGTACCTAGATAGCCTCTGTGCTCGATTGTGTTTTTCATTGGTCTTCCTCCACTAAGTCTCTAATCCCGCTATCTATTAAAAACTTCTGGAGGTCTTTGATATACGGACGTTTGACGTATGGTTGAGGGTGCGGTGGATGCATTCCCCAAGCTTTGCCGTTGAGTTCAAACACTACGTTAGCGCCGCCTTTACTATGACGATTGCAGCCCAGTGCTACTAATAGATTGGAGACATCTAAAAACCTGAGCTTTTTGCTGTAAGGCATCACCCAAATCTCATTGTAGATCTTAGCTTTGCTGCTGTTGAGTTTCATGAGCCCTGTATCTGCCGTCTATTATCTGTGTGTGGGCCTTATAAGGCTTCACACAACCTGAAATAACTATTGATAAGATCGCTGCGTAAGCTGCACATTTTCAAATGCCAGCACTTCACTGATTAGCTCAGGTGACTGCTCGTCGCCCCTATACTGCCAGGTTGCAGCGGTAGAAAACTGCTCGTCCCGGCGCTGGGCTTCACCATCGACGGTTTGAAACTCTTCTCGAAAGTGACAGCCGCAGGACTCTTCGCGGGCGAGGGCGTCGCGGGCCATGACTTCGCCGAGTTCCATAAAGTCGGCGACTCTACCGGCAAATTCCAGATTTTTGTTGAGCGTGTTGTTTTCGCCGGGGACGCGCAGGTTTTGCCAGAATTCATTGCGGAGCGATCGCACCCCTTCTATCGTCTCCTTCAGCCCTTCCCGAGTTCGGCTGATTCCCACCCCATTCCAGATCAAATGCCCCAGCGCCCGGTGGAAGTCCAGCATGGTTCTGTCACCTCGAATGCTCAGCAGCTTGAGCGTCCGGGCTTGCGCTGAAGCTTCGGCCTCGCCAAAGGCATCATTCTCTACATCAACCGGCGGCAGAGACGTCGTCGCCAAATAGTTACCCAGCGTATACGGAATGATGAAATAGCCGTCCGCCAGTCCCTGCATCAGCGCACTGGCCCCAAGACGATTCGCCCCGTGGTCAGAAAAGTTCGCTTCTCCCAGCACAAATAAACCGGGCACCGTACTCATGAGATGGTAGTCCACCCACAGCCCGCCCATGGTGTAGTGCACTGCCGGGTAAATGCGCATGGGCATTTTGTAGGGATCTTCGCCGGTAATGCGCTGGTACATTTCAAACAGGTTGCCGTAGCGGGCTTCGATGGCGGGTTTGCCCTGGGAGGCGATCGCCTCACGAAAGTCCAAATACACCGCCAGCCCGGTCGCCCCCACGCCCCTGCCTTCGTCGATTACCTGCTTGGCATTGCGAGAAGCCACATCGCGCGGGACTAAGTTGCCAAAGGTGGGGTAGCGGGTTTCTAGGTAGTAGTCGCGATCGCTTTCGGGGATTTGTTGGGGTGATCGCTCATCTCCCGCCTTTTTCGGCACCCACACCCGCCCATCATTGCGCAGACTTTCACTCATCAGCGTCAGCTTCGACTGAAACTCGCTGGACACCGGAATACAGGTCGGGTGGATCTGCGTAAAGCAAGGGTTAGCAAACAACGCCCCCCGCTTATGAGTCCGCCAGGCCGCCGTCACATTAGAATTCTTACCATTTGTCGAAAGGTAGTACACATTGCTGTAGCCGCCGGTTGCCAGCACCACCGTATCGCCCGCATAGCGCTCAAACTCGCCCGTGAGCAGATTGCGCACCACGATCCCCCGCGCCTGCCCCCCGACCACCACCAAGTCCAGCATTTCCCGCCGGGGAAACAGCTCAATGTGCCCTGCTGCCACCTGCCGCATCATTGCACCGTAGGCTCCGAGCAAAAGCTGCTGCCCGGTTTGCCCCCGCGCATAAAATGTGCGAGAAACCTGCGCCCCGCCAAAAGACCGATTCGCCAGCAACCCGCTATATTCACGAGCAAAAGGCACCGCCTGGGCCACGCACTGATCGATAATTTGGTTGCTGATTTGCGCCAGCCGGTAAACGTTCGCCTCCCGCGAGCGATAGTCGCCGCCCTTGATAGTGTCGTAAAACAGTCGCCACACACTGTCGCCATCGTTAGGATAGTTTTTCGCGGCGTTGATGCCTCCCTGCGCGGCAATGCTGTGGGCGCGGCGCGGCGAGTCTTGAATACAGAAGCTTTTGACCCGGTAGCCCTGTTCGGCGAGGGTGGCAGCGGCGGATGCGCCTGCGAGCCCGGTGCCCACAACTAATACGGTGTGTTTGGGCTTGTTGCCAGGGTTGACGAGCTGGCAATGATCTTTGAAGCTGCCCCATTTTTCAGCGAGGGGGCCGTCAGGCACGCGGGCATCGAGTTGCATGGCTTAGTCTAGATCGGGTTAACGCTCATTTTAAAGAGTAACCTTAATTAAGACAGCAGATATAGGTGATTGCTTTAGCTACGGAGCGGTTTTCAATGGCGACCTTACTTGCAAGAATCACGATCAATCCCAAGCAGTGCGGCGGTCGTCCTTGTATTCGAGGCATGAGGATACGAGTGTTGGATGTATTAGATTTGTTCGCGGCTAGCTTGAATGCTGAAGAAATTTTGGAGGAAATGCCCCATCTTGAAGCAGATGACTTGAAAGCAGCTCTCTTGTACGCTTCGCGGAAACTGAATCACCCTGTCTTGGTGGCATGAAAATCTGGGTGGATGCGCATCTATCTCCGGCGATCACAGTTTGGATTGCCAACACGTTTGAGCTTGAGGCTGTAGCACTGGGGGGCTTAAGACCAGGAAATCCTTAAACGACTAGAAGAGGCTCCATAACATGAAGAAACTCGCTTTGATACACTGCGTAATGCGGTAGGAATAGTGCTTGAATCGGATGGCCGCTCATACCTGATCGAAGAGGCTTTGTTAGGCGATGCTGACAAGGCTATATTACATAAATATTAGAACTGTCGCGAAATAAGACGGAAAAATGGCTAAACCCCTTGCGGGTAAAGGCTTTCAGGCGATGTTTAGGCAGATCGCCTGAAAGCCATATATCAATGGTTTCAGGGATTATTTTCGTTATTTCGCAACTACTCTATTGATGACTGAGCGCAAACAACACCCAACAGTGGCTGGCCTATTATAAATTGAGAATGATTATACTGAAACTTTCCACATAATCTCAAGTGTCGGGTGATTAGGTGGGATCTTTCCCTCTAATGAATGATTATGATTTTAATTGGGTATGAGGAGAAGTATTAATGTCCTGTCGAATTCTTCATTGCGGGAAGTCACTTAATAATTACAATCTTTGTATTGAGTATTCAGTCGCTGGTTTCGGTACGCGAGGGCCAGAAAAAGATGACATTATTTTTATCGCAGTTAACCATGAAAAGCAAACTCTTTGTGGACTTCGGGCAAGATTAGGCGAACCAACGGATCAACAACCGTGGCCCGATTCAGATCGTTATGTCTCAGTCTATAAACTTATTGATATTGAGTATGCTAATCCCTTTGATATCCGTTTCCTTGTAGACTACGGTGGAAAGCACTGGCCTCTTAAATTTTTACAAGGCGCTAAAGCTATAAAAGATGAAAGAGCCGTACAAGCACTTCATGATGCTTTTAGCAAACATCGTGTGGAACAACCTACGCGGTTACTCAAGGGAAATGACTCAAATGCAGAAGCGAGAGAGGAGGAAGAAGATACTCTTCTAGAAGTCGACCCAAGTGAACTATCGGAAGTTCTTTCAGAAGTTCCGGAAGCTAAAATTAACGTTATGGGGACGTTTCAGACAGTTTCATTCAAAAACGAGACAGATACTCTTCGTGGTCTCGAAATTCTAGTAAACGAAAATTTTTACAACCTATTTCCTCGCTATAGCTCTGATCAATCTTTGCTGATTCCAGAGAATCGCTTGTTTTTATCTTCTGGTGTTGAAGCCCGTGGCGAAAGACTGATTAAAGGCATTAGATCTATTCCTGATGCGCTTTTGATTGTCTATAGTGAGTACGAGAAGCAGCCCTTTAAGATCGCACTAATTGAATACGAATGCTTCGGCGAGAATAAGACTCGTTCGCAGGAAAAGTCAAATTATCTCAATGGGCAAGTGATTCCTCAACTCATGCGGTTTGCGTCTGCATTTAGTATAGTCACTGATAAGCAGATCCGAGATAAGACTATTAAGATGTGGGTCGATAAGATCATACACTACATATACGGGACTCCTGAGTATATAAGCAAGGTTTCAAGTTGGATTAAACAAATTCGTCCAGAGCTTTCAGACCAACTCGTTGGACGAGAGATTGATCGAGTTCTCACTGAAGCTTTTCAAAAAGACTTACAAATTCTTTTAATTACTTGAGTGTTGTGCTCTGACGGTAGAAAAATAGAATAGGTGTCATCTACGCGGTCATAGGAGCCCCTCTCTTGTTTTGTTTGTTGAATAGTTTGGCAAACACCTGAGCTGCCGATTCTCCCTGTTCAAGGCAGTCATGAGCAAACAGAATCAGCTTTTCTATCAGCGCTTGCGATTGCTGGCGACAGACCTGCCCAATGGATTGGGTGAGCTGGGTAGGGCGATT
>JBBQAC010000053.1:0-20146 GCA_038315915.1 Phormidesmidales cyanobacterium
CCTGCTGCCGAAAACTTCGGTAGTCCTTTCAATTGCTCGCTTACGATAGACTCTAATTGCATTCGGCGTAGTCCCTCGACGTCATTTCTTGTCTGACACTACGCCCTTTTTTCTATTCCCGCGCTTTTTTTCGTTCACCCTTGTGAAAGTACGGTAATTCCTGGGTTAAGCGGTCTATGCCAGCCCGTCTATTCAATTGACAGTCGATGAGCCTCAATCTGCTGACAGCAAATATCTACTGGGTCTCGCTTGCTCATGGCCTCAACGAGCGCTGTGTAGGCAGGCTGCTGTTTTTCTAGCAGGTTTTGAGCCTGGAGCAGTGCCCAGCGCAGTTGAGTGTCGGCGTCAGAACGTTCGCCAGTGCGATCGCCATGCCACTGCCATAGCTGCCTGAGCTGAGCCTTATCATCATCGCCCCCCTGAGCGCTGCCATAGGTTTGCGCTTCAGCCGCGATCCCCGCCATCCAAACGGTACAGTAGCGATTAACTTGCTGGGACGAAAGGGGCATTTCCTCAGCCGCAGCAGTATCGACAACGACGACGCCCAAACCCAGCAACCCGGCTTTCAGCCCTTCCCAGGCGCTCAGGGTATAGCTTTCAACCGGAATACCCAGCAGGTGAGCCACCAAGAAATGACCCGCTTCGTGATGGAGAATGCGCTGGCGATACTCCGAAGAACGCCCAGAGAGCAAGTCGATCAGCAGGTTGCCGCCTCTGCCCTGTGCGCCAAAGCGGTCAATCGCGATGATGCCCGCACAGCCAGAGAGGACAACAGCCACTGCCCCCGGTGAAATATTCAGCAGCGGCCCCACCAGGCTCAGCAGCACAAAAGCAAACACGGAAACCGCAAGCAGATTGAAGGTGGTTGGATTCATCAAAAAGTGAGCCAGTCGCTAGTTAGAAGCGGGCTGTCTTATGGATTGGTCTCCATAGAATAGCTCCAAACTCTGCTGATCCCCAACGTAGCGCCAGTGCCAGGGCTCATATCCGACCGGAGACGACGGATCTTGTGGGAAAGACATTTCGAAGTTGTAAAAGGCGGCGTTTTTCTGTAGCCAGCGATAAGCAGGGGTGGTTTCAAAGCTTTCCTCTAGCTCTGTCTGGGGCTGACTTTCATCAATGAAGTCAACCGCATAACCGGTGTGATGTTCGCTGTATCCAGGCGGCGCACTCACCTCAGCTCGGGTCTGAGAGGTTTCACCCCGCTCCTTTTTTACGTCGAAAAATAGGTAGTTTTGATCTTCCAGCGAACGAAACCCAGAGATGATCCCCAGCTTGACGCCGTCTGCTTTGGCCTGAGCGATCATGGCGTTGATACTGGCTTGCGCCGCAGGCTGGAGCTTGATAGCGCTTTTCGAGTTCAGGCTGACGAGCGCTTCGGGTGGAACTTCTTCGTAATGGCGATGATTCAGCAGCTGTTCGGGCGGTATCGAGCCGACCGTTGAGCCCGCTGAGTCCTGCTCGGCATTGGCTGCTGGACGGGAGCGTTGGCTGTCAGAACCCTGGCGCAGCTTTCCCTGTGAAAAATTATCCCACCTGGGCAATGGTAGATTGCCCTCGGCGATCGCTGCTTTGATCCCCGCTGCTTGAGCGCTCAGCCTGTCCCACTGCCAGACTCCCACTGTGCCTGCTCCCGCTAATATCAGCAGCGATAATGCCATCTTCCACCAGCTGTGCGATCGCTTTATCGCCGGTTTCACCTCAATGGCGGCCTGACGACGAGCCGGAGGAATATCGTTAGCCGGAATATTAGAAGGGGGGATACTCACAGACGCTACAGATTTTTGAGCTACGGGTGCAGAAGAGTTTCAGGCGCGAGCAGTTACCCACAATAGCGCCCGCTGACAAAGGGCTTATAGCGGTAACAACTTCGGGCTAAGTGTATAGCAATTCAGGCCAAATCGTTTGATTGGCCCATCAATCAGCTAATCGGTCAGCTCAGAGCTGAACTGGGCATGGGCGCTGAGTCACCAGAATGAGCTTCCAGGCTTTCAAGATCGCTCCAACTCATTTCTTCATAGTTTTCAAAGGGCTGATGAATCCACGGGCTGGCATCAAGATAGTGCACCGCGTAGTCAGGTGTGATTGTAGAACATTCTTTATGCCAGAGTACCGCCGTCCGAATTTCATCGATATAAAATCCGTATCTGTGCTTTAGCCAGGAGATACTTCGCTTCAGGCTTTGCCCAGAATCGACCAAATCGTCAACCAGCAGTATCCGAGAGCCCAAATTGGCCGTCGTCATACTCAAATCTTTAGAAAAAGTGATAGACCCTCGGCTGCGATTGCCTTCTCCGCCATAGGAGGCCGTCGACAAAATGGCTAAAGGCTGGCCGGAAATTCGGCAAATAATGTCGCCGATGCGCAGGCCACCTTTAGCCAGACACACAATTTGATTAAACTGCCAGTCGGAGCGGTGTACCATCAGGGCCAACTGCTCAATATTTCGGTGATAATCTGACCAGGATACGTAGAGATCTGACATGGGGAGATCTGACATTGGGCGGTTCGATAGAGGGGCGTGAGGTGAAGGCTAATCTATACAGTTATTTATACAGGGTTTTTCTATGGCTAATAGCTTAGCGTCTGATGAGTCAGAGCCTGCCTATCCTACGCCCCCCACTCCCAAACTAACGCTGCCGGTGAAGCTCGCCTATGGTGCTGGCGACCTGGGCGCAGGACTCACTTCTCAGTTTCTGGCGTTCTTCTTATTAATTTTTTTAATTGACGTGGCCGGAATGCGACCGGTGGTCGCCGGGTCAGTGCTGGCGCTGGGAAAAATCTGGGATGCGGTAAACGATCCGCTGGTGGGGATGCTAAGCGATCGCACCAAAACTCGCTGGGGCCGTCGCTATCCCTGGATGTTTTTAACCGCAATTCCGTTTGGCATTTCTTATTTCTTTGTCTGGATCGCGCCCTTCGGGCCCGGCACCAGCGATGCGGCTAAGTTCTGGTACTACGTAGTGATTACCACCATATTCCAGGTCTTTTTCACCACTACCAATTTGCCCTACACCACGCTCACCGCCGAAATGACCGGCGACTACGACGAGCGCACTGAGCTGACTTCTTTTCGCCTGGCTTTTTCAATTGCAGGCGGCGTTGCTATTTTGATTGCCGCTGGTATTTTTGGGGCACTCATTCCCGACGATGCGCAGCGGTATCGAGCCTTAGGGCTCTTGGGCGGGGCGGTTTCTATCGTCTCAATCTATTGGTGTATTTTTGGTACTTACGGCTACATGGAGAACAAGGCAAAAGCGGCAGGGCGATCGCTCAATGCGATCGCCGACATTGAGGAAGAATCCTTCCTCCAGCAGCTCAAAATTGTCGTTAGCAACCGCCCCTTTCTCTATGTCGTGGGCATTTACCTCTTTTCCTGGCTGGCCCTGCAAATCACCGCAGCAGTGATCCCTTTTTACGCCAAATTCTGGATGGGTGTCGATGAAAACCTTGTCGCTCTGATCGTTCAGGGCACCGCTATATTCATGATGTTCGTCTGCGCAGCGCTGAGCAAACGCATCGGCAAAAAGAACCTTTACTTTTTAGGCTCTGGTCTCTGGATATTGGTACAGATCGCCCTATTTTTCCTTCAGCCCGGACAAACCACGGCTTTATATGGGCTTTGCATACTCGCTAGCTTTGGCGTCGCGACTGCTTATGTCGTGCCCTGGTCTATTTTGCCAGATGTGATTGAGTTGGACGAACTCAACACCGGCTGTCGGCGAGAGGGCACCTTTTACGCCTTTATGACCCTGCTACAAAAAGTTGGTCTCGCCCTTGGAATTTTTCTGGTTGGCGCAGCGCTCGAAGCCTCTGGGTTTGTCAAAGAAGCGGTTCAACAGCCCACCTCAGCGCTCAACGCCATTCGCTTCTTCATGGGGCCGGTTCCCCTAGTGCTTTTGATTTGCGGTGTTATCTTAGTCTACTTTTATCCGATCACCCGAGAGGCCCATGCCGAAATCATGCTCAAGCTCGCAGAGCGGAAACGATTAGATAGTCCTAAAGGCTGACTGCCAATGGTCTATTAAAACTACTGTCATGAAACTTTCTATACAAAGCGGACACTCGCTATGACGACGCTTCCAACTGGCCAGTCCCACAAGGTCTATTTTTACGCACCTGACAAAGAGACGCACCGTCTTTTTGAACAAGACTGGGAAGAAGTCATCAAAGCTAAAAGCAGTAATCTTACAACCTGGATTATCGGCACCTATTCTCATATTCGCCAGGCCGGGATTGCCTGCGAAATTGTCGATACGTTGCCAAGGCAAGGTATTGTCATTGCGGACAGAGATACCTTAGGCAATCACTACCCTTATCTGGGTAAAGTTATGCTCATTTGCGCTAAAGCGGACAGAGAGTTTCATCCTTCTGCCTATACGCATGTGGTTCAAAACTCTGCCGATCTTCAGAACAGACAAAATTCTCTTTGGCGTCCGTACTACATCCCTCATTGGCTACAGCCCGGTTTGATTGGCAGATCCGTAGCAAGGGGAACTTTGGTCGAGAATATTGCTTTCATCGGCACTCGCAGCAACTTAGCAAAAGAGTTCTACGACGAGAAATGGACTCGCGCACTGGCTGAGTTGGGCTGCGTTTGGCAGCCGCTCTTCAGCCCTGCTGCATGGGCTGACTACAGCGATATTGACGCGGTGGTTGCTGTCCGCAGCTTTGACGGACAAACCTATGCTCACAAGCCCGCCAGCAAGCTAGTTAACTGCTGGCGAGCGGGCGTACCCGCCATCCTAGCGCCAGAATCGGCTTTTCTGTCAATCCAAAAGTCAGCGCTCGATTTTCAGGCGGTCAGTTCTATTGAAGAGGCGATCGCAGCCGTCAAGCAGCTCAAGGAAGACCCCGCCCTCTATCTCTCCATAGTCAACAACGGATGGGAGCGGGCTCAGGAATTCAGCGACGAAAAAATAACTGAGCATTGGGTAGAATTTTTCCAGACCACTGTCTTTCCTGACTATGACAGGTGGATACAAGCCTCTGAAGTTTCCCGGTTGCTATCGTTCTCACAGCGCTACGCCAAGCTGAAGGTAGAAAGGGTTCAAAACAGGCTCACCCGCCGCTTGAACTCACCATAAAAGCTGCTTAAAAAATCGCCTGTTTCAGTGGGCTCATTAGTGTCCTTTGGCAGGCGGTTTATCACGTCAAAATTGCTAGCATCAAGGCTGACACCCTTATTCGCTGACAAGCTCTATGCCCCGCTCTCCCCTTCCGTCGATACTGACGCCCGATCTAATCTCGCGGCAAAGAGAAATCGTCGAGGTATTTTTGCGCAATGGCTGGGATTATATGCGGCGACTGCTGACTGGCAGCGCGCCGGATGAACCGAATTTGCCGCCGCCCGAGGTGCTGCGAAATATTCTAATTGAGCTGGGCCCAGTGTATGTCAAGCTCGGTCAGCTTTTGAGCACTCGCCCCGATCTGTTGAGCGCCTCCTATATCGAGGCGCTCAGCGGGTTGCAGTCAACGGTACCAGCCGTGCCCGCTGCGCAAATTCAGGCGTATGTGCGATCGCATATGCACCGCCCCCCCGAAGAAATCTTTGCTGAGATTGACTATGTAGCGATCGCCGCTGGATCGATCGGCCAAACCCACCGGGCGGTGCTGAAGAGCGGTCAGGCGATCGCCGTCAAAGTACAGCGCCCCGGCATTGAGCAGCTAGTAGAACGCGACATGGCGCTGATCAAAGACATCGCCAGACTGGTCTCTACCACCCAGTTTGGCCAGCGCTACAACATCACTCAGCTCGCCGACGAGTTCAAATCGGCCCTCACTAATGAACTCGACTTTACCACCGAAGCCCGCTACACCGAAGAGCTGCGCCAGGACATGATCGCAAGCAAATGGGTCGATTCTGAACGGCTCACTGTCCCGCAGATCATCTGGCCGCTCACCAACTCTAAAATACTCGTCATGGAATGGCTAGACGGTCTGCCCCTCCTACAGGCCAGGCTACCCATTCAAGATCCGACAGGCATGCCCTTTCAAACAGATACATCCCGCAATGAGCCTCAAAGTAGCTCTCAGAATGGCCCTCAGAGCGAACCCTGGCTAAAAAACCCGTTTGAAAATCTGCTGCCGGGAGCCGACCCCACCGAACGTAGCAAAATTACTTCGCTGCTGTTTCGCGCATTTCTTTCCCAATACTTCGTCACCGGCTTCTTTCACGCCGATCCTCATCCTGGCAACCTGTTCTACCTCAACGATGGCAGGGTCGCCCTGCTCGACTGTGGCATGATGGGTCGCCTCGATCCGCAGACTCGCGCCACCTTGACAGAGCTTGTGCTCGCAGTCGTCAGCTCCGACGCCCAGCGCTGCGCTCAGCTCACCCTACAGCTTACCGAACCGCTCAAGCCAGTAGACCTAGTGCGCCTGGAGAGTGACTACAGTCGCTTGCTGGGTCGCTACTACGGCATCTCGCTAGATCGCTTTAACACGGCTGAAGCATTTGGCGCGGTGATTGAAACCGGTGTCCGTAACAATCTCCGCTGGCCTGCCAACATCGGACTCTTCACCAAATCGCTGGCGAACTTAGAAGGAGCCGCCCGTCAGTTCGATCCTTCTATCAACTTGATGGCCGAAATCAAGCCACTAATGGTGGATTTGTTCCGTCAGCAGCTTGTCGGTGATGACCCGCTGCAAATGTTTTTGCGAACCGGTCTAGAATTTCGCAACCTATCGCTTTCCGCCCCCAGGCAATTCGGGTTCTTACTGGATCGTCTCAGTGATGAAACTCTCCAGTGGAATCTGCGTATTCAAGGGCTCGAATCCATGCAGCGCAGCATCGAACGCGCTGCCAATCGGCGTGCCTTCAGTACAGTTGTCGCCGCGTTAATTATCGGCGCAGCCATTATCTCTACCAGCCAACAAACCGCTCAGCTACAGTGGTTGAGTTCACTGCTATTTGCCGCCGCCTCTTTCCTGGGGCTTTGGCTGATCGTCAGCATTCTCCGCTCCGGACGTTGGCAATAGAAACGTTTAAATTTCCTAAAAAATCCTCCATTCTCAAAAAAAGGCCACGGTGTGGTACCCATGCCGTATGATGAAACAATTATCTAACTTCACCCTTTGTCAATCCCTGGATACATGGCCCGAGATACGTGGCATTCTTAATTTTTGATTTTGACGGCACAATTGCCGATACGTTAGCGACCATTGTCCGGATTACTAATCGTATTGCTCCAGAGTACGGCTATTCACCCACCACACCCGAAAAGCTGAGATATTACCAGTCTTTGAGCACACAGGATATGCTCAAACAAGCTGAAATTCCGCTCTTTCGCCTTCCTTTTCTGCTGCGCCGCGTCCGGCGAGAGATGAGCGCTGAGATTACAGGTGTGCCTATCATCCCTGATTTGGCCGCGACCCTAAGAGAGCTAGTCGCCGCCGATCACCGGCTGATTGTTATGAGTTCCAATTCTAAGCACAATATTTCTGGCTTTTTGAACCGGCACGACCTCACCGATGTATTTGAATCTGTTCAGGGCGGCGTGGGTCTGTTGAGTAAAGCCAGAGCGCTGAAGCGAATTGTGAAGAGAGGTAACCTTGATTTCTCTCAGGTGATTTATGTGGGCGACGAGACCCGAGATATCGACGCGTCTCATCAAATTGGCATTTCAGTGGCAGCGGTCACTTGGGGATTCAGCAGCCGGGAAGCGCTGGCTACCCAGCAGCCTGCTTTCCTAATAGACCATCCCCGGCAGCTGCTCGGCGCTGCACAAACGCTCGTCAACCCTAGCTGGGTAAGGCGGGAAAATCGGTCGACTGGGGGTCGCTTAAAGCACCGACTGCCGCCCAACGTTAACTATTCCAGGCAGGGTGGCAGAGGAGTGAATCCATCGTCCTCACACCCCGCAGTTGATTAGAGAGCGGTAAATGGCCTACCGGCGCTGACAAGTCCCAAATGAATTCGTTAGGATAGCGAGTCCAGGTGTTGCCAGTTTTCCACTGAAGCTGCGTCCACAGTCGTTCCCAGTCCTGGCCGAGACGCAGCCACAGCTCGCGCTGCTTGCTCCAGCCAAACTTGTCTTCAGAGTACAGCCTCCAGATGATGTCAATTGCCTGGAGATCGATGGCTGGAAACTGGCTAACTTCGGTGAAGTAAACCCATTTTCGCGCGATCGCCTGATCACCTGCAAGTTCGCAGAGCTTTTGCATCGTCACCTGATCGGCCATCTCATACTCCTGTTTCACCAGCAGCATTTGCAGATCGTGATAGTCTACACCTCGGTCTGACTGGGGACAGACCAGTCCCTCCGGAAAGGCTTGAATGAACGCTCTAGCCGCTGCCGAAGTGCTCCGATAAAGAATTTGATAAGCGCTGCCGTGGGCTGCTGTGGGCTCATCGGGAGTTTGCTCAGCCATACGATGCTGCACAAACGCTAGCAGGGCAGGTTCACCTACCGCGCCCAAAGCTGCCAGGTCGCGGACAGCCTGAAGCTGCTTTTTGAGGCTACCCTCTGAGAGATCGGAAACCAGGACGTCTAGCTTGTCTGGGTCCAGATCGGGCCGGTTGGAATTGGGCCGATGAGCGCTGAACTGAGAGGTGGTTGCAGCAGGTTCAGCAGAATCAATCGCGTTTGAAGACATATACCCAGGTGGGTTTAGATGTGTTGTATGTAGAGTGTATCGCACCATCTGCACTCAGCCAGCGTTGCTCTGAATAGGCGTTGTCAGAACGGGGGGAGCTACTTGATATTCTCAACAGTGCTACTAGGAAACTTATAGCCGTTCTCAAAAGCATAGCGGATAAGCTCAGAGCGGTTATTCAAAGAGAGCTTACTGAGGATGCTACTGAGATGAGTTTGCACCGTACGGGGGCTGATGAACAGGCGATCGCCAATTTTTTTATTCGTCAGCCCTTGAATGACTTCCCAAAAAACCTTTTCCTCTGCAGGCGTCAAGGGCAACGGCGGTTGTTCTTCGGACAGTCCTTTACTAGGGCTGTCGAGCGCTCGCTTAATTTCAGCCCGAATACGGTTGGCCCGAGCAAGCTGAGCCTCGATCTTAGCCATCAATTCTTTGGGATGAAAGGGTTTGACTAAATAGTCATCAGCACCCAAAATGTGTCCCTGAATGCGATCTTGAAGGTCGCAGCGCCCTGTCAAAAAAATAAATGGAATGAGCTGACCGTGTCCACTGTTTCTAACTTGGCGACAGAGCTCAAACCCATCCATTTCTGGCATTACCACATCAGACACAATTAAGTCGGGCGACTCTTGCGTAAAAAGCTCAAAGCCCTCAATGCCAGAAGCAGCAATATCGACTGTAAACCCTTGATCCTTTAAGTAGCGGGATAGCGCAGCTCTCAAGGTTCTGTCATCGTCAACAATCAGGATTTTTTGCATTCTGAGACTATGGCTCACCCGAGGAATCGAAATCGACGACAGAGTAGTAACGACGCTACCTCAACTATAAAAGCGATTTATCACTTGCTGTGCCATCAGGTAGGCTGTCACTCATCGTAGCGCAAGCTTGAAAGAGTTCGAGATCAAACTATCGCACCTGACGGGTCTGGTTAGGTTGGGTAAAGCTAGGCGGTGTGTAACTAACACCGGGTTGAGCAGCCGTCCCAGGCAATGAATCCGGTTGAGACGAGGCGGGAGCAGGCCCAGTTGAATATGGATTTCGGCTGGGCTGGGCGGGTGCTTGATTGAAGACCGGTAGGCTCGAAGTGGCCGGTGGTCGGTAGCCGGTGGTGCCCGCTGGTGGCGACATATCGGTTGTCGTACGGGTGTAGGGCACAGAAATGCTGCCGGCTCCTGCGCCGCCCGCGCCTGAACTATTGGTACCCAAACTGCCACTCCCTGAAGTTGGTCGAGCCTCCTGCTGGTTACCGATCACTGCTGATCCTGACTGCGTTCTTGAGATCGCGCCATTGCCTGCCGAGGAACTGTTTGCCGACGGCTCGGGCTGAGCCGACCGCTGCCGGTCGAGGGCATCTGAGAGGGCACTGCCAGTCGCAGTCGCTGGCGGCGTTGTCAAAACACCGCCGTTCAAGCCGCCAGGGCTGCTGGGCAAAGCATTCGCTGAGGGCGTAGCAAGCCGCGTTGAACCATTTGGCGTCACAGCAAACGTCCCAGGAAATTTGTACTGGTCGGTGTAAATCCCAAAAGGATCAGATCGACCTGATAGCTGTCGGCTATCGTCGGTAGTAGGCGTCTCTGGCAATGTTGCATCTGGCCCGATGACAGTACCGCCACCCGACGCTTCGGCACCTTGCAGCAATACATCTAGCGTATCTATCTCAGATAGTTTGGCCTGCTCCTCCGGGGTGAACTCGGCGCTGCCCGCGTCGGTCTCCGGCGTTGGCTGACGGTTCGCCCAATCAGGATCTCGGCGATATTCCCAAACAAAAATACCCAGTAGGCCAAGGGCGACCAGCGGAGCCCATACCAGAGGGGAACTAAGTGGTTTGAGGCGAGCCGGAAGGTATCTTAAGAAAGCGGGGGTAGCCATGACAGTACAACCAGATGTGCTTTGCGCAAAATGAGAACTGTGGGTATCCTAGCAAACCGCGTAGGTTCACCGCTTCTGCATGTAGCATACTTTACGCCAAAAAATGGACAGCCTTCGGTTTTTTCTGTATAAATAAATCTTGTCGTATGAGACGATGGGTTTTCGATAGTGATCGCATCCGTTATTTAGCACGCGCAGTCTTACCACGTGCAGTCTTATCTATGATGGATTTTTTCTCTTCCGACGCTGCTCAACCGTTCGATGCCTCTTCGCCGGCTCCGATGCCCTCTCAAGATTCACAGCTCGATACAGTCGTCGCAATAGATACTTTTCTATCTCACCCCGCGAGAGTAGCACTGCCGCCAATCAGCACCGACGTAGCCGCTAACAGCCAGCGCCATGCGGTCAACCCTGCACTCGCGCTCAATTTGCTCCAGGATATTCAAGCCGTAGTGACGATTTGGCAAAAGCAGCTACAGCAGGTGGTCAGGGCAATTCACCTGCTTTGCGATCAAGGGCCTATGGTCGATGGCTGGCTAGAGTCCTCTTTAGAGCCTTTGCAGGCGGCAGCCTCAGTAGCCGATACGTTGGTCTGGCGACATGGAGAAACAGAGGCTCTGATGCGGCATGTCGAGATTATAGAACGGTGTCAGTCGCAGGCGGCGGCTAGCGGCAGTCCGCCAGCAAGTGCTTCAGCTCACTATAGACTTTGCTCTTTAGATACAGAAGGAAAGCTGCGATCGCAGCCCTGTCCTCCTGCCCAAATGGCGATAGTCAGCACCGCGATCGCCCGCTATCAAAAATTTAAGCAGCTCTCTCTCCGTAAGCAGGCCATAGAAGTCAAGCTTCAGCGGGCGGTGGAAGGCTTGAGCGGCGTTCGCACCGACTTACGGTAGAATCGCGTACCCGGAGATTACGGATTGCCGCTACTGTCCCGTTTGCCACCGGCGAATAGCTTGCTGGGCGGGCTCGTAGGCAGCGGTACCCGCTGGGACTAAAATAGCTGCCTGCACCGCTGCTTGCTGTCTTCCCTGAGCTGCGCGGGCCTGAGCAATGCTGAAAATTCGCTCGCTCCAGTCATCAGCCAAACGCTGAGCCGTTTCATATTCGGGATGTTCAATAGGCACCTCTTGCAGCTTGACGATGCCCTTCTGGTAAGAGCTGGCTTGACCTGATTCTGGAATCGCCCGCGCTTGAGCAATAGTTTCTTGACTGCGCTGACGCTGCTGCCAAAAAACAATGCGCTCTTGCGCCTTCTGATAAAGCTGAGCGTTGTCATAGGGCATAATGCGTGCCGCTGCGATCGCATCTGCCAGATTGCCGTTGGTCGCCCGACCTTCAGCAATGTCTAAAATGATCTGGCTCCAGGTGCGAATATCCTCCCGAGCCGCCTCATAGTAAGGCTCGCCTGGCTTGATCAACCGGGCTTTAGCGATCGCCTCTGTAAACTGAAAAGCCTGAATAGGCTGAATTGCGGTGCGCGCATCCGTTAGCAACGTCGCATTGGCTTGCTGCGCTTTGGCCGCGCCCGCCCGGGCCTGTGTCAGCACCGATGAAAAAGCATCATTCCGCTGCGACTGAGGCACCTGCTGGAGGGCAATCAGCGCTTCTGAGTACTGGCTTTGCGTCAGCGCGGCATTCGCTTGAGCAATCAGCGCTTTGGCCTGTTCGGCTTCGCTGAGCGTCCCACTGGCCTCAGCGGGCTCTGTGGAAGCCTCGCTGTCTGGTGTTAGAGCGGTCTCTGCGGCTGGTACAGATGAGTTATCCGGATTTGAGCTGCCCTCTGGCTCAGCAGTGGTGGATTCCTCAGAGGTCGCCTCATCGCTCGGGCGATCGCCCGCTGGCGAAGTCCCTCTATCGGCAGTGACGGCACTCAGGCGTCCAGTCAGATCCTGCCAGGCGGCGGTGATAAAAGGCTGCTTAAGCAAAACCCCAACCGCTAACAGAACCAGGGCTAACAGTCCCCAGTTGCGTAGTCTAACGCCACTCCCTCCTGAAGCAGGAGCGCCAGGTTCGCCCTCTCTGGGGGGGAGGACGGCGCTGCGGGTGTCATCGCTGTCAGGACGATGATTAGCTGGCATCTCTACTGCGGCTGCTTGCTCAGGCGGCTGAATCAGCCCAGGCGCTAGCCCCGAGCCATCGTCCGCATCCGGTGAACCAAGCGGACTGTCTGACCCATTATTGATCGCACCGCCCGCTGTTACTGCGGGCGGCAAAGGCGGCTCCAGCGCTAGCCCACCTGCGGATACTTCCTCTGTCGCTACACCGCTATCGCTGGCTGTAAACTGCTCGGCAGGAATGGGGGTTGAGGGCTCAGTGGCGGGCCGTTCAGTCGGCTGAATGGCTACTTCTGAAGCGCTTTCGGCAGTAGCATCAGCGATCGCGCCAGAATCAGGCACTACCACCACTGATTTTTGATCATCATCAGCCAGGATCACCGGATTTTGCACGGGTCGCCAGTGATGAGCAGAAATTTCAGGCAGCCGCCGGGTCAGATAGTCGCCTATTTGCCCAATCGTTTTACAATCTTGCTGCAAAGCTTCCAAAAGCGCCGCTGTAAAAAGGCCATGACGAGTACCCATGGTCTCATGAGAATATTGCTCCGGTAGGCAGGAAAGGAACGTTGCCACCCGGTGCGCTTTGGCCAGATCAATCACCTGTTTACCGATAGCCTGACCCGAAAGAGAGCCCTGAGCCCGATTGATATCCAAAAGCAGCAGGACGTGGTCGGTTGGTAGCTGCGCCAAAGATGCCATCAGCGCTGCGATCGCCAGTCCTGTGCTAGCGATTTGACCCGGGTCGCCATCAATCGGCATGAGGTAGTCTTTGCCTTCCGACTGGGCGCCATAGCCGCTAAAGAAAACCCAGAGAATATCGCCCGCCTCTACCTGCTGAGTAATGGCTTGCATCCATTCCAAAAGCGCGGGCTTGTCGGGATAAACCACCTGATGGCCGACAGAAGTTGCCAGGTCGCTCAGGAGAACACAGTGATCTGCTGGAAATCCGGACTCTTCTACCAAAAAGCGATGGGTAAAAAGCGCATCATTCTGCGCATGCATGAGGGGCTGTAGATGCCGGTACTGGTTGATGCCGATGGTGATGGCCCAGTGATTAGCCATTGAACGTCTCCGAGACTATGACAAACGGTAAGTTTCACAAACTTGCCCACAGATAACTTCGACGAGAAGCAAATATGACTAAACTAAGTGTCAGCCCAATCTTGTGCGCTTCCAGAAACTATCACAAGCACAGCGCTTCGGATAGCCGATTTTCAAAAAGTGTAGCGAGATCTTCTAAACTGGGAAACTTGATCAATAATTCGTGCATTCTGAACTCGCTCGAATTTAATCATATAGTTAAGTTTTTTCTCTGACGATCTGGGCAGAGTTGCTTTTTCCAAACCGAACTGAAATTTACTTTTGACTTAAATCGCATGTGGCTAATTCGCTATCAAGCTCGTCGTTCAAGACGCGTTCGGCTGCTCTCCCGCGCCGGGCTGACCGCTACGCCATTTCCTACCGCAGAGGCCCCGCTAACGCGCATCCGAAAGCCTCGCTCCTGGCAGCGCTCTGTTCTGTCGGCGGGTCTAGCTGCGCTATTAGGTGGAACCGGGGTATGGATCACTGAAGCACTGATTGCGCCACAGGCTTCTCAAGCATACACGTCCCGTCTGGATTTATTTTTGGCCCGGGAATCAGGAGAGACCTATGATAGCCTTGTGCGTCGGGCCGATATGGCTGCCCGCGCCGGGGCACAGCGCAGCTTCGACCAGGACTTGTTAATTACCAATGTGTCGGTGACGGTCGTTGTAGAAGGCAACGGGGCTACCGTACCCATTTTGGCGCTACGGGTAGACCGCGATCAGTGGCTCGCCAGACCGGAAACCTATTATTGGGCGACTTACTATCGCACAGCAGAAATGCTGTTGAATTCGCCAGCGGGCTCGTTGGGGTTTTGACCGGACTGGCCAGTTCGGTTCACTTTCTGTAGGGGTGTCGCCGTATTTCTTTTTAGAGCGCTTTGAGACTCAAAGCGCTCATTTTTGTGCTGATTTACAGCGGTTCATGCTGAGATAACGGCGGTGATCTATCTGCGTGGGGATGTGGGCGATCGCCGCCCTCTGTCACTGTAAAGTCAGCCTAAAATCCTACAGTTTAGAAAACATGAGGAGCTTAAGAAATGCTTGGTATATTGCTGCCTGCTCTTGTCACCGCTGTGAGCTTGCTCATAATCGATTGGCTGCTCCCTGGAGTAGTGCTAGAGACCATTCCAGCCGCACTGCTAGCGGCAGTTTCTATCGGCGGCGTCAACGCTGTCATCAAGCCCGTTATTAAAGTGCTCTCGCTGCCACTAACGGTCATTACGTTCGGTTTGTTTTCACTCGTCGTGAATGGCTTTTGCTTCTGGCTGGCCACCGTGCTGGTACCCGGATTCCGCGTATATGGATTGTTTGGCTTTATTGCTGGCCCAATTGCGCTGTCTTTTCTCAGCACGACTTTGGGCCACTACGCAGGTGAGAGCTTTGGTAGCCTGCCAGAGGCCACCGAGTAAAATTAGCTGCGACCTATGTTAGATGCTCGTCAGTATGCACCTGCCACTGAACGCAACCGTCAGCCGATTTTAGACGTTTTGCGGCAAGTTTTACCTGCTCAGGGTACAGTGCTGGAAATTTCTAGCGGTACCGGGGAGCACATTACCTTTTTTGCGCCCCGCTTGCCTCATTTGCAGTGGGTACCCAGCGAACCCGATGCGCACGCCAGAGAAAGCATCCAGGCTTGGGGCGAAGCCATGCCCACTGAAAATTTATGGCTACCGCCGCTAGTACTGGACGTAAGCCATCGCCCATGGCCGATAGAAAGGTCTATTTCTGGGCTACAACTGCCAGTCACCGCTATTGTCAATATCAATATGATCCACATTTCGGCCTGGGAGATGTGTGAGCACTTGATGGCAGGGGCTGAACGAATTTTACCGCCGGGGGGGACGCTGTACCTGTACGGACCGTTTAAACATCAGGGCGAGCATACCTCGCCGAGCAATGAAGCCTTTGACCAGATGCTGCGCGATCGCAATCCGGCCTGGGGCGTTCGCGATTTGGCAGTGGTAGCGGCGATCGCCGATCAGCACTCGCTATCGCTGACGCGCACGGTCGCCATGCCAGCAAATAATTTATCGGTCATCTTCCGGCGGCGCTCCAATTTCGCCTGAGATCCCCCCACCTCAGCAAGGCTATAGCTGAACGGCTGTGCCTGTCGCTGTAATCAACATCAAGACACCATGCTCATCGATATTGATGGTATCTGTTTTCACCTGGATGCCGACTACTGCGTCTGCGCCCAAGTGCTTCGCCCGCGCCTCTAGCTCTTTGAGGGCATCTTGCTGTCCTTTCTCAAAAACCCGCTCGTACGCACCCGTGCGTCCTCCCAGCACGTCTCGGATACCTGCAAAGAAATCCCTCAGCGCATTGCTGCCATAAACCACCTCGGCAGTGACAATACCCAGATAGTTTTGAATATTTTTTCCCTGAATGAAATCAGTTGTTGATAGAATCATGAGTCGAACCCGGCATCGCTAGTTTTGTATCAGCCTTGTATTTCTATCTTTGCCTATGTTCAGCTCTTTTAGGAGGTTCGTTTATGGGCTACTCACACAAGTTTGCCCTTTCACTAGTTGCCTTTGGATTAGCAAGCAGCCCGCTACTCTTACCTGGCGTTGCGGAGGCGGCAAATCCTGTGCCCATGGCTCAGCCCGCCGCGATCGCTGAGCCCCAGCGCTTGCTAATCGCTCAAGCCAGCAGCAACCTGAGCGACCAGCAGCAAGCGCAGCTTTCAACCTTGCTGGGAGATGCCCAAAGAAAGATCGACTCAGGAGACTACGCCGGAGCCGTCGCTCTCTACCAGCAGGCGCTCCAGATAGATCGCAGCAACACTCGCCTCTATTCTGGGATTGCCTATTTGCAGGCGAAGCAGCGCAACTTTGATGCCGCTGCCGAATACTATCGTCAGGCACTAGAGCGCGACCCCCGCAACCTCTCTTTTCACTATGGGCTAGCCTATAGCCTGTTCATGGACGGGCGCTACGATCAGTCTGCCGCCGCCTACCGCGACCTGATTGGTATTGCGCCCCGCGCGGCGGATGCCTTTGTTGGCTTAGGCGGATCGCTGCTGCGGCTCGAAAATTACGACGAGGCTCGCAGCGCTTACGAACAGGCCGTCAGCATTGCCCCCAACAATGCGCAGGCTTACGAGGCCATCGGCCTGCTGTATATGGCCCAGGACAACTACGAAGCCGCGCTGCCCCCGCTTCAGCGAGCCCTCTCGTTGGATGCCAACCGAAGTAGCGTACATGCTAGCCTCGCCACGATTTGGCTATCGCAAGGCGATGAGTCACGAGCGCTAGAAGCCTTGCAGAATGCCGTTCGGCTGAATGCTCACGATGCCGACACTCAGTATCATCTGGCCGAAATTTTACGCAAGCGCGGCGACGAAAATGCTGCGCTCAACCACTTCGAGCAGGCCGTTAAGCTAGACGCTGAGCTGCTTCCTGCCCAGGCTGCTCTGGGAGAAATGCTGCTGGCAAGGGGACAGTATCTGCGAGCAGTCGTCGCTTACCGTCAGCTCTCCAGCGCGTTTCCAGATGATCCAGGCGTTCGCTATAACCTGGGGCTAGCTCTATGGGGACAGGGAAGCGGTAGCGCGGCGATAGATTCTTTGGAGCGATCGCGCCAACTTTATCAGGCGCAGTCAGATGCTCCCGGCGCTGAGCGAGCCACCGCCCTGCTGGAGATTTGGCGCAACAACTAGGTGCTGCTTACTTATCGGCCTTTTCCACAGCCGTCACCCGCCAGCTCAGCTTGAAGTTAATCCAAAAGTTCCACAGAGCTACTACGCCAATGGCAATCAAGTTGGCCAGGTATTTCAAGTTTTGGCCAAATATCAGGTTGAAGAACACGTTCAGCAGCAGTACGTTCAAAACCAGTCCGGCAAGGCATATCGTATTGAACTTCAGCAGCCGTTTGAACCGACTGTTCCAACCCGCCTGACGCCGAACCATATCGGCAAATGTCCAAACGTCATTCAAGAAAAAGTTATTGATAATGGCCAGTTCAGCCGCGACTATTTTGCTGCGGGTCAGCGCCAACCCCAGTCCGTCGGTCAGCAAATAGAGAATCAGCATATCGACGACAACACCGCTCAAACCGACCAGGGCGTAGCGCATAAAGCGCTGAGTTGGAAACGTAATCGGGAGCTTTTTGGCAAATCGAGCGACCCTGCCGCGCGACCGTAATCTGGCTAAGTGTCCGAGGTACTCAACATATTGCTTCCAGGTAACTTTACTCTCGCCTGACTCGCGCTCTTGAAAAACGTAGCCCGCCTCGGCAATTCCGCCAATGTTGCCTCGGCCAATCACCTCCAGCAAAATTTTGTAGCCGACCGGATTCATGTGGGGGCCAGCGATCGCCTTTCGCCGCACCATAAAGTAGCCGCTCATCGGGTCGCTTACCCGTCCTACCACCGCCGGACAGACAATCAGACCCAGCACCTGTGCCCCCCTCGATAAAAATCGCCGAATTACACTCCAGTCGCTGACCCCGCCACCTTCAACATGGCGGCTAGCCACCGCCAAATCAGCCCCATCCAGGGTCGCCTGCAATAGCTTGAGCAACACCTCCGGCGGATGCTGAAGATCGGCGTCGATCACTCCCAAAATTTCGCCGCTCGCAACCTGCCAGCCGCGAATGACCGCTGACGACAGGCCGCGTTCGCCCTGACGCCGCATTACCTGAAGCTGGGGATACTCTGCTGTCAGGTCTTGAGCCACCTGCCAGGTGCGATCTGGGCTGTCGTCATCAACGAGAATCAGCTCGTATCCGCCAGGAATAAAGCCATTGAGCAAATCGGTGAGCTGGGCCACAATCTTGGCGACATTGCCGCGTTCGTTATACGTGGGAATAATTAAAGAAAACTTAAGAGGGGCAGCGCGGCCTTTCTGCTCGGCAGCGCTCCTTTGCTGGGCAACAGCGGGTACCTGCAGCGGGCCAGAAGGTGTTGAAAGCAGCGGATAAATCATAGCGAGGTACTGGCGATAACGGGCATATGCGAACGCGAGAACCTATCGGCAAATTACCCAAAAAGGTATTTCTCCGAGCAAAGGGCCCTCTCAGTACTGCCGAACAGCAGGTGTATGTTCCTTTAGAACACAGCAACTATGTGACTCACAAGCCTAACGGCCAATCAGCACAGTTACTGCATACAAAGAATAAGTTTAATCAGAGCTCGGACAATTCTATTTGACTCTACAGAGCTTATCAAGTATCTCTGAAGTAAATGCACTGCCCAGGTACAACCAGTGTACAAATAGCGATATCGATAATATGCCACAGATCTTTGGGCCACAAGTCTTTATAAAATGAAACCGCAGGCTCAGTCAAAACTCATCGAATAATATAGAAAAGACTCTATGGAAATCACTTCACCCCCTCAACCACCTGTGGAGATTTCTGTGGTGGTGCCGCTTTACTGCGAAGCTTCTAACATCGATTATTTGTTTGAGCGATTGGAAGCGGTGCTCAACCAGCTTGGCTGTACCTATGAAATCGTCTGTGTCGACGACGGCAGCTACGATGACACGGTTATCGGGTTACGAAAGCACCGTCAGCGCAATCCGCGAATTAAAGTGGTCGCACTCTCTCGAAACTTTGGCAAAGAACTCGCGCTGACCGCTGGTATTAACTATGCTCAGGGGGCAGCGGTGGTGCCCATCGACGCTGACTTGCAAGATCCACCAGAGCTGATCGGGGCACTGGTGGCAAAGTGGCGAGAGGGCTACGATGTGGTGTATGCCAAGCGGCGATCGCGGCAGGGCGAAACCTGGATCAAGCGGGCGACGGCCAACTCCTTTTACCGGGTAATGGAGCGCATGAGCAAAGTGCCCATCCCTCGTGATACGGGAGACTTTCGGCTGCTAGATCGGCGAGTGGTCGAGGCGCTAAAGCTGCTGCCCGAGCGCACCCGATTTATGAAAGGGCTGTTTGCCTGGGTGGGCTATCGTCAGAGTGAAGTGATGTACGACCGGGAGCCCCGCTACAGCGGCGAAACCAAATGGAATTACTGGCGGCTATGGAATTTTGCCATCGACGGGATTGCTTCGTTTAGCGTAGCGCCGCTGAGGATATGGAGCTATGTCGGGATCATCTTCGCCACAATTTCTTTTTTATACGGGGCTTTTTTACTGTTTCGTACTCTGTTGTTTGGCATTGATGTGCCGGGCTACGCCTCTTTGATGGTGGCGGTGCTGTTTTTGGGGGGGTTGCAGATGGTGATCCTCGGCGTTTTGGGTGAATATTTGGGACGGGTGTACGAAGAGGTGAAAGGACGGCCACTGTACTTGGTGCGCGATACGTTTGGAATAGACGAACGTCCCGACTCAGATCAGCTTGAACCGCGCCCGATTGAGCAAAACAGACAGTCTATCCATCGCTGACCCGCTTAGAATTTTGACCATCAGATCCTGAACAGTTGAGAGAGTAATGCCATGAACCGCCCTAACATAAGCGCTGTGGCTGGCCCGGAGCCGGTACCGGCCAAACCAATTGGGGCGCTCGATCTCTTCTTGCTTCTGTGCGTTGCTTTGGGTGTCGCTCTGCGATCGCTCTGGGTCGGCAAGCAAGAGCTGTGGT
>JBBQAC010000290.1:0-5208 GCA_038315915.1 Phormidesmidales cyanobacterium
TCTATGGAGAAATGAGACCAAATAGCCACCCAAGTTTCACTCGGCTTACAAAGGCGATCTGCCCCTTGGGTCGTGACAGATGTAAATTTTGACCTATCGGCAAGGAAATTTCCGCTAAGGGATGTGGGTTCCTATCTTGAGTGATCGCCTACCTAGGAGAGCACCAAAAAGTGTGGGAAACGTTGAAAACTCCTTGAATAGTACAAACGATTTTATTGGGGTTCATACCGAATAACGCCTTTGACTATGGGTTGCGATCGCCAATTTCAGAATTCGGAAGGCGCACACTTGAGCAAAGATTGAACGAGTTTTCGGGCTTTCCCACGGTTTTTGTCACTCTCCTTTTTGTACTAACTCTCAATCAGGGATTATGTCGTAGAAAATTTTCCGCTTTTCAAATTTCTTAGAGCTGTCGTGACTGCTGAAGTAGACCTAAGCCGACGATGCCAAGCAGGGCGATCACACCCATCCAAGCCCAGTTCACAAAAAGGCTCCAATCGATCACACGAATCTCTTTGTCCACTACCCAAACCCCGATCAGCACCAAAGCGCTAAAGGCTATTTGAATAGACCCTAATGCCCTCAGCTCAACAGCCGTCGTTCGGCGCGATAGCATAGCAGCACCTACAGCCCCGGTCAGAAACATTGAGCTGTAAAATTGACTATGAAAAGTATCTAATGGCCATAGCCAAGCGCTCCCTGTCGTTACTGGAAAAAATAGCAGGCTTAATCCATACGCTCCTAAGAGCCCAGCCTGCACGCCCAAACCCACAGGCCACAGGTTAGGGAGTCGCCGCATTCCCCCAAAGGTATGCTGCCTGTAATAGCCTAAGCAGTAGGCACTGCCGACACAGTCAGCTAAATATAGCCAAAACCAAATATCGGTGGCTCGCCGCCCGACATTAAACTGCTGAAGCTGGAGACAAGACACCATGAGCGCATTGGTTGTGAAAACACACAGCATCGGCACAATCAGCCGAGGCAGGGCGCTGCGCTGACCTGCCAACAAATTGATAAAACCCACTGCCGCCGTCAGATAAATAGCTCCTAAAAAGCGTGTATTAAAAGGTTTGAGCGGCCAGAGCCAGCGAGGCTGCCAAAACTCAGGAAAGAAGAACAATCCCCCACCGATGATCACCGTGAGCCCCAGTGAAATGATGGCGATCGCTAAAAGAATGGGCGGTAGCGATGGGTTGCGAAGCTGGTCTTGTTTGAGTGGGTGCTTGCTGTTTGTAAGACTGGTCATAAAACTGATCCTCAGTGTGTGTGATGTCCGCCTACATTTTCACAGCGCCTAGCTGCTCTAACGTGGATATTTCAGACTCGGTTAAGCCAGCTACATCGGTGATCGTCATGCCTTCATAGGGTTCTTTATTTTTGAGCGTTTTCACACAGGTGCCGGTTTCTACCGCCCAAAGCCTAATGGTTTTATCGTCACTGCCGCTGGCGAGAAGGTTGCCATCCGGGCTAAAGGCCACTGACCATACGCTGTTGGAATGGCCCGTCAGCGTATGTATCAGCTCGCCGCTGTGCGCGCTCCAAATTCTGGCCGTATGATCGGCGCTGCCGCTAGCGATCCACTGGCCATCGGGACTAATCGCGACGGCCATTACCCAGTTTTCATGGCCTTTTAATACCTGTTGACACGCTCCCGTGCTCACGTCCCAAAGTCTGATGGTTTGGTCGATGCTACTGCTGGCCAAAAAGTCTCCTGTGGGTGAAAAAGCAATGCACCATAGCCCGCTTGTGTGGCCCGTCCAAGTTTCTATGCATTCGCTGGTCTCCAAATCCCATAGCTTAATGGTGCGATCATAAGAACCACTGGCGAGGATATTTTTTTGAGGGTGAAAAGCCACTGAGCACACCCAGTGCTGGTGCCCTAAAAGTGTCTGCTGGCACTGCCCGGTCTTCACATCCCACAGCCTGATGCTCAAGTCGGCGCTGCCACTAGCGATGGTTTCGCCCTTAGCATCAAAGTCCACTGACCAAATTGATTTGGCGTGCCCTGAGAAGCTGCGATAGGCGTGTTTTTCAGAATCAATAGACCACAGGTGTACCTTACCGTCTTCATTGCCACTGGCTAACAGATTGCCATTAGGGCTAAAGGTCACTGACCAAATCGCGTTTTGAGCGCCTGCGAGTGTTGTTGACGGTGCGCCCGATGTTATGTCACCTGATGTCATATCACCCGATGTCATAGCCCATAGATGAACGAGGCGATCGCCCTGCCCGCTGGCCAACGTATGACCATCCGGACTAAAGGCTACAGACCACACCCAGTTACTGCTCCCTTGCAACGTTTTCAAGCATTGGCCGCTGCGGCGGCTCCAAAGTCGCAGGGTGCGATCTTCACTGCCGCTGATTAAATAATTGCCATCCGGGCTAAAGACCACAGACCATACCCAGTTGCTATGGCCCGAGAGTACTCGCAGACATTGCCGCGCTTTAGACTCTCTTTGAGTCTCCCTTTTAACCTTCCATAGGCGCACCGTTTGGTCAGCACTGCCGCTAGCAATCAGTTGCCCATCCGGACTAAAGGCTACCCTCCAAACCCAGTTGCTATGCCCAACTAAAGTCTGCTGACACTCACCCGTGCTCACGTCCCATAGGCGCACCGTTTGGTCAGCGCTGCCGCTAGCGATCAGTTGCCCATCCGGACTGAAAGCCACAGACCACACGCCATGCTCATGCCCTTTGAGGGTTTGCAGGGCTTCTCCCGTACTCACCTCCCACAGCCTCAGCGTCCGGTCGGCACTGCCACTTATTAACCGCGTTCCATCTGGACTAAAGGCCACCGACCATACGCCATGACCATGACCTGACAACGTTTCTAAGCACTTACCTGTGCTCACGTCCCACAGCTTGATTGTCCGGTCGGCGCTGCCACTGACCAACCGTGTCCCATCGGGGCTGAACGCCACCGACATCACCCAATTGCTATGACCTGACAGTGTTTTTAAGCACTCACCCGTGCTCACGTCCCACAGCCTGATTGTCCGGTCGGCGCTGCCGCTGACCAACCGCGTTCCATCGGGGCTGAACGCCACCGAGCACACCCAGTTTTGATGCCCTCGAAAGGTTGAAATATGTGATTTGATATCGCCCGCCACTGCTGAAGAAGCGGTTTGCCAAAGCCAAATTTCACTGTTGGTATCACCGGTCGCAAGCAGCGCACTGTCTGGATTAAGGGCTGAATTAACGGCTGAGTTGGCCGCTGGGCTAAAGGCCATTGTCCGAATGCTGCCAAAAGGCTGATTGAAAACAGACCGAGCAAGATCTGACCCGGTAAAGTTCACATCGTGTAAGTTAATGCCCTGAAGATAGGCTTGCCAGATGGCCAAATTTGAAAAGTCGTAGCCGGTCAGATCTACGTTGAGATGCCGTAAAAGGGTCAGCACATTACCGCCGACGTAGCCGCCTTTTTGGGGCTGTGCGCGTGCTGCCAAAAGACTTTCGCTGAGCGCTGTTACTAGGGCTTCTGTAGAAGCATAGGTTTCACGCAGTTGCTTGACAACAGGGCTCAAAATTAGCCGGGTTTGAGCCTGGCGAATATAGTCTCTCGCATCTGCTTTTACCAGTACATAGCGATGCAAAAAGTCTGACTGTTGATGGCTAATTTCGTGACAGATTTGCTCGATCAGCTCGCCCGTAAAATAGTCCATAATCACCGCCTGCTGGGTGATGGTAGATCGATCCCTTTCGATCAAAGAGCGGCGTTCTAAAGAGTCAATAGCCTGTAGAACTTGGTTGAGGGGCACTGTTTTTGCAAAATCTGCCTGAAGCGTTTTCCAGGCCACCGGTTCCCGATTGATAGCCAGCCAGTACATGATGTCTTTTTCTAGTGGCGTCAAACGACTGATTTGTCGTACCAACAACTGCCGGATATCGCCAAAGAGGAGAGAGTCTTCTTGAGAGAGTGCTAAAAAACTAGCAATGTCACCGTCAAAGTAATCTCTCACGGCAGCCGCAATCATTTTGAGTGCGAGGGGGTTGCCGTTGTAAGCTTGAATAAGTTGTTGCCATTCTAGTGCGGTGCCCGTTAGCTCACCGATAGCTGTCACAAGTTTTTGACCGTCGAATTCTGTGAGGCCGGAGAGCTGAAAACAGCGAGTCGGCAGCGAATCACCCGCTTGGAGGGTAATTTCTGTCGGGAGTTCACGCGAGGTCATGATCAGGCAGCTATTGTGGGCAGTTTCTCCGATTGTTTTAAACAGATCGCCATAGCCTTCGTAGCCTGCTCGGTAGGTGCCTGCGCGATCGCCTTCTTCAAACAGCGGCTCCACATTGTCTAATACAATCAGGCAGCGGTGGGCACGCACGCAGTTAATCAACTGCCGGAGCTGGGCATCTAAGGTGTCAGCGGCCTCATTTCTAGACAGGCTAATGTCGGGCTGCTCTAGAAAAAAGTTCAACAGATTTTTGAGGGTTTCCTGCACAGGCGGTGCATTTTTGAGGCTGCGCCAGATAAGGTAGTCAAAGCGATCTGCAATTCGATGGGCAAGTTTCGTAGTGAGGGTGGTTTTACCGACACCGCCGAGGCCACAGAGCGCGACTAAGCGGGTGCGATCGCCCAAAATCCATGATTCCAGCGTTGCTAGCGCCTGCTCGCGACCATAAAAAAGCGGTACATCGATGGCTTCTCCCCAGTCTTGAGATCTTCTGAGCGCTTGGGCTGGTGGCGGTGCAGAGGGCTCAGCAGCCAGATTGGCAGGCGGGCGATTGCCCAAATCAGCAATCGTTTCCCAGTCCAGACTCAGCGTGTCGCACAGCTCTGTAAACGTCGCGAAATCAACCGGCTTACCGCCTAGAAATTTCTTTACCGTCGCCAGGGAATAACCCGCCCGCTCAGCCAGGGCGCGTTGAGTCTGAAACCCATTGCGCTTCACCGCAATTCGGACAGTATCCGCGTAGCCTGGATGAACTTTAATCGAACGGGGCATCGTGATTGCTCGGCCAGCGAAACTGGCTATATAGGAGCGTCAAACCCTACAAACGGTTGCGGGTATGTCTTCATTAAACCAGGCTATTTCACTTATGGATCTATGCGTCAATCGAACGTCATAGAGCAGGGTGAACGAAAAAAAGCGCGGGAATAGAAAAAAGGGCGTAGTGTCAGACAAGAAATGACGTCGAGGGACTACGCCGAATGCAATTAGAGTCTATCGTAAGCGAGCAATTGAAAGGACTACCGAAGTTTTCGGCAGCAGG
>JBBQAC010000261.1:0-5985 GCA_038315915.1 Phormidesmidales cyanobacterium
TACCGGCAGGTGAACTGAGCCGGTAAATCGGCAGGATTCGTGGGGCCGATCAGCGCCCGGTAAATTTTGCGCATGGAGCGGATTCTGAGCTGCCGTGACAGGTGTTCTCTGGCCGCATGAGACTTCGCCAGCAGCATCACGCCTGACGTGCCGCGTCCCAGGCGGTGCACGGGCACAGGTGCCTCGTTTGAATAGCGCGATCGCATCTGATGCAGCACCGTATTCTCCAAAAAACCGCCCCCCGGCAGTACGGGTAGACCCGAAGGTTTGGCGATCGCCCACAAAGCCTCATCCTCATACAGCACCTCAAAGTCGAGCGGCACCGTCGGCTCCTGCCAGGGCAACCGGTAGTAGCTCAGCCCCTGCCCGCCGGTCAGCTCCGTCTGCGCGTTTACCCGCTGCCCGTCGAGTAAAATTTGCCCCTGATCAATCCGGCTTTGCCAGACTTCCCGGCTAGAGTGCCGGTAGCGCTGAGTGTAATAGTCCAGCACCGTCTGCCCGGTCGCCGCAGGCTTCACCCGGTCGGTATATGTCCAGCCCTGATTCATCCCTGCCTGCCTAACAAAACCAACGCTGTACTCCTTTCACCCCGCAAATAATCTATCTTGAATCATGTCGATGTTTATTTGCGTAGCCGCTCAATGTCTTTTGATCTATCTCCCGGCTCCTGGCCAAAATACTTGCGGGGACTGGTTTGCGGTCTGCTGACCCTCTTCCTGCTTGGCGGCTGCGCTCTGCCCCAGGTCAGCGCCGAAGAACGTCTCTTTCTCAATGTCTCAACTGAACTGATCGGCAGCGCCATTTTACCCAAGCAAAGCTTTGACGGTGAGCCGATTGGCGGCATTTCTGCCATTGCTTATGATGTGGGTCGCGATCGCCTTTATGCGCTTTCAGATAATCGCGATCGCCCCCGCTTTTACACCTTTAAGCTCACTGATCTCACCAGCCCATCGCTCAGCGTCGAAGCAGTCACCTACCTCAAAGATGCCCAGGGCAACCCTTACGCCCCCGGCCTGCTCGATCCTGAAGGCATGGCCCTCACCCCCAGCAATACGCTATTAATCTCTAGCGAAGGCTCTCCCCGAAGGCAAGTCGCGGCGGCTGTAGGCGAATACGATCTGTCAACCGGGCAGCTCAAAACCAATCTACCCATACCCGAGCGCTACCTCTTCGACAGTCTGCTCAGCTCAGCCGCCGAAGGGAGTTCTCAGACAGATAAAGACCAGATTTTAACGCAAACTCAGGGCGTTCAAGAAAATCTCAGCTTTGAAGCGCTCGCCATCAATGTTTCTTCTGGTACGGGCGGCGTGTATGAACCCTACCGGCTATTTGTCGCTACCGAAGGCCCGCTGCTGCAAGACCTGGACTTTGCCCCCGACATTCCCTACAAAAATCGCCTGCTGCACTACACTATCGACCCTTATCAGACCACCTTTATTTCAGAGCACCTGTACGAAATGGACTTGGCACCGACCGGCGCGGTGCTTCATGGCCTCTCAGAAATCGCGGTGCTTGATCGGGGCGGTCATTTTTTGGGGCTAGAGCGCTCCTTTGGCTTTCAGGGCTTTGCGCTGAAACTGTATCAGCTTGCTTCAGGCGGGGCGACTGACATTAGTGCGATCGCCTCCCTTCAGGGCGACACCAGCGGCATCAGCCCCATTCGCAAACAGCTTGTCCTCGACTTTGCCACGCTGCCTGTGGCCCTACAAAACTACGAAGCTATGACCTTTGGCCCCACCCTACCGGGCGGCAGCAAGAGCTTGATCATCATGAGCGACGATAACTTCGACCCCGACCAGGAAACTAGCCTGCTCGTCTTTCAGTTTGACCAGCGGTAGCTTTGTCTTTAGCAAACCCTTTCCAGCGGCAGAAGCCTTTTTAATAGAGCAAAGCCAGCTCTCTACAGAGATTTAAACCTGCCTTAAACGTCTCTTATTCTTCCGGTCAATATTTTTGGCCGGTAAAAAATATTGCTAAAAGCCATTTTTTAAGTCAGCATAAATACCTTAAAATCCTTGTACAATAACCTTTAAGAGTCACCGGCTGCGGGTTGCTCTTGGCCCCATTCGCATCAGCATCTCTCAATTGAGTCACTATCTCCTTTGTAAGAAACTACTCACCCGTGCCCCCAAACCTGATAAATTGGGCATCAGCAAAGGTCACAATTCATTAAAGGTTTCATAAAGAAGCAGCATGCGAGTCTTAGTAATCGGCGGTGATGGATACTGCGGCTGGGCAACAGCCCTTTATCTCTCCAACAAAGGTCATGATGTCGCGATCCTAGACAGCCTGGTGCGGCGGCTCTGGGACATGGAACTCCAGTCTGAAACGCTCACCCCCATCGCCCCTATTCAGTCCCGGCTACAGCGATGGAAAGATCTGACGGGTAAAGACATCGAGCTATTTATCGGCGATGTCAACAACTACCCCTTCCTTGAGAAGTCGATGCTCCAGTTCCGGCCCGATGCGGTTGTGCACTTCGGCGAACAGCGCTCGGCCCCCTTCTCGATGGTTGACCGTGAGCACGCGGTGATGACTCAGGCCAATAACGTGCTGGGCAACCTCAACCTGCTGTATGTGCTACGCGACCACTTCCCCGAGTGCCACCTGGTTAAGCTGGGCACCATGGGCGAATACGGTACGCCCAATATTGACATTGAAGAAGGCTACATCACCATTGAGCACAATGGCCGTAAAGACACTCTGCCCTACCCCAAGAGCCCTGGGTCTTTTTACCACCTCAGCAAAGTCCACGACACCCATAACATTCACTTTGCCTGCAAAATCTGGGGACTGCGGGCTACTGACCTCAACCAGGGCATCGTCTACGGCGTGCTGACTGAAGAAACCGGTATGGACGAGCTGCTGATTAACCGGCTCGACTACGACGGCGTCTTTGGTACCGCACTCAATCGCTTCTGCATTCAGGCGGCAGTAGGCCATCCGCTGACGGTGTACGGCAAGGGCAGTCAGACCCGCGCCCTGCTCGATATTCGCGATACGGTTCGCTGTGTCGAAATCGCCTGCGAAAACCCAGCCGACGCTGGTGAATTCCGCGTCTTTAACCAGTTCACCGAGATGTTTAGCATCAATGAGCTGGCCAATATGGTCAAGCAGGCGGGTGTCACGATGGGCTTAGATATCGAAGTAAAGAATCTCGACAACCCTCGGGTTGAGGCTGAAGAGCACTACTTCAATGCCAAAAATACCAAGCTGATTGACCTGGGCTTAGAGCCTCATTTGCTTTCCGATTCGCTGTTAGATTCGCTGCTGAACATGGCCGTCAAGTACAAGCATCGCGTCAACCAAAAACAGATTTTACCGACTGTGAGCTGGCATCGCTAAATCTGTTCTATAGGGTGAACTTATCTCAGTCACAACTGAATAAGACATCCGCTCCGAACAGCTCAGTGGCCCGCTTAAAAGCCCCTTAAAAAGGTCAATTTGCATTCAGACGCTCAAACGTTCTTACTGCAAGTTGGCCTTTTTTTAATAGCTGATTCAAAGGCGCGTCCTGACGCGAGACAGTTGATCTGCTTTGCCGCGATTTCGTCAAGTGCCCTACAGAGGGTTGCCTTCAGTCGTAATCTCAGGTTAGAACCCATTTAGCGCCGCCAAGCATTCTTTTCACGTCACTTCTGCCCTGCTGTACCTATGCGAATTGCAATTTTTACAGAGACCTTTCTCCCCAAAGTTGACGGGATTGTCACTCGCTTGAAACACACCGTCGAGCACCTGCAAAACTTCGGTAATGAGGTTTGCATATTCTGCCCTGAAGGTGGCCTAACTGAATACAAAGGAGCCCGAGTAGAGGGGGTTTCTGGCTTTCCCTTGCCGCTGTACCCCGAGCTTAAGCTAGCGCTTCCTCGCCCTTCGATTCGCGAAGCCATTGAAGACTTCGCGCCCGATCTGATTCACGTGGTGAACCCGGCAGTGCTGGGGCTAGCGGGCATTTATTACAGCAAATCTCTCGAAGTGCCGCTGGTGGCTTCTTACCATACTCACCTGCCGAAGTATTTGGAACACTACAACCTTGGCATGTTGGAAGGGGTGCTGTGGGAATTGCTAAAGGCCATGCACAATCAGGCCGCGATCAATCTCTGTACCTCTACTGCGATGCAGCAGGAGCTGACTGAGCACGATATTGAGCGAGTAGAAGTGTGGCAGCGTGGGGTTGATACGGCACTCTTTCGGCCTGATTTGCGCAGCGATGACATGCGATCGCGCCTCACCGAAGGCCACCCCGACGCGCCCATCCTCATCTACATTGGTCGTCTCTCTGCCGAAAAAGAAATTGACCGAATCAAGCCCGTCCTCGAATCTATTCCCGGTGCTCGGCTAGCTTTAGTGGGAGATGGCCCCCACCGCGAAGAACTCGAAAAGCACTTTGCGGGGACACCGACTAACTTCGTAGGTTACCTGGGCGGTGAAGAACTCGGCGCAGCCTACGCCTCTGCCGATGCCTTTATATTCCCTTCGCGCACCGAAACCCTTGGGCTTGTCCTGCTCGAAGCGATGGCCGCTGGCTGTCCGGTGATCGCCGCCAACGCGGGTGGCATTCCCGATATCGTCACCAATGGCGTCAACGGCTTTATGTTTGACCCGGCAGATGAGCAAGGCGCGATCGCTGCGACTCAAAAGCTCCTCGGCATGAAAGCAGAGCGCGAACTGCTCCGCCAAAATGCGCGAGTAGAAGCCGAACGCTGGGGCTGGGAAGCCTCAACCCGTCAGCTCGAAAAATTCTATGAAGACGTCTTAGGAAGCGGACTGGCGATCGCTGCGTAGTCAGCAAATACCTGATCGATAGCCATCCTCCCTTACACTCCCTTACACTCCCTTACAGTAGAGTGAACCAAATGGCCTATCGCAACCAGGGACACAAGGCATGAGCACGCTTCTAAAGGCTGACGGCTCAGAGGATAAAAAACACCCAGGGTCTATCTTCATCAACGGGCAGAAATACCCTTTGCCCGATGCAGTCATCAAGAACATCGAGAAAGTCATTGGGCTACAGGTAGATCAAGAACGTGACGTGCCGCTGCACGAGCGAATTCTGGTCAAAATTGCGATCGCATTCGGACGCCCTCAGTTCTTGTACTGTCAGCTGCTGTTTTTTATATCCTGGTGGCTAGCTAGTCGCCTGATAGAGGCTGACTGGGTGAATTGGAACCTCCCTATTTTGAGCTTGGCCAACCAGGGTATAGATGTCTCTTCGCTGTTGATTGCCACTGGCGTACTGGTGCGCCAAACCCGGCAGGACAAAATTTCAGAGCAGCGATCGCACCTCGTGCTACAGATCAACCTGCTCAATGAGCAAAAAATTGCCAAGGTTATCGAGCTATTAGAAGAACTCCGAACAGACTTACCCTCAGTCAAAAAGCGCTATGACTGGGAAGCCAATGAGATGCAAAAATCCACTGACCCGCAGGTCGTACTCAACATTTTGCAAGAGAATTTGGAACATACGACGTTTAACGAAAGTTCTCAAAATGAAAGCTAATCTCTTCGCTGAATGGGTCGCACAGCGCTGATAAAACCGATCATCGGTCAGATTCACAGCCTTCAAGGCCAAGGCGATCGGTAAAGTCAGCAAAAGCAGACACGCAAAGCGACAGCCTAGTGCAGCTTTGAGCGAGATTCACCAGGAAAAGTTGAAACCAGGTGTACATATTTGCCCAATTTCAGTAGCTGGGAGATATTGTCATTCGTTTGTGAGATGTCTTCAAGAGAAGTCAGCCCCTCTTCATCGGTACAGCACTTACTAACTGTTAGCTCGCCCAAGCCTCCAACTCTTCCATTCTCCTCTAGACTAAATTGTGTCTCTTAAAGGAAAAGACCATGATAAAAGCTTACGCTGTCCATGCTGCCGGTGAAAAGCTCAAGCCTTTTACCTACGACCCTGGCTCCCTGGGCCGCACCGAAGTCGAAATCGAGGTGGAATACTGTGGTATTTGCCACAGCGACCTGAGCATGATTAAAAACGAT
>JBBQAC010000298.1:0-4984 GCA_038315915.1 Phormidesmidales cyanobacterium
GAGAGAACTGGCAAAATCGGTCGCAAACCACAGTTTTGCGAAAAACGTATTGATCTCGATCACTGTAATAGCAGTTATACGATGTTAGTCTGCCAACCCAAAATATCTGTACCTGCTTGCTCAGAATCTTTAAACTAACTACATCAAAGACTCGTATTCGCTCTTTAGCCAAAAGTTTTCTACGCCGTCTATCACTGAAATGAACAGAAATTGAGCAGTTTTTGGACTGTTCAATCCTACAGATATCACCCAAAGCTGTTGAGTGCCGGCGTTGACCCAGCTCTTTCGACTTTAGCTACGGCTCGCAGTGCTAAGCTTGCTACTTCTGGGAAGGTTTGGATAGTATGTACACACTTCAACGGAGCTTATGTCCTTTGAAGATATTCGATGCTATATCCTCTTTCTCTGATTTATAGTGACTTTCTCAAAAGCTACTAATCATGCACTTTCCCAGGGCAGAAAGCAGCAAACGCCTGAAGCTCGCAACTTAGGGTCTGTTTTGAGGCATCTTTTCCCAGATCGTCTTACCTCCGACTTTACGGTGGTGATTGCTACTTACAATGGGGCTAACCGTATTAGCGCGGTGCTGGATCGTTTGCGCTGCCAAATCGGTATTGACGATATTGTTTGGGAAATCATCGTAGTAGACAACAATAGCACCGACAATACTCGGGCGGTCATACAGCAATATCAGGCCAATTGGCTCCCGACCGTGCCTTTGCGCTATGAATTTGAGCCACGGCAAGGGGCAGGGTTTGCGCGTCACCATGGGACTAAAGTTGCCCATAGCCCGCTGGTTGGCTATTTAGATGATGACAACTGGCCCTGGATCAACTGGGTGCGTTCGGCCTATCATTTTGCTCAGCAGCGTCCTGAAGTAGGCGCATTCGGTAGCCGTATTTACGGCAAATTTACATCTCCGCCGCCAGCACATTTCGAGCGCATCGCATCGTTCCTGGCGCTAACTGATCGCGGCCCAGAGTCCATACCTTATCGACCTGAAGCTAAGATCTTGCCGCCAGGAGCCGGATTAGTCGTGCGGCGGCAGGCTTGGCTAGATAATGTGCCCGAGGAAAGGACTTTAGCTGAAAAGTTTGGTGAGAGAGAAGCCGGTGAAGACCTCGAAGTAGTATTGCGCATTCAGCGGGCAGGCTGGCCTATTTGGTATAACGCCAAAATGCGAATGCACCATGAGATTCCAGGAAGTCGGCTGACTCGGACGTATTTGGTGAAGCTCTTTCGGGGTATCGGGCTGAGCCGCTACCATACGCGAATGCTCAGCTTTTCCCCCTGGAAGAGGCCGCTAATGGTGCTGCCTTATGCAGTCAACGATGTTAGGAAAATTCTGCGACATCTGCTGCGCTATCGTCATCAGGTATTTACCGATACCGTGGCTGCTAGTGAGATGACGCTGTACATGGCTAGCTTGTTTAGCCCTCTGCATAGCTGGTATCGCTGGGTTAGAGGTAAGGCTGTCAGACGGCTGGGGTCATCCTCTGAAGTGATTTGACGAGGTCAACGCTGGAGCGAACGCACCCGCGCGGCTGGCCAGTAAATCTTATACGCCTTTCCAACAATATTCGCTCTTGGGAGAAACCCCCACACGTGCGAATCGCCGCTCTCATTGCGGTTGTCACCCAGGACAAAATAAGTATCGCTTGGAACCACAGCAGGCCCCCACTGATAGGCGGGCGGCGCATTGACGTAGCTTTCGATCAGCGGCGCTCGGTTGATCCACACCTGGCCGTCATGAATTTCAACTTGCTGTCCTGGCAGGCCCACCACCCGCTTGACAAATAAAGCATCGGGTTCCGCATCTAGCATCTCAATGGCTTTGGGGGGCACCGTAAAGACGATAATGTCTTTGGTCTGTGGCTGGTAGTGGTGATTCCCTGCGGAGGCTCCGCCATCGCGACTGACAAAAATTCGATCATTTACCTGAAGTGTGGGCACCATCGACTCACTCGGGACGATGCACTGCATTACCGAGCGATCTATCCACATCGGCAGGCTGCCAATCGCCAATCGCAGCAATAGCCCCCCCACAATCACAACCATCAGCATTCGACCAGACCGGCTGTAGTCCCTACCTGTAGAGAGCGGTGTTGTGCGGTAGGCATGGTACCCCGCTATTGACCAAACTGCGCAAGCTATTGGCAGGAGCACCGGCTGGTAGTTTGCCAACATTGCCAGTCCAGCCCCGACGAGTAAAAACGCGCTGCCCATCACTGCCTTATTCAGGTATAGATGTCCGAGTCCCGGCAGAATTTGTGAGAGGAAAACGCCGTACCACACATCTCGCCCTTGCCGCTTATTACCCATTGGATGCAGCGGACGACCCGCTGTCGCAAAAGCATCCCAAAGGTTTGACAGGTAGATACAGGCCGCCGCCCCTAATAGCCAAAAAGCTCGAATGGTATCGCCTTCAGCCGACAGCAGCGACCATAGGGCATGGCTAATCACAGCCAAAAAAACGCCCATAATTACCAGTCCCTTAGTCCACTGCTGGCCGTAGCACTGCCCCATCCCAGGCACAATGCCAGAAAGGTTTACAGCCAGCCAACAGTCCTGTATTGGATGCTGCGCGCCCATATATGTTTTACCTCTCCGAAAAAATGCTGGACAAGTTACCTACCGCTAATTTGCCCAACTTTGTGCTCGGGTCGATAGCGGGCCGATAACGATCGGTAGATTTGGGGAGGCGGCGATCGCTCAAACCGTCCGCACAGCTGGTGTAGAATTCACACTCTTTTCAGCCACAGACTCTGCCGTCCAGCACGCAACGAAATAGGGCTGGATCTCAGCGGATTAGAAGCGCGTCTACACAGCTTTAGACCCCTTATTTCTGGCTGGGTTGGGTCGCTACCTCTGCCTTAATCGGCTTAGCGCATCACCCTGCTCTACCGCAGGCCCAGCGGTTGGATCTGCAAATTCTCGTCGGTCAATCTCGCGGCTGCGCAGCGCTTCTTGGAGGGCTGGAATATCTTCCTTCAGCATGACGGTCATGCCCCCAGTAGAAATGGTGCCATCGGGATTGGGCATGACTTCAATTACGTAAGCATAAAGCTCGCCTTCAAATAGCTGAGCGCGGGCGGCGCGTTGAGTGCCCCGATCTTCAGGATGGCCGGGGGAGTATACCAGGACGGACTGCGATCGCCGGTAATCTGCAAACACCTCAGCCCCATACAGCGTTCGCAAAGCATCCTCCAGCCGCGCAATACTCACGCCGCTGACAATATCGACCAGCGTAAATTTCTCAGAGCGCACGACTCTGGGCTGCTCAGAATTTCTGCGCAGTAGGAGACTCTCACCCGAACTGCTGCCAGGGCCGAAAATAGAGCCATGAAAAGTGTAGCGACGAGAAGGCGTATCATTGCGGCGCAAAGAAAGTCTTTCCCCGGGCGTCGCCCGCAGAGTCGGATGTGCCTGCATCCAGGCTTCTGCCTCTTGAACTGATTGACCGGGGAGGGCTGCTGCTGTACTGGCTAAGCTTAGCCAAATGCCCGTTATCATCAGTCCGTTGCGCAGAAGCTTTTTCATTGCTTTGAGTTATAGGGAGCCAAATCCCTTTCGTTTTTTTTGCTTTTTCTTTTTCTTGCTGCTGCCCGAAGCACCGCGCCATCCGGGCATTTGCCTGCCGCCCATCGAATTGCCGCCCATCGGACTACCCCCCATCGGGTTGCCGCCCATTCCTGGGAAGCCGCCGTCAAAGCCAGGAAGTCCCATGTTGCCCTGACCCATTTGCTGCATCAGCGTGCGCATCCGCTGGAAATCGGTAACCAGCTTGCTGACCTCTTTTTCACCGTAGCCTGCGCCTTTCGCCACCCGGCGGCGGCGACTGGGCGAACCCGACAGCACCTCAGGATTTTGTCGTTCTTCCATGGTCATGGAGTTGATCATGGCTTCACAGCGTCTCAGCTGCTGCTCTCCTTGCTGAAGCTGATCAGAAGAGAGCTTATTGCCCATCCCAGGAATCAGTTTCATAATTCCCGCTAGAGAGCCCATGTTCTTCATCAGGCGAGTCTGTTTTAAGAAATCGTTGAAATCGAACTTGGCTGAGAGAATTTTCTCTTGAAGCTTTTCAGCATCGGCGATGTCTACATCTTCCTGAGCTTTTTCAACCAGCGTGAGCACATCGCCCATGCCCAGGATGCGCGAGGCCATCCGGTCGGGATAAAAAGGCTGGAGCGCCTCGACTTTTTCGCCCACACCAATAAATTTGATCGGCTGACCCGAAATTCGCCTTACCGACAGGGCCGCGCCGCCGCGTGAGTCGCCGTCCATTTTGGTAAGAATGGCTCCGGTGATACCAATTTCATCGTGGAAGGTGCGGGTGAGAGTGGCTGCTTCCTGACCAGTCATGGCATCGACGACTAGCAGCACTTCATCGGGCTGTACAACTTCTTTGATTTGGGCCAGTTCGGCCATCATATCGGTGTCAATTTGCAGCCGGCCTGCCGTGTCTATGATCACGGTATCGACGCCGTCTTCTCTGGCTTTAGCCAGACCCTGACGCGCAATTTCTACCGGATTCGCATCTGCGCCGATTTCAAAGACGGGGACGTCGATTTGCTTACCCAGTGTGAGTAGCTGATCGATAGCCGCTGGGCGATAAACGTCAGTCGCCACCAGCAGGCTGCTACGATTCTGTTTGCGCAGGTGTAGGGCTAGCTTGGCAGTAGCGGTAGTTTTACCCGTACCTTGCAAGCCTGCCATCAAGACAACAGTGGGTTTGTTTTCGGCGTCGGCCAGGGGCACATTAGTGTCGCCCATTGTCTCGACCAGCTCGTCATAGACGATTTTGATAAACTGCTGGTCGGGCCGAACGCCGGAGACGACCCCTGCCCCCTGCGCTTTTTCTTTGACATCGGCGACAAAGCCTTTGACTACATCTAAGTTAGCATCGGCTTCTAGCAGGGCGCGCCTGACTTCTCGCAGGGCCTCTGTGATATTTGCATCCGAAATTTTGTCCTGGCCACGCAGC